>CAYTTY010000007.1:0-110638 GCA_964440935.1 uncultured Ignavibacteria bacterium | reverse complement strand
TCAAGGCCCGTGGCACCCTGATCCAAACGGAAAGGATTTATGACAATTGCTATAACGCTGAATTCGCTGCCATCATTGAAAAGCACATCCGTCCCGCCACCTTCCCGGTGGCCGTCAAGATGCTCAAGGAAGGGGAACCGATCCCCCAAAAGGCCAAGCGGCCCAAAGAGGATTTGGGCTTCGAGTCTGCGGTCTGCCAGGCCATCGGGTTGGCGCGACGGTACGGCTGGACTCTGGCCGTTGGCACCGAAGACATCTCCTGTCCAATCACCAAAGCCTTCTTCGGCTTCGAAAAGCGGGTGCCGTTTCTCGATGAGGGCCACGCCTGCGCCGGCATGTACACCGAAACGCCCGAAGCTGGGGCGAGGACCGAAGCGTCGATCCCCAGGTTCGAATACGGTGAGTATCGCTATCTGGTCGTGGGGCCGCTGTCGCGCGTCGACTACGACTGGGATGCGGCGGTGATTTACGGCAACTCCGCCCAGATCATGCGTCTGGTAACCGGCGCACTCTATAAAGGCGGCGGCGCGATGACGTCGCAGACCGCCGGTCGCGTCGATTGCGCCGATCTGGTGATCGGTGCGATGCAATCCGGCGAGTGCCAGTTTGTTCTTCCTTGTTACGGCGACCGCATCTTCGGCGGCACCACCGATGAGGAAATGGCCTTCTCGTTTCCACCGTCGAAAGCTGATGAACTCGTCGCCGGCCTCGAAGGCACACACAAAGGCGGTGTCCGCTATCCGATTCCGGCGTTTCTGCGCTTCACCGGGCAGTTCCCGGAGTCGTATCGCAAACTTGAAGATTTCTGGGTGTGATAGCAGAGTGCCGACCTACGCCCTGGCTTGACGGGGACACAATCCACCCATATGGGCAAGGCGTCACCCGGGGGCGGGTGACGCCACATAAACAGCTCCGTCCATATGCCGGTCGGTTTGATCTGCCCAACAATGAGAAATCCCGACCTCGATTGACCTGTACCCACGAAATCCGTAAATTGGAACATGTCCGAAAAACTCAACCATACCGAACGATTGGATGCCCTGCGCGAGGGCATCGCACCCGACCGTCCGCCCATCTCGATGTGGCGGCACTTTTACATGGAAGAGAACGACCCCGACCAGTTTGCCGAGTCGATGATCAATTGGCAGAAGCGGTTTGACTGGGACTTTTTGAAGATCAATCCCAAGGCGTCATTCCACTACGAGCCTTGGGGCGTCAAGATGACCTATAGCCCTGATGGGACCCAGAAGCCCCAGCGAAAAAGTTTCCCGATCAGTACCATCGATGACTGGGGCAAGATCAGGCAACTGCCACCCACACATCCGGAGTTTGACAAGCAGTTGCGGTCGATCTCAAAAATTCGCAAAGCACTGCCGAGGCCGTTTCGCATTGTGATGACCCTATTCAACCCGATCTCAATTGCCGGGGACATGGTGCCATCGGATGACATACTGGTGGAACACATCCGCGAGACGCCGCGCGCGGTGATGCAGGCGCTACGGGAGATTCAGCAGACTCTCATTCAACTGGTCCCTGAGATGCGCAATGCCGGCGCCGATGGCGTGTTCTTCGCCACCACCCAATGGGCCTCCGCCGACATCCTTACGGTCGAGGAAACCCGGCGTTTCGGGCTCGATTTCGACCGCGCGGTCTATGCGGCCGCCGGCGACGATGCGTTTAATGTGCTTCATGTTTGCGCCTCGAACAATTATCTTAAGGAGTACGCAGACTTGGATGCGGCGCTGACCAATTGGGATGCGTCGGATCCAACCAATATGACGCTGGGCGACGGTTATGAAGTGCTGCGCCGTCCGGTCATGGGCGGGATTGCGCACAGCACCGATTTGGTTGACGATTCGCAGGACCTGCTGCGTGAAAAAACCAAGCGGCTCGTCGACAGTCACCGGCGGTTGCCGTTCGCCGTCGGACCGGGATGCGCGGTGCCCGTCACAGTACCGATGGAGTCAATTCAAGCTGTCCGTGATGCCGTTGAAGAAGAGACACGATGACAGTCACGTGTACCTGAACAGACACTGGATGGAGGAGAGTCATGACGACGCCTTCGAGTCTGAAAGTGCACATTAAAGAGATGCTTGAGCAGGTGGATCATCTGGTCAAGTGCTCGGATTCGGCACAGAAGTGCCTCGATCGCGTGGTGGCGTTGCTGCACGAGCATGTCCCACATTACAACTGGGTCGGAGTGTATTTGCTCAAGAAGAATGAACTGTTTTTGGGCCCGTTCCGGGGCAAACCGTCGCCGCATACGCGCATTCCTGTCGATCAGGGGATCTGCGGCGCGGCCGCATCGCAAAAAGAGACAGTGATTGTACCCGATGTTAACGCCGATCCACGCTACCTCGCCTGTTCGCTGGAGACGAAATCGGAAATCGTCGTGCCGATCATGGACGGCGACCAATGTCTGGGTGAGATCGACATCGATTCGGATATTCCGGACGCTTTCGGCGACACCGATCGCGAGCTGCTCGAAGGTGTCGCCAAGCGAATCATGCCGTTGGTGAAGACGATGATCCCGGCGTATCACGCTTGATGTGATTCCGGATTTCATGCGGTCAGTTTGATAGCTGCCGTTCATGAGGCCGCTGCATTTCAGTGGTACAGGCATTCCTGTCTGTACCCTCGGCGACGCGGAGGCATCCTCAATTCCCGTGCCCCTAAGGTATCCCATTTCAGGGGCGTGCACTTGAAGGCACGCCGTTTTACAGCTCAGTTCGTTGCATTAACTTCCTGTATCGTCTGGCGCAATCTCTTCAAAGTCCTTATTCTCTCCGAACTGTGGCCGCCGCCGGCGGCCATTTGGCGATGACCAGTATCTATTGAACGCTGCGAGACTGACGACCGATGACGACAGACAACCCTATCTTCTGGATCGGATTCCTCTTCGTCGTTCTGATTCTCCTGCTGCTCGATCTGTTCGTATTTCATCGAAAACCCCACGAGGTCAAGACCGGTGAAGCGACCCTCTGGACGATCTTCTGGATTGTGCTGGCAGCCGCATTCAATGTGTTCGTCTATTTTGAATTTGGCTCTGCCAAAGCGTTCGAATTCACCACCGGATATCTGATCGAGAAAGCGCTGAGCATCGACAACATCTTCGTCTTCCTTGTCCTCTTCAGGTACTTCCATGTTCCCAAGGAACTGCGACACCGCGTGCTGTTTTTTGGCATTCTGGGTGCGATCATCTTGCGTGGTATATTCATTCTGGTCGGTGCTACTCTTATCGCCGAATTCCATTGGGTGATCTACATTTTTGGTGCATTTCTCGTTTTCACGGGAGTCAAACTTGTCATTCAGGATGAGGTGGAGGTACATCCCGAACGCAATCCGGCGCTGAAGCTGCTGCGGCGGGTTGTGCCGATGACGTCCGACTACCGTGGCCCGAAATTCTTCGTGAAAGAAGCGGGCAAACGGCTCGCAACGCCGTTGTTCGCGGTATTAGTTGTTGTGGAGGCGACCGATGTCGTGTTCGCTGTCGATTCGATTCCGGCCATCTTCGGTGTCACCCACGATCCCTTTATTGTCTACACGTCAAACATCTTTGCTATCCTGGGTCTGCGTGCACTGTTCATGCTGTTGGCGGGCATCATGGACAAGTTCCGGTTTCTCAAATATGGCCTGGGGCTGGTGCTGGTCTTTGTGGGATGTAAGATGTTGATTTCGGGATGGTATCACGTCCCGATCGGAATCTCACTCAGTGTTGTCATTTTGCTTCTCGGCGGATCCGTCCTGCTGTCATTCCGGTACCCAGCGCCGCCACCCGAACTATTGACGGAGCTCGACGAGGAAGAGCACGGGTTCAACATGAAGCCCGACTCGCGCCGCGATTCTACTTGTTGAACAAAGAGTAGTACAAGACTCGCGGAGCGTTGACAAATCCCGTCCAAAAGAGATTGGGACTGTGAATCAGCCGACGGCGGCAGTAGGCAATCGCTTTGTCCCAGTGCTCGGCAAAGGGCACATATAAGCGATGGATGACGCCGTTGTTGAGCTCGACTGTGTCGCCGTTCACGCCCGGCATGTTGCGGAAATACTCGCCTGACACCAACTGGCTGATGAGTTTTTGCCGTGGGACGCCAAGGAGCGTCTGGGTTTCAAAACGGTCCGGCGTGATGTGCAGGGGGACAATCAGTTCCGAGAAGAAGCGATTGATCAGCCAGTTTTCGTGGGTGGCAAACTCGACGAAGATATTCTTCTCGAACATCCGCCGTGACAATGGGATCATCCGATTCTTCATTTCATTGATGTCTTGCAGCGCAATGGTCTCCGGCTCGTCGTAAATCCCGATACACAGTCGAATGCGACAACCGTCCGGCAACTGATCGACGTCGTCCTTTGTCCGAAACAGCCGCGACTGCAAGACGGTACCGACCATGGCACCATGCTTCTGAAACAGGTGGTGATGGACATCGAGGGTCAAATCGGTCCATTGATGGTTTTCCATGTCGATGGTCATGCGGATGCCCTGAGCGGCGCCGTAATCGACCACCGTTTCGACGGCGGCTTCACAACTGCGCCAGTCGATATCGCCGGGGCTGATGACCATCCCGTTGTCGTCTTTGGGTGCGATCACAAACGACGAGGGCTTCAGGCTGATCGATGGACGCAACGGCTCCGGCAGTGCACGAAACAACTGATTAGTGGTGACCGCATCGATCAGTCGTTCATACAAAGAGATGTACTCGGAGATGTCCTGCGGTGTCGCGGCGTCCTCACCCAAAACGTCGAGCGACGACGCTATTTTCTGCTTTGCGAAGTGCTCCGCCCGTTCCATACCGGCCTCTAGCGAATCCCCGGCGATGTATGGCCCGCTGAATAAACGGATGGCGGCCTTGGGCATCACGGAGACGGTGGTTTCACGCAAATCCATAGGTTTCATCCCGAAGGTGCAGCCACAGAACACGATCTCGGCTCACACCTCATCAATTATACTAACGTGGGCGGCCGCCACACAACAGCATCAAGTTGACAATTAGAGCGATTGTCAGACGTATTGTCCGTTTGAAGCGAACACGGTGGTCCTATGTGGCGTTGCCCGCCCCCGGGTGACGCCTTGTCGGTAGGGGAGATAGCCGTCACGCGAGGACGCGTGACGGCACGCTGAAATCGGACAGTTCTTCTGACCATTGCGATAGAGCATGTTCTGGTTGGAAAATGACAACGCGAAAGAAGCCGGACATACACGCGGGGCATCCCTTATTTACAGGGATGCCCCGTTAGAGTTTGGGGGGGTCGGCCCGGGTACTTGCTTTGGGGGGGGCAAAACGTTCCCCCGACCTCCCGCCCCCACATTCAGGCGATTCGTTATTTCAAGTTACCCGTTTTAGTTAACCCCGATTCCGCCGGATATGTTGCGGCGGAGGCTGCGCAGAATCTGTGAACGGTCAGCGGGATCGTCCGGATTGAGCCACCGGCTGCCGTTGTGGAACCACTGGCCGGCCTCAAAGATCAGCGACAAACTCTCGGTCATATCTTCGCTCACCGTGAATTTCCCGTCGACGGCGATCTGCGATGTGTAGTCGGTTTCGAAGACAAACGATCGCCCGACTGAGCCGTGCCAGACCTTGCCTTCGACCAGCACCGACGATCCCAACAAATCGTCGTAAGTGCTCAAGTCGTCGGAGGCGCGCGCCTTCTGGAGAACAAAAGTCAATTGCTGGTAGTTGCCGACCGGCACATTGATGTTCCCAATGTCGAGTCCGGTGTGACCAACCTGTGCGATCACCGGCCCGTGGTAACGCACTGACGCGTCGGTCATGTCGCGATCTTCGTCGGCCGCCGTGACATTCGTATCAACCACCGAGACCGGTGTTTCGTGCAGACGGATGGTCCGCAGCATGACGAGTCCCGATTCCACGGTGATCGAGTCCGGACCGCCGGACGGTCGCGAGTTGTGTTGAATGTCGATGTCGCCGGGGATGGTCCCGTTGGGTGTCTCCAGATCGAATTCAACCGTCAGGCCAACCGGGACTACCTGTGTCGGTTCGACCGATGACTCGGTGCCGCAGCCGGTCACGACCAGCGCCAGTGCGGCCACACCGATCAGTGTGATGATGGTTTTCTTCATGACTGTCCCTCCTCCTTCGTCGCCTCTGCTATGCGGGCGTACTGGTTTCCACTGTGTTATCGAACTAAGACCATCTTATGCGAGCTTTGTGAGTAACCGGTCGTCAAACGGGCGAAGTACACGCCCGATGCCACGGAACGACCGTGGTCATCTTGCCCGTCCCATTCGGCGGAAAAGGCGCCGGCTTCGCTGTTTGTGCTGACGATGCTGCGAACGTGACGGCCCAGGACGTCGTAGATGTCGAGATTCACCTGGCCGGGCCGATCCAGTGTGTAACTGATGCGCGTCGTCGGATTGAACGGATTCGGATGGTTGATGATGTTCTGATCCGGAACCGCGGTTGTCCAATCCCAGCCGTCTCGAACCCCTGTTTCGAGACTGACGGCAAAGTCAGCCGTCATCGTATCCGCTGACGGTGAAATATCAGTGATCGTGACGAACGTCTGGCTGCCGGAATAGGCGTCAGACGATGGCGTTGTTGCCGCTGAGAAGAATGTCTGGTTGGTGCTGCCCGGATAGGGATCGCCCGAGTCGCCGTAATCGATGTTCTTTTCCATTTCCCAGAGCCCATCGGCTTGTTCGAGCGCCACCCAGAAGTTCCCATTCGACGTGTGGCCGGGATACCATTCCTTGGTATTGTTGGTGCGTGTGTCGTCGCAGTGCCAGATCAGGAGTCCTGAACTCGGCAGGGCCGCATCGAACCCGGTCTTTTGCCGGTTCTCAATGAGGAAATATTCATCGCCGCCGGCGCCCTCTTCCCACAACCGGAAGATGGTCGGCGAGTTTTCGACCGCCGGGATGTCCACCTGCGACATGCCACCCGATACCACCGTGGGCGTTACGAAGCCGAGTTCTTTGCGGCACCAGGCATCGAAGTGGGCCGGCGACGCTCCCAGCGAACCATTCCACGAGCCGTTGGCCATCAATGACCAGCGTCCGATACCGCGTGAACTGCCATCGATGTCGTACAAATCGGGGAGCCCGAAAACGTGTCCGATTTCGTGGCAGTAAACACCGATCGTGATGTCACCCGGTGACAGCCAGTATTCCGGCTGAATACTGAAGTCGCTGACCCACACGCCATCGCGCAGGTCCGGCGAAATGCCCCATTTGTGCGACCAGATGTCGTCGACGTCACCACTCAATTCTGCACCGGTCCCCGTATGGACAACGATCAACCCATCCATGTAACCATTGAGGTCGTTATCGTAGTCCGAGAAGTCGACAACCGGATCGATCAATGCGATGAGGTCCTCGACCAGTTTTTGGGTGTTATTCGGGTAGCTTCCGAAACCATACGCGCCGTTTACGTAGTAGGCGTATGTTTGTGGCGCCGTCTGCCAGCCGATCGTGGACGGTAGATCGACCGCTACGATGTGGAAGGTCCCGTACGATACTTCCTCGTAGTATGTGCGCACCGACGTTCCCGATGATGCGAACACGAGATCATCGAAATCGCTGGCGGGTACCGATGACGCGTGGTCGGAAAACTCGACACAGACCACGAGCATGTTGAAGTTGCCCGATAGCTGAGCGCCGGCTGCCAGCCCCGGACCCTTGCGATTGATTCCGCGCTCGGCGAATGCCGCGAGATATTCATTATACACTTCGGCGCCCGCGGCCAGCGCCGGAGACGTTTTCACAATGTCCGGATGCGCAGAACAAGCGTCGGCGTCGAACAATCGGCCGGAGAGGCCGATCAGAAATACGCCGAGAATGACTCCCACAACGTTGAGGTATCCGTTTCGCATCGGTATCAACTCCTTGATCAGAGTGAAAGATCCAGTGCCATCGCTACCGTGAGGCCGCTTCCCTGTCCCAGCCAAAAGCCGCGATCAATTCGAAAGCCAACATTCATTTCGGTCCGCCAAAAGCGCAGACCGCCGCCCCAGCCAAACGCTGGTCCGGAAACACCGCCGAGGGCGGCGCCCAGACGGACCGGCAGGAAGGAGAGGAGGTCGTGCTCGATGCCTGCTGAGAGCACGGGCGTGGTTGAGTACGACAGACGATCCTCAGCATCGACCGAGATGGCTGTACCGAAACGCCAGCGCGGCGTACTGTGTCCGACACTCACGCGCACGCGAGCGGGCAAGCCACGACGGAACCCGTGGAGCGATTCCTGTATCTCGTTGGCAACCCAGAGTGAATCCTCGAAGTTGTCGACGGTGAGATCGTCGAATTGAAGATAGTAGCGCGTGACTTCCGCGTTATGCGACCACTGAACCGTGTGAACCACATTTTCGACCGACAGGCCGGCGGTCCAGCGGTATCCCAGATCAACCGCCATCCCCAAATTCACGCCGACTCCGCTGCCACCTTCAGCACTGTACACGTCGCCGGTAGCCGATCCGGTTAGACCGGTGTGGGCCGTCCGCAGGTCGGCACGCGCTTCCTCGGCGCGTCCGTAGTACAGTCCTCGAACATAAGCGACACTGGCGCCGGCGAAGACAGGACGGCCAAAGAGACGACCGACAGGCAAGCCATAGGCAACTCGCAGATTCCACGTGGCCAGTCCCTCGGCATCGGAATCATCAAACGTCCAGTCCGGCTGCTCGGCATTTCCAAAGAAGATCAGTTCGACAGCGTCGCGGTCGAGTCGTCCGCCACCCGTTGCCGAGCCATCAACGCGCACACTGAGACGACCACGACGAATGGCCATGGCAGTGGCGCCGGCATCGGCCGTCATCTGCATGCCCGCGACGGGAATGCGGCGGAGGATGTCGTTCTTGTCGCTGTCGCTGAGTGTGGCTCCATTGTATGTGCGATAATCATCCCACCCCAGTCCGTTGCTGGCCACCCCGGCGCCGACGCCAACGAGACGCAGTTGGGTCCCGTGTACTGGTGTGACACCGAGGAACGCCGGGTTGGTGAAGGCGGCTTCCAGTCCCTGACCGAAGGCGCGTGATGCACCGGCGGTGGCGACCAACTGCGGAGTCCAGCCGGCTAGTGCCTGCGGTGAAAGCGCGACGACGACACCAATCGTGATGATACCGAAGACAGCGCGACGAGATGCCGCGATGGTGTGCGAGCCTATCATCGGAGGTCCTCCCCATTGTCGCGGTCTCCCAGACGTGTGCTGAGCACCGCCGAGGCGGTCCAATTGATATAGTCCGACACCGCGATACGTGCCGGAAGTCCTTCACCCGGCCCGTTCAGGATGAGACGTTCGCTGACCCAGATCGAATCGCGCTCAAACAGCGCTACATCATTTTCATCAAGGGTGAATGTGAGTTGCGACTCCGTCGCCTCCACGGCCTCTCCGTTTCCGTTGGTGCTCGCCGGAGCGATTTGCGAGGGCCCCAGGATAAGTTCCGGATTCGTCGCCAGTGTCAGCGAGTCCGACGCAATCGAAATGAGAATCTCGCCGCCAAGAGGAAGATGATTCGCAACGTCGATGGTGATTTCACCGCCGAGGAAGCGGCCGTCTAAGTTATCGTCTTCATCTTCCGCCAATTCGACCGGTACGGGATCGCTGTCCACAGTGGCTGATTCGATCAGAAGGTTGGCCGGCGCATCAAAGACAACGCGGGCGACCATGTAATCCACATTGCTGACCGACGCCGCGGTCATTCCATCGCCATAGGTGGCAACGCCGGTGACCACCAAGGTCTGGGGGAGTGGATTCAGCAGCGCATCCACCGGTCCAACGTCAATTGATGACACTGAAGCGGAGTATTCGTCTGCGGCATCGACAACGCCGTTGAATGCAATCCCCTCGCCACCCGGAACGTCGATGCGTCCCGACACCGTGGCTGGCCAAGGCAGAGATGAGGTGATTTCGATACGCGCGGAGCCCTCGGCCAATCCAATCGATTCGAGTCCGTTCGGCCAATCGACATCGGCATTCAATGCCGGGATGTGTTGAGTGGTTGGCGCGAGCACCAACGTTCCCGAAGACAGCACGATGCCATCAAAACGCGCCTCCACGACCAGTCCGGCTTCCGCGTTGATGTCGACCAGGCTGCCGGCCGACCCCGGTGATGATACCGACGCGTCCAAAACGACCTGTGACTGATGCGCATCGAGATTGGCCGTGTACCCATCGAGCGTGTAAGTCTGAACGTGTTCCGTCTGTGCCGGAATTGTGACCTGGCCACCGAGAGACACCGCGCCATCGGTGATATCTTCAGTGTTCCAGTTGACGGTCAGAGGAAGAGGTGAATTGTTCTCCCAATGAACGGACAACTCACCATCTGAAAACAGGGCCTCGTGGATGCTATGCTCGGATGAAATAGTAAATGAGTCGCGCGAGGCATAGTCGAACGCCGATACCACCCCGGTTCCGGAACTGATCTGAATTCCGTTCGGGAGTTCCGCGATGACGGTCACCGACTTGTCGTCGGCGGTGAATACCGTGCCGCCGGGTGTATAGAATGCCATTTCGACATCCCAGTATGACCCGATGGTTCCTGCCGGGAGCGATGCATTCGTTGACGATGTCGATCCCGTCGGGATGGGTCCGCCAACAGGTACGGTGACAAAGGCTTCGGACTCGTCGACGTTGAACAGCGAAACAGAGACAGAGTCGAGTGTCAATCCAAGATCATTGATGACGGTGACCGCCAGGTCTCCCTCAACGACCTCTGCGGTTTGAAAATCGGCGACTTGCGGGAGCGCCTGCCGCGTCTCACCAGAGAAGGCCGCGATGAATCCCAATGCACCCGCATAGAGTTCCTCAAGCGCCAGTGTTCGCGATGTCGTTGCACTTGTTGCCAGACGCACGCCTTCCAGCGGTACAGCAGCACTCGTCGAAATGGGCGCGACCCTGAGATTGTCGTTCACGAATACACTGTCAAGAATGCGGTCGATATGGAACGTTACACCCGCCTCTTCCGACCATTGCAATTCGTCCACGTCGATGTGCTCGACCATGTAAGGAATGTCCATTGCCCGTGTGGCCAGTGGCACCCGGAATTCAGCCGACCACGTCGGTGCCTTGGGGCTCTCCAAACCGCAACCGGCACCGATCATCAACGAGATGAGCCCGGTGGCAATCAGCCGAGATGGCAGATTTCCAGAGATGCTCGTTGTGTTTGATGAACAGTGCGCGTGCATGGCCCCCCCAAGGCACGTTTGTTGGCAAACTTCGCCGTCACTTGGTGCAAGGGAGATGCCAATTGTGCCTTCGAGGGGCTCGCGCGCAATCGCAAGTCGCTTAATAACAATGACTTAATTAAATGTCGAAAGCCGACGGGAGCCGTCTCCATGGTCAAAATGAGCCCGATGGATATGGATTTGATCCCATACTCAGGGTTCCGATCACCGATACCGGGGAGAGGTCAGAATTGATCTCATCGGGCCTGTACAGCCCGTGTGGCGCGAGAGTTGCTTGGCGCAAACTTTGCGACGCAGAACCGAGCGTTTTCCGGTCAAAGCGCTTGACAAACTTCATGATAGAACGTAATTGCTTATGAAGACGATGCGGTGCCAGTCAGGGCGGTCCGTGCAACACACGATGGTCTTTTAAACGCAAATCCTCACTTCGTAAGCGGAACAGACTGGCTCCGATTAGACTTGTTTAGGTAATGTCGAGAAGAGGGTGCTTTAAGGAGGCACGTGGAATGTCACACCGGAAGGCAATCATCGCCATTCTGATGGCCTTGGTCATGGTGTTTGTCTCCATCCCTGTATCCATTGCGGGCGGGCCGGATTCTAATAACCGCGACGCGGTGAAAACCGATGGAGGAGATGGACATCCATGGGATGATGACACAGGCGGTCAGGACACGACACCACCCGACGATGAAGCCGAGCCACAAGAGTCGGAGTGTCAGCCGAATCCCGAAAACGAGATTATGATGAGTTCGGCTGTCTATGGACCCTACTCGGGTTGGCTGACGTCGGTGCTCCATCATCTGTGGAAATCCATTGAGACTGAGGTGAAGCGCATGCGACTCGTGGATACCAAGTACGAAGCGAGGCGCGTCAAATGAGTGACCGAATGTAATCAGGGTTAGCGATCCAGTCGATGAAACCCCTTCCTCACCATCACGCTGGACCGTTGCTTCAGGCCTTCCCCAGGATTCAGGGTCTGATTGAGCAACGGAACTGGTCGGCAGCTTACGAGGCGCTGAGTGTCCTCGAGTCAGCGATCGATGACGCGGCGCCGGTGCGAGGCGAATGGGCACTGCTGCGCGCCCAGTGTGCGGTCGAGCTGGGTCATTATACAGAGGCTGTCGACTTGGGACGGCAGGCATACGAATCGTTTCAACTGACTCCGGACAACGAACGGATAGGTTTGGCTCAGAGTGTTTTGGGGCGGGCCTATCTGGGCTTGGGTGATACGAAGAACGCCCGCATTCACTCGCGAGATGCCTTGGGCGCTTACCGTCGTCTGGGCGACGTCGAGGGCATGGCGCGATCATACAACCAGCTTGCACGCATTCACTTTGTCCGTGGCGAATACGGTGCGGCAGTAGAACACCTCGACGATGGCATTGATCTGTACCGTCGCCTCTCCGATCAGGCGGGCGAGGCCCGGCTGCTGGGCAACCTGGGCCGGATTCATTTGCTGGTTGGCAAATGGGAGGATGCCGAAGTCGTTCTGACCAGGGCTTTGACGTGCGCCGAGGATTCGAACAACACGCCCTCATCTGCCCGCAACCTTCTGTCATTGTCTTTTCTGGCGACACTGAAACACGATTTCGCGACCGCTGCCGAACATCTGGAGAGTGCTTTAGTCTACATCGAGAGTGCCGGACTGACGCGTGAGCGATCCATCTACCACGAGTATGCCGGCTGGTGGCACTTTGAACAACGGCATTGGATTCAGGCGAAAGAGGCATTTCGCCGGTCACTGAATATCGGTCGTCGTCTCAGTGCCGAGAATGATCTGGTATCGCAGTCCTTGCGCGGGTTGGCCGAGTGCGAGGCGGCACTGGGTGATTGGCCACAATGCGACCGGCTGGCTGAGGAAGGGCTGGAAGTCGCCATCGCCATCGGCGAACGGTCCGAAGTGGGAAGTTTGTATCGCGTCCGCGCGCGGTCGTTGGCTGAGTTAGGACAGCCTGATGAAGCGCTGGCCCACTTGGAAAAGGCCATCGAATGTTTGGAGTTGGTTGGCGATCCATATGAACTGGCTCGTTGTGATGTGGCCAAAGCGGAGGTCTTAGATCGTGTTCAGCCGCAGGAGGGTGAAGCGGTTGTCGGCGCTTTGGAATCTGCGGCGCAGCGGTTGACTCGACTCGGGGCAACCGAGCAACTGATAGATGTCCACTGGATGCTGGTGGATGCGCATCAGCGGTCGGGCCACGTGGATCGAGCGCTGGAGATTGCCTGTCGCCTTGTGGATTCAGACTCTCCCAATACGGTCATTGATCGTGGACCCGAGATTCTCCACGCCATCGCCCAGCGGTGTGCCTCTCGTGCGCGGTCGACGGAGAACGAATTCCGGTTGGGTGGGATCGCGTTGGGGCCCGGCGAGACAGGCGATGACGATCATGCTCTGATCGGTGCCATTGAGTTTTATCGCGACCGGTTACACGCGTCTCGCGTCGTACTCGTAGAGGTCATGGCCGACGGCAAGCGTTCCGGCCAGCCACTGGTTGTGCACGGGGCTGATGACAGCTTCGCCGACCGCATCGCGGCCTTTGCCGCGAATTCTTACCAACGGCACCTCGTCGTCGACGAGCCGCGGATTTATTGGGCCGTGCACCGCATTCCCGATTTGGCGGCGGCGTTGCGCGACGACGACGGACAGGAGCCCCGATCGATCATCTCCGTGCCGATCGAGTTGGGGCCCGGCTCCACGGGTTTACTCTACGCCGATTTGCGCACCGACGACTACGAGCCCGGTCGCGACTTCCGGGCGCGTGATATTGATTTTGCCGTCGCATTTGCCGAGATCATCGCCTGGCATTCCACCCGGATGCGCTCCAAAGGGCTGTTCCGCGATGTCCAGCGACTGCGCGATCAACTGGCACGCGAATCGGATTTTCCGAGCATCATTACGCAGAACGCCGATTTCCGCACGGTGCTCTCCCGCACGCGTCTCATCGTCGACGCCGATGTATCGGTACTGCTCCAGGGGGAGACTGGCACCGGGAAGGACCTGCTGGCCAAAGCGATTCACTATAGTAGTGTGCGACGCGACCACCGTTTCGTCTCTGTCAATTGTGCGGCGCTTCCGGAATCGCTGTTGGAAAGCGAACTGTTCGGTGTTCGCAAGGGAGCGTACACCGGCGCCGATCGTGACAAGAGTGGTTTATTCGAAGAAGCCAGTAGTGGAACGTTCTTCCTCGATGAAATCGGCGAGATGCCGTTGTCGGTTCAAGTCAAACTCTTACGTCTTCTTGAGACGAAGGAACTGACACGACTGGGCGATACCAAGCCGCGTCGTGTGGACGTGCGCGTTATCTCCGCTACCAATCGCGACCTCTCCGGTGAGGTGGCGCGCGGTACGTTCCGGCAGGATCTGTATTATCGGCTGTCTCCGGTGACCTTTACACTTCCACCACTCCGTGACCGGACCGAAGACATCCCGCTTCTGATTGATCATTTCATGGCCAAGGTCAGGGAAGAGGCTGGACGACAAGTGACCTTATCGCCTGAGACCGTGCGCGTGATGTGCTCGTATCACTGGCCGGGCAATGTCCGCGAGTTGGAAAACGAGATTCGCAAGATCGTGTTGCTGTCCGCACCGAATGAAGACGTTGGAGTCGACCGGCTGTCACGGAAATTCTTCGAACATCCCGAAGAGTTGGCGCGTTCGACGAAGCAGGAGATCCCGGAGGACTTTCAGCTCTACGATCACCTGGCACAAATCGAACAACGATATATCGCACGTGCTTTGGCCGAATCCGAGGGTGTGAAGAAGCATGCGGCCGCACTACTCGGCATCCCGGAATCCACACTACGACTCAAAATGAAGCAGCACGGCGTTCGCCGGTCCCGCTAATACCCACAATACGGAGTGACATCAGATCGCGAGGCCGATTGCGGTCCCACGATATTTTGTGGGCGGAGCCTTAAGGCGATTGTCAGAAGTACTTTCCGTTTCCATTCGGGTGCCACGGGCCTTTAGCCCGGATCCTGCACCAGAGTTGACCATTTCGTTAGATGCGGCGCACGAGATTCCCCACAATTTACTGTGGTCCAAACGGTTGATTGATCGGAGTTGTAGTGTGTCCTCGCGTCGCATCCGAGAATTCGGGGGACAAAGTGTAACCGCCCAAGGCGAGCTTTTCCGATACGCAAGTTATAGTGGGTTAACGTGTTACCGGAGATTGTCCGTGGGGCTTGTGAAATATCCGGGTTAGGGGCGTGTTGAAAAACCTGCTGACCATTATCATCCCAGACTGGGGCGGGCGAGGCTCCCGCCGAGCCGCCGCGTGGAACATGCCGTTGCGGCTCGCCGGGAGGCTCGCCCTCCCGAAGGCTCTGATCCTCTGCGGGTTTTGCAACACGCCCTTTAGGCCCGTGAACCGGGACCGTGTGAACGTGGAACCACGCCCCTAAAGGCCCGTGGCACCCGAACGTGAATATACAAGTACCAAGTCTCACTTCTTCTCAATCGGACAGAAAATCTGACAATCGCTCTAAAGCGCGCATTTGCCTCCCCAGGGCTTCGCGCATGTACTACATTGGCGTGTTATGTCCACCTTGGCATGGAGCTACATTCCACGCATTGACGTACCGGTGAAAGAGCAAATGGCCATCGATGCCACACTGGCCAGATGGTGCGCTGAGGGGACTCTCTATGCGGCCGTCCGGTTTTATCAGATGTCTCCTTCGGCGGTGACGATCGGTCGCCATCAGCGATTCCGTTCGGTTTTGAGCGAAAATCTGCTCGAATTGCGAGGTTGGGAGTGGTCGCGCCGGGTAACCGGAGGAGGAGCGCTACTGCATCACCGTGAGTTGAATTATGCGGTGGCTCTGTCGAAGGACTCCATTCTGGCGCATGGCTCCTTTGGATTCCAAACAGCATTTCGGATGGTCATGATGGGGTTTCGTCATGGGCTGGAGTCAGTGGGTTGTCAACCAGTACTTTATATGGGCGCGGCGCAGAAGAGTGGTGCGCCACGGGCGTCCGCGCACGGGCTCTGTGAGCATTCCTTGACGCGTCACGAAATCATCATTGATGGCCGGAAGGCGGTCGCGGCCGCACAATTGATGCTCCCAAATGCCTGTCTACAGCATGGGACACTGTACTTTAAGGCCCCGCGGCCGGAGGATCGATTTTGGCCGGAGACGGATGGCGATCCCGGGGGCTCGCGGTGGTGGGATACAACAGGTGTGTCAAGCCTGGAGGGCCGGTCACCAGAAACGCTGGAATCGGTGCTCCGATCAGGGCTGAGAGAACACCTGAATGTGGACCTGTCGGGATGGACCCCGGATCGTGATTTCGACACAGCCGTCAGTAATCAGTTAGGCAAATGGGAACAAGTTGACTATCATCGGCAACGTTAATCTCGCCCAAAAAACGACGATTGGGCGGGAATAATGGGTTATGGCGTTGGTAGTTTGATGTGGTGAGTGAGTAGATGTGATTACGAATTTGACAGAACCAGACGTTGCGGCGATCCCGCAACGTGATTGCGGCATCGCGGACCGGGGTTTTCGCTTGACTTAGGGCCTGAAGGGCGCCCATTCTTGGCCTTTATGTTCCGTGCGAACATGCGTGGCATCAACGAGTTGGACCAACATGGCTATCATTTGCTCTTACGATAATTCGCGTCGCGGGTTTCACGCGTTCGTCCACACTGATCGTTACCAGGGAGGCTTTAACAATGAGTAATGCGAGACGGATCTCCACGGTAGGGCTCGCAAGTCTCTTCCTGATCCTTTGCTCAATGCTGGTTACGGGATCTGCATTTGCTCAGACCGGCAAGATTGCCGGTACGGTGGTCAACAATAACACCAAAGAGCCCATTATCGGCGCCGCCGTTCGAGTTGACGGTACCACAATGGGGGCACTCACCGACATTGATGGGAAATTCCAGATTCTGGCCGTTCCGCCGGGCGAGCACAGCGTTCGCGCGCAACTGGTTGGCCACACGCCGGTGGTCATGAGCAACGTGGTTGTGCGGCCGAACCAAACAACATCCATCAATCTTGAGCTGGAGGAGAGCACGATCGAGCTGGACGCGATCGAAGTGGTCCGCGAGCGCGAGTTGATTCAGATGGACGAGGCAACCACCAAGCGCGATGTGAGCGCGGAGAAGATTAAAACGCTGCCGGTGACGAACGTGTCTGACATTCTCAAGACGCAGGTTGGTATCACGGTTCGGCAGGACCGTTTCTACATTCGTGGTGGACGCGCCGAAGAAGTTCTGTACACCGTCGACGGTGTATCGATGAAAGACCCGCTCGGTGGCCGTGGACCGACCGAGTCGCTGAACTTGTCGGGTACAGAAATCGAGAATGTGTCGGTGATTAAAGGCGGCTGGTCGGCCGAATATGGTGAAGCGACATCCGGTATCATTAACGTATCGACGAAGTCGGGCAGCCAACGCACACAGGGCCATATTGAGTACTTCACCGACAACTTGGGCACCGAGTCCCTCAACACGTACTCGTTCAACTACAACCGGCTTGAATTCACGCTCGGCGGCCCCGAGTTGCTGCTTTCCACGCAATTGTTGCCGGCGCTGGGGCTTGGCGGGCCATCGGATAAACTGACGTATTTCGTCAACGCCGACTTTGACCGTTCGGACTCCTACACTCCGATCAACGATTACACAACCCCGGTCGAGCCGGCGCAGTTTCGCGAAGTGAAGTTCCTCGGCTTTAAGGTGAGGGATCGTCAGGAGAATTCGGGTAATCTGGGTCTCAAGCTGACCTACCGTGTGAGTCCGGACATTCGGTTGACAGGAATTCTAAAGCGGTCCTATGAGCGCCGCATGGGCTGGAGCTGGGCGTATCGATACACACCCAACACGCTGCCGTGGATTGAGGATCTCAATGACCGGTTCAGTCTGACGTGGGTGCATAACTTGAGCCCGTCGACATTCTATCAGGTCATTGTATCGCGATTCCACCGGAATTACCAGTCTAAGCCGGGCGATCCGCGCACACCCGGCGGCACATACAATCCCGATCAGTTCTTGTTCGCCGACGAGGCGGACCACTACGTTGACATCAACAGCAATGGGCGTTACGACGCACCCGAGGCGTTCGTCGACGTCTATCCCGATGGCTTCCGCAACAGCAGCGAGTTTGTCGACGATGACGGCGACGGCGTGTACACGCCGGGCATTGATATTCCCCTTTACGATTTCAACGGCAACGGCATTTATGAGATCGATCAGGGCGAATTCTTTGAAGACGCAAACGACAACAATGTGTGGGATGCCGGCGATAATCTTGAACTCGACGGCAATCTCAACGGCGTCTACGATCCCGAGCGTGAACGCGACGTCTTCGGCCCCACATCGAACGATATACCTGAATCCTTCATCGATGGCGACCGTTCGGTCGGTGAACCGTTCGTCGATATCAACAAGAACGGCGTTTATGACGACACGATTCGGACTCCCCTCGGTGGTTATGGCGAGCCGTTTACCGACTTGTCCGGCGACGGGCAACATCAGGGTCCGAACGATCCTTGGGTTCCGGGGGTGCCGTTCGAGGATCTCAACAGCAATGGCGTGTTCGACCTGGGTGGTGCGATCCCGTCGGGATCATTCTCAACGATCGACAACGATTACGACGTCGGTGAACCGTTTAACGACGTGAATGGCAACGGCATCCGCGATCGCGCCGACGACTTTTATGATCGTGGGTGGGATCAGGACGCGTTGTGGCACGAGCGAGATATTACCACGACCACGATCGACATGGATCTGACCAGCCAGGTGCGTCGCGAGCACGAAGTTAAGGTCGGATTCAAATTCTCACAGCATGACCTGAGCCTCGGTGACCTGTTGAAGCCGTACATTGAGTACACTCAGGAATCCGATGGCGGTCCGTTCCCGGGCCGGGGCGAGTTGCGCGACTTCTACGAACAGAAGCCGTCGTCCGGCGCCTTCTATATCCGCGACAAGATGGAATACGGCCAGATGGTCGCCAACCTCGGTTTCCGCTACGACTACTTCATCCAGTCGGACAATGCGGATCTGACGGCGGAGAACCTGGGAGATGAATTCGGAACGCGCGTCGTGTCCGAAGACTACCGTGACAAATTTGCTCCCCGCATTGCTTTCTCCTATCCGATTTCGGATAAGGCCAAAGTGTTTTTCAATTACGGCCACTTCTACCAGTTGCCGCAATTGACGTTCATGTACCGCCGCTCGACACAGCTCAACAGTCAGGAAGGCGTTATCGGCAACGTCAATCTCGATTACCAAAAGACCATTCAATATGAGTTCGGCCTGCAGTATCTGTTGTCACCCGAGTACGTGCTGTCGATGCAGGGATATTATAAGGATGACTTCGGACGTGTGGGCACCTCCAACATCGTGGGTGCGGCTTCTCAGGAGGCACGCAACTTCTACGAAAATCGCGACTACGCGCGGTCGCGTGGCCTGGAATTCGAGCTGGAGAAGAAGTACGGCAACTACGTGTCCGGTACGGCCACTTACAACTTGTCGTGGTCGTTCGGCAAGGCCTCGGCGAACTCGCTCGACTTCTTTGAGAATTTCTACGATTTCTCCGGCGCCGTCACCATTAAGGAATTCCCGCTCGACTGGGATCAACGGCACGCCATCACACTAATTCTTGACTTCCGTGTACCGCCCAATGATCATCCGAAACTCTTCGGTTTGACGCTACCGGACAACTTTGGGTTGAATATCTTCTGGCAGTATGGTTCCGGCTTCCCCTACACGCCGGGGTCGCAGCATCCGGGGGCGGAGATTCTCCGCGGGACAGTGGTGGAGCAGAACTCCAAGCGGTATCCACCGAACAGCAACGTCGACATCCGTTTCAACAAGGATTTCCAGTTTGCTACAGTGAGCTACACGTTCGACTTGTGGATCAACAACGTGTTTGATACGAGAAACGTGCGCGACGTCGGCGGCAATACGGGGCGGGCGGACACCTTTACGAATCTCGGTGGCATTCCTTACCAGGGGTTGGAGCCGACGACACCGCGCCTCTACGAACCCGGGCGTCAGATTCGCCTGGGATTGGGAATGAATTTCTAAGGACGTCCCTGGCGGGTATCGTTGGCCCGTCCCGCGGTGTCGCAACAGGGAAATACGATGACTGGAGCTTGTCGTGAGGTTAGCAGGATGTGGATGCAAGCAACATGCGACGGCAACACCGTGGGCGCATCTGCACTGTGTATCGTATGAGGAAACGTCGTCTCCCGATATGGGGCCAGTGAGTGAGGTATTCAGGATGAATATGATCAAACGATTTCGATGGTTTATCGCCGCGATGGCCGTGGTATTGGGCGTTGCGACGACTCCTCACCAAGCCTTGGCACAGGACAAAGTGGCCACCACCGGCATGCAGTTTCTGGAAATCGGTGTGTCGGCCCGCGCAGACGGGATGGGGGGTGGCTTCACCGCCATCGCTGATGATGCCTCTGCCGTTTACTATAATCCGGCCGGCATGGTGCAACTGGAGAATTCACAGGTGATGCTGTCGTACATCGACTATCCGGTCGACATCACCTACTCGTTTGTCGGCGCGGTCCTGCCGCTGCGGGCCGGAGGGCACCTGGGGTTTGGGTACTATGGTCTCGATGCAGGCGATATTCCTCGAACCACCTACTCATTTCCCTACGGTGATGGAACGACCTTCGGGGCGAAGAACTATGCCTTGTCGGTGTCGTATGCGCGATTCCTCACCGACCGATTCTCGGTCGGTGTGACATTTAAGCTGGTGGACGAATTGCTGGAAACCGAACGCGCGTCCGGCTGGGCGATGGACGTGGGGACGATTTACAACACGGGTTTCCGCAATTTCAAGATCACGATGATCATCGCCAACTTCGGTCCCAACTTGAAACACATCGAAGAGGACTTCCCGTTGCCCATTGATTTCCGGTTCGGCGGTGCCATGGACATCATCGATCAGCAGCAGCATCGAGCGGTCTTGGCGGTGGAAGGCTCGCATCCGTCCGACAATCGCGAACGGTACACCACGGGCGTCGAGTACATCTTTAACGACTTTGCGACCTTCCGGATCGGCAATCGCTTTGAGCGCGATCTGGGTGGTCTGTCCCTGGGTGGTGGCATTGGCTTCGATCTCAACGAGAAGATTCGGGCGCGTTTTGATTATGCGTATCAGGACTTTGATGATCTCGACAATATCCAGCGGTTTGCGTTGACGCTTGATTTTTAGTGTTTTTGGAGGTTGCCGATAATGAGAGGGAATTCGCAGCAGACAAATCACCGCACCGGCCCGTTGCATTCAACGCCGTTCGGTGTTCGCGTGATCGTATTTGCGGCACTCACGCTTCTTGTGATGGTCGGATGCAGCCGGCTGGATTTGACGGGAACACAGCAGCCGAATCAGCCGCCGGAATTGATCTTTGTGAACGTGCCCGCCGGCGGTACGCAATTCAATTCCAATCCGATCGTGTACTGGTACGGTACGGACATCGATGGCCGCGTGGTGCGGTACGACTACACCGTACTTCTGGAAACGGAGATCGAAGAACTTCTGCGCCAAAGTGGGTGCACAGGCACCGGATCTCTGCCGGAACGTCTGATTCAGTGCAAAGACAGCAGTAACGCCATCAGCGACGACGACTTCAATTGGACGTCCGTGTTTGTCGACTCGGCCGGGGCCTCGCTGCCGACCCAGGATCGCGTCGAGCTGTTCGCGGCATTCGACACGCTGGAAGGTGGATGCGACGTTGAAATCCGTCAGGTCTTCAGCGGCGACTCATCCTATTTCGAGACCACTCTCGTGAACTGTATCTCGGAGACGGTGAATCAGTTCATGTTCATCCGAGCGACGGATGACCTTGGTGTCGACTCCGAAATCAAGTATCGGAGCTATCTGCGGACGAATCACTGGCCGGAGACGGAGATCTCCTCGGAATTCAAGTTGAATGCATTGAGGGTTCCGTTTCTGTCGCTGCCCCAATTGAGCAGCAGTTACGATGGCATTCCGGTGACCTGGGAAGGGTCTGACCGCCAGGACTTTATTCGGGAGGAACCACCACTCCAATACTATTGGCGGGTGTTTGGTCCGTTCGACGAACCTCCATCCTTGGAAGACACGCTGCGACCGGATGGAGGACGACGCATTCCGGTGCAGGAATCGCAGTCACCGAATCCGGACGAGGGGGTGTGGGTGTCGGATACCATCGCCTACATGTACAATCTGTGGCACGATGTGAACAACCAGCTTGGTGATTCCGATACAACGCGCACGGGGTGGTTCGGTCTGGTTGTGAGTGCACGCGATGATGCTTCGGTTCCCGATCCCTCACCCGATTTCGTGGCGTTCCGTGCCATCGATGCAAAATTCGAGCGGGGTGTGCTGCTCGTGACGCAGGGGATTTGGGAGAAGACGCACTTTGGCATCCCAACCTGTAACACGTCACAAGCGGGGTCGCGCGATCCATCCTGCGTGCACAATTTCCTGAAAGACCTGGGCGCTCGTATTAATGATTACCTGCAGAACAACATCAATCCTGATCCGGGTAAGCCGCCCATGACCTGGGAGTTCGAGAAGGACTGGATCGAAGTTAACGATCAGAACGGCGGTTGCCGCAGATTTAGCGATCCCGAGCCGCGTCCACGCTGCTTCCCGCGTGGGCCGAGTCTCGACGAGTTGGCCCGTCACAAGATGGTGATTTATGAGCACGAGGACGTGTCTGTGCCGGTATCCGGCATCCTGTCTACCTCGACCATTGACCTGCAGCAGACACTGGCTCAGTATCTCGACATTGGCGGCAGGCTCTGGATGGTTGATCGCACACCCTTCTTAAGACGCGCCGGTGACCTGGGAGCGGATCCAAAGACAGTCGACTTCATCGCACTCGGTGGGTATGGGTTTGGCCGCGACTACTTCAATCTGGAGGGACTGTGGTATCCGGGTTGGAATAGTCTGATCAACAACATCGATCCGACCAAAGTCCGTTCTAATGACGAGTTCATTGGTGCACAAAGAGTCGGAAATCTGGCGGATTTGCCGGCTCAGGTTCGGGTGGACCCCGAGAAAGTCGATTCCATGTACGTGTTTGTGTTCCGCCAAGCGTTGGCCAACCAGGATCCCCCGAAGGAGATCATCGGTGTGCCCAACGTGCCGTATGTGTTCCGTGGCAGCATGTCTCGCACGTTGTATTCGATGATCAGTTGGCGACCCGATCAAAACATCGCTCACGGACAGCCGGTATCGACTCGCTTTGTGGGGCCGACGCCGACGGAACCGGTCTACAAGACAGCATGGTTCGGGTGCCCACTGTATTTCCTCGAGCGGGAGGATGCCTTCCAGCTCACGGAGGGTATGATTGAGTGGTTCCTGGATGTGCCGCTCGAAGCCGGCACGTAGGCAAAACGACATATGCTCATTTAAACGGGCCCGCTCAGTTCCTGAGCGGGCCGTTTTAATGAATGTCTTCTGACAGTCTGCCGACGACTTGCCGTGCCTGTTCCGGCTACAGGAGAGGTCGGTTCCTTTCGCATGGGCTTCCACGGAGGTTTGCAGATCCCTGCACACAAGTGACGCAGCCTCTTAAACACCATTATGGCCGATACTGTCACGCTATCGAACCTATTCATTTTTTAAGCCATTGTTGTGCAGTAGGATAGGTCCCCCGCCTCAGACCTTACTCGAATCGGCATCCACCTTGCGGACTGCTCTCTCAGGTTACAAACGATTGAGCTTTTACGAGAGGTATAGCCCATGCGAAAAATCGCGATAGTGATTGCCTGCCTGGCCCTGTTGATGTTCTCAGTGCTGTTGGGGACCGCTCACGGGTTCACTCCGGCCACACGTGAACTCCCCGTGGAGCCGATCACCGAGCCCCATGCGGTTGAGTTCGCTCCGCTCAGCGCCGAGGCGAATGGAACGGAAACCGAGCTGTCGTATGATTCCGGTCCAACAGTGTATGCTCCCGATGATGATGTAGTCAACGCGGAATGGGCCGTGCGGTTCACGCCACCGCAAACATGCTCGCTTGTCTACGTCGAAATCCCGACGTACGAGAACTCGACGTTGATGGCGTTAACGGTGTATGCCGATGACGGGACCGGCGGTCCCGGCAGTGTTCTCGCAGGCCCATACGAATTCACGGCCGCGGGCGACTTGAGCTTCCAGCCGCTCGAATTTCCGGAACCGATCGACGTCGGGGCGGATGACTTTCATGTGGCCGTTGGCATCATGGAGAGTCCCACGGCGCACCCGGTCTTTGATGATGATGGCGGAACGCTGCGCACAACTTATCATGCTCCGGGCGAGCCGTGGTCTACGGTGGACAATCTTGACATGGTGCTGCGTGCCTTTGTGCGCACCTACGGCGCCGATGTGACCACGCCCGAACTCTTGCACATTCCCATTTCGATGTCGTTTTCCGCCGATGACGAGTATCCCGTCGCCGCCAAAATCAATGATCAAAGTGGAGTCAACGAAGCAACTGTGCACTACTCAACCGATGGAGTGAACTATCAATCGGCAACACTCAACCGAGCGGGAGACCTCTACCAGGGGGTGATTCCCGCTCAACCGGCGGGTTCGACGGTGTCCTATTACTTGTCGGCGACAGACAATGCGCCCGCCTACAATACCGGCACGCTGCCCGCGCAGGCGGCATTGGACCCGTTCTCGTTTGTGGTGCATTCCGGTAAAGAACTGCGTCATGATGACGGTCTGCCGGAGGAGTTCTGGATCGAGTCGGATATCTACGATGGTAATGCGTTTGCGGTCTCATTCTGGCCGCCGTCTTATCCGGCAGTGGTGTCACATCTGCGTGTTTTGGTCGATGACACCGCATCGTTTGTCCTGACGGTACAGAAGAACTCAACGGGCACTCCCGGAGATGTGATTGCCGGTCCGTTCGTAGTGTCGGCGGATCCGTATAGCGGGTGGGCCGACGTTGTCATTCCCGAGAGCGAGCGTCCCACGATCACCCACGCCGGTTTCTTCGTTGTGTTTTACTGGTTTCCCGATCACCCGGACTTGCCCGGTGTCGCGACGGATATATCCGCCGTCTCAAACAAGTCGTACTGGGGTGACAACAGTTTTGGATGGAATCTCTACACGGAAGGCGACTGGATCATGCGCGCCGCCATTGAAACCACCACCGGTGTGATGGAGTTGGGCGGTCACTCGGCGCCAACGGACTGGACACTGGCTCAAAACAGCCCCAATCCGTTTAATGCATCGACCACAATTGAGTTCACGTTGCCGCGCGCGTCCAACGTGGACCTCGAAATCTTCAATGTGCTCGGCCAGTCAGTGCATCGCTTGCACTCCGGGTTTCTCGAATCAGGGAGCTACCTGGCCGATTGGGATGGTCGGAATGAATCGGGACAAGTCGCCAGTTCCGGCGTCTACTTTTATCGATTGAGTACGAACCAGTTCACCGAAACACGCAAAATGCTACTCCTCAAATAGGTTCCTCCCCGTCAGAGTAATCGCGATTCCTGCTGCCCCGGCTCGGCCTCTTGGCTGACCGGGGCCTTCCCTTAGCGGGCAAATGTATTATATTGTTTGCGGTGCCCATGTGATGGGATTTGCACGCATGATCGCGGCGCACCAGACTGGGCAACAGGTTGCACAAGTTGCAAGGTGTTGCTAAGTCCGGATGGTCTGATGGCTGAATCGACATGGAAGCGGTTCCTCACCGAATCTGTAACTCCTCACTGTACAGATGGTTACGATAGCAAAGACAACCCCGCCAAGGTGTTGGGATGTTGTCCGAATGTCATACAACGGCACCGCCTTTGCTCAAGACATGAGCAGATGAAGACGATCATGACCATACTGTTAGCGGGCTTGCTGTCCCTGTCGCCCGCCGCGGTGCATGCCGCTGCATCACCGAATGCGACTCAGAAGCTCTCGGAAAGTCTCCTGACTGTCTCGGCAACCGCCCCGGCTGATTCAGTATTCGATGTTCTCGTAGCGCTCAGAACGGACGATGTGTATTCAACCGAGCGGCTCGTGGCCGCTGCGCCGACCTTGGATTCACGTTACCGCACGGTGTCGAATCACCTGCGTGCTCGCGCGACGGTAGCGCAATCACGTTTTGAAAAGCAGGTTCAGTCCCAGCACTTTGGCGGCGAGACGCACATTGTCCGCCGCTTCTGGATTGCCAATCTGGTGCAGGTGCAGACAACCGCTGCGGGATTGGCTCAGTTCGCTGAGAATGCGGACATCGTTGCCATCACGAATAACGCCACCGTCGATCTCATTGAACCGGTAGCCCTCGGCGAAACATCGGCCGCGGACGCCACGATGACCAATCTCGAAGCCGTCGGCGCCAACGCCGCGTGGGCCGACGGATGGACCGGGAAGGGACGACTGGTTGCATCGATTGACACCGGTGTCGAAGGCGATCATCCCGCGCTGCAGAATCGTTGGCGAGGAATCCACGGCGATACCAGCGCTGCGTGGTTTGATCCATTCAATGCGCCTGCACCGATGGACAACAACGGACACGGTACTCATGTGATGGGCGTTATGGTCGGACGGACCGATACGGATACGATCGGCGTGGCGCCCGATGCCGAGTGGATTAATGCCGCTGTGATCGACCGTGGCAACTCACTCTCGGCAACGATTGCCGACATTCTCGATGCCCTCCAGTGGATTGTCGATCCCGATGGCAACCCGGAAACCACCGATGACGTCCCGGATGTCGTTTGCAACTCCTGGGGGATTTCGCAGCAGATTATCAATCCGTGCGATCCGGTGTTTTTCGATGCGATCGATAACGTCGAAGCGATGGGTATTGTCTGTGTCTTTGCCGCCGGCAACGAGGGCCCCAACTCGATGAGCATTCGCAATCCGGCCGACCGCGCAACGTCTCCGACCAGCAGCTTCTCAGTCGGCGCCGTCGATGCCACGATCGATGGCCTCCCGGTTCCGTCATTCTCCAGTCGGGGTCCGTCGGCGTGTGACGGAGTCTCCATCAAGCCGGAAATTGCCGCACCTGGCGTCGCGATCTACTCGTCGTACAAGGGACACACGTACCGTACGATGAACGGCACCTCGATGGCGGCGCCGCTTGTCGCCGGGACCGTGGCGTTAATGCGGCAGAGGAATCCAAATCTCACGCCCGAACAGATAAAATCGATTCTGCTCAATTCGGCGACTGACCTGGGACCTTCCGGTGAGGATAATGAGTACGGCCACGGTCTGCTTGATCTGCCGGAAGCGTTGTCGCGTGTTCCGTTGAACGTCGGCCCTCGAGTGGCATTGGCGAGTTATGTGATTGACGACGTTGGAAACGCCATTCTGGCCCCGGGTGAAACATCCACGCTCGCCGTTGAACTGATGGCGGTTGACGCCGATGCGCACGATTTGTACGGTACCGTTGCCCCATTGACGAGTGGCCTTGCTGCTGTCAGCGACTCCGTTTTCTTCGGAACAGTCGGCGCCGGCACAACACTAAGCAATGACGATCAACCGTTTGTATTGGAAGTGTCTCCGGAGATTGCGCTCGGCGAAACGTTGATGGTTGAACTCCGGTTGGCGGGCGATCCGATGCTGGGTGATTGGGCCGATACGATCAGTTTTGTATGCGGACTGCCGGAGGGGGCCACAAAAGCCGATCTCAGCGGATCCGGCGGCACCCTGACCGTCGCGAATTTCGGACACTTGGGTCTTGCCGATGCATCGGTCCTGGCCGCAGGAGGACAGGGTTGGACGCACGCACTGTCACCGGAAAACTGCCTGTATGAATCATCGCTGATGTTGGTCTCGTCTGATGGCGGTTTCACCGATGCCTCACGCGGATCAGCCCTCGAGTTTGCACCAGTCGATCCGGTGAGTGTTGCCACAAAGACTAATGGCGACGTAGTCGGTATGGCATCATTCGATGACCGCCGCAGCAGTACACCCTTGGGCGTACGGGTCGATCAGACCGTGACCATGTACGGAGACGCACAAGTGGGACAATACGCGGTGGTTGAATTCGATATTATCAATGAATCGGGGATGCTCATTCCAGGCATGCAGCTCGGTTACCTGGTTGACTTCGATATCATGTCGCCGGACTTCGATGATGAAATCTCCGTCGCATTGCCCGGCAATGCCGGCTTCTATAACTGGTCCGTTGGCAGTAAGGATGTTGCCGGCGTGGCGTCCCTGGGAGCACCATTCGAGACCATTCAGTATTACAGCAATCACGAAAGTGAAAAACTCGATCTCAGCGCAAATCAGAAGCTGAATGCCTTTCTCGGTCCGTCCAGTGAGCCGATCGCCGAGCCGGGCGACATTTTCGCGATTGTCTGCAGTGCTCCAATCGACTTGGCGCCATCGCAAACGGCTTCATTCGCCTTGGTGTTGGTTGCGGCCTCCACCCAGGAGCAACTCAGTGCGGCGATCGATGATGCACAGCGTAATTGGCAACAGGTCACCGACGTGGACGATGAGGACGACGACGCTGGATTGGTTCCGAGGACCTATCTCAGTCAGAACTATCCAAATCCCTTCAATCCCGAAACCGTAATCGGATATGCACTTGGACAAGCCGGCCGGGTGCGCCTGGATGTGTACAACCTGTTGGGCCAGCATGTCCGCACGCTTGTGGATGGCTGGAACCCGGCGGGGCAGAACACTGTTCTCTGGGATGGACGCGGCACCGACGGGTCAAAGGTTGCTTCGGGAGTATACCTCTATCGGCTCAAGACCGACAACGTCACTGAAACTCGGAAAATGGTATTAATGCGCTGACCGCGCACGCTGTTGAAGGATACGTCCATGAAGAAGTTGTTGTATACGCTTGCTCTATTCGTTATGGCGGGTGTCTTCGTTGTGATTGGGAGCGGGACGACGGCGCAGGCTGTGGCGCCACGCCCGGGACTCCTTGAGGAATTGCGCGAGCAAGGGAAACTGACCGAGTATCTCGAACTGCGGAAGATGGCCCGCGCCAAAGGGGTGTGGGAACCCAATCCGAAGACGAAAGCGATCCGACCCCCGCTGAGCGCCGGTGTGACGACCACGGTTTATCGGATTCCCTGTATTCTCGTTGATTTCAGCGACAACCCGTGGACGGGTGGTGACGTCGCAGCGACGCCGGAGATGTTCGACAGCTTGCTCTTCAGTGAAGGACTGAACCCCACTGGCTCATTGAAGGAATTCTATGAAGGTGCATCGAATGGCCAGCTTGAAATTGAAGGTGTGGTGGTCGGTTGGTTCCGTATGCCGAACACGTATGCGTATTACATGAATGATCAATCGGGATTGGGCGTTACCAACTATCCGTTCAATGCTCAAAGTCTTGCTGAAGTCGCCATTGACTCCGCTGCACGGCTACTCGACTTCTCCGAATTCGATAATTGGCCTGTCGATGACCACGTCGACGGTGTCATGATTGTCGTGCCGGGGACCGGCGCGGAAGAAACGGGCGATGCCGGTAGTATTCATTCTCATCGGTACAGCGTGGTCAAGGGACGCGTGTACGACGGCAAGACGATCAGCGATTACACCATTCAGCCGGAAGAGACCGTGTCGAGCCACGGGCCGATGAACGCCATCGGTGTTTTCTGTCATGAGTGGGGGCACATTTTCGATCTGCCCGATCTCTATGATCTTGATCAGTGCGACAGCCTGGAACTCTGCGAGGGTGATTTGTCGTACGGTCTGGGTAGTTGGTCGTTGATGGCACTGGGTAACTGGCTCCCCTCCAATTTGTCCCATACCCCTTGTTTCTTCGATGCGTGGAGTCGATTGGAGCTGGGATTCGGGACGGTTGTCAACGTCACCAGCAATATGACCGAAGTGTCAATGCCTCCCGTCAGCGAGTCTGGAAATGTCTATCGCATTTGGGAAAACGGCGTGACGAGCGGTCTTGAATATTACCTTGTCGAACACCGACGCAAGATGGGATTTGATTCACGGCTCCCCGGACAGGGATTGTTGGTCTATCACGTCGATGAGTCAATGGGCTCCAACCGGAGTCAGTGGATTGAAGGGACCGATCCGTGGTCGTCGGCACATTACAGGGTCGCACTGGAGCAGGCTGATGGCCTGTTTGGCCTCGAACGTCGCAATGATCCCGGCGGCTTCTCGGATGCGTACGTGGCCGATTCTGCCGGTTTCGATGATCTCAGTTACCCGTCGAGCCGCAAGTACTCCGGCGAACCGACGCAAGTGGCGGTGTGGAATATCTCCGATACCGGCAGTGTGATGACCGCCAATTTTGATGTCACGTACACGCGTCCGTACCTGAGTACCTCCGCGCACACGGCGACCGATCCCGGCGGCGATGGCGACGGCGTTCCGGAACAGGGTGAAACCTTTGAATTGGTCTTCGATGTCACGAATGATCTGAAGTCGACGAACAATATAACCGTGACGGTGAGTGCGCCCGGCTCCGATTTAATCTTCAACGACGATGAATTTATCATACCATCACTCACGAGCGGAGCCACACAGGACAATGCATCCGACCCCATCCAAATTGCCGTTCCGGAGAATTTTCGCTCGCGGGTCATTGATTTTACGATCGGCATAGCGGCGGAAGGCGGTACGTACAGTTGGCAGGAGACGCTCAGTCTGGCGATCGGAATTCCACATGTGCTCGTGGTCGACGACGACCGGGGCAAATCGGTTGAACAGAAGTATGCCACCTCTCTGTCACAGATCAGCGAGGTGCATGCATTTTGGGATGTCAGCGTGAAGGGAACACCGCCCTTGGATTCGCTGAAGACATACCCGGTTGTCATCTGGATGACGGGCGACACGAATAGTGTCAGCCCCACAGAGGCGAGTGTTGAGGTCATCAAGCAGTTCCTCGACGATCAGGGACTGATGTTGCTGACGGGACAGGACATTCTGGAGAATGTCTCGGAACGTGGCGACACGGATTTCATGGAGAATTACCTGGGTGTGGAATATGCCGGGAGCCAACTCTTCGCCCCCGTTCAGGGTGTGGCCGATGATCCCATTGGTGACGGTGTGTTCCTGAACGCCGGATCTCAGGGTGGATCGAGTCAGAAATCGGCCGATCAACTCAATCTTATTGACGGTTCGCCAGCGGTTCCCAATCATTATTACTTTATTGGGGATTCGCTCGCCGGTGTGCATATTGACAACGGCTATCGTCTCGTGTTCTTTGGCTTTGGCGCCGACATGGCGCCACTAATCGACGACACGCCGAGTACACAGGCCCTCTTGTTGCAGCGCGTGATTGGCTGGCTCGATGATGGCTTGGCCAGTGCCGTGGTGAGGAATCCGATCGATGATGCCGAGGCCGCCTCGGTTCCGCGCGGTTTTGAACTGCAGCAGAACTACCCCAATCCGTTCAACGCCGGGACCATCATCCCCTTTACGATCACGGGACCGGCCAGTGGCGATGTGACGCTGGAGATCTTCAATATCCTTGGCCGACGGGTCATTACGCTGGTCGAAGATCGATTGGAGCCCGGACGATATCAAGTCACCTGGGATGGCCGCGATGAAACGGGCCGCTCATTGGCGTCGGGTGTTTATCTCTATCGCTTGACAGTGAATGACGGACAGATTACGGCACGGCAGATGGTGCTGGTGAAATAGTCCGAAAGACGATCAGTTGTCAGAAGAACTGTCCGATTCCAGCGTGCTGCCATGCGCCTTTGCCTGACGGCTATCTCCCGTACCGACAAGGCGTCACCCGAGGGCGGGTGATCCCACAGGGAACGATATCGTACAGAACCGTATGAGACGTTTTTCCGGGACACGACACTAGCTGACAACAGATTGTCTCGACGGTTTGGTTCACAGGCATCACGCCGTCGCGCCGCCGCATGACGATCCCGCGCCTGCGGTGCAACCATAGCAGTGCGGGCCGGTCACGATCCGGCGATTGCGGAGTTGAGTAATGTCGAAGTCGCGTATGTGGCTGGGTGCGCCGTGATTGCATTGTATGTCGAGCATTTGGTTAAAGTCACAATCGAATATCGTGCCGTCCCAGCCGATGGAGAGCATATTTCGGCACATCACACTCCGCGCGGCCACCGGATTGAACGCCGAGATTAGTCGATTCATGTAGCCGTGCAAGTTCCCCGTCTCGACAAGGAACTCGAGGAATCGTCCGATCGGGATGTTCGTAATCGTGAACAGGTTGTTGAACACTACGCCATAACGGCGTTGCATCTCACGTTTGAAGCGGGTCTCCAGTGATTCTTGTGATGCCGGCAGATACGCACCATTGGGATTATAAACCAGATTAAGTGTCAGTGGCGAATCCGGTTGCCCATATCCCTTTGCATTCAGTAGACGCAGTGCTTCGACCGATGCATCCATGACACCCTTGCCCCGTTGCGCATCCGTCTGCGATGCCGTAAACGAGGGGAGAGAGGCGACAATCTCGATTTGATGTGTGACCAGGAAATCGGCGAGATCGGCTTGGGATGGGACGAGCAGTATGGTGAGGTTGCAGCGGTCGATGACGTGGCGCCCCAGCGCACGAACTTCTTCAACAAACCAGCGGAAATGCAGGTTCAGTTCCGGCGCGCCGCCGGTAATGTCGACGGTAGGAATGTCTGTTTGCGCGAGTGCGTTCAGGCACAACTCAAACGTTTCTCTGGTCATCACTTCCTTGCGATCGGGTCCCGCATCGACGTGGCAGTGACGGCAGGTTTGGTTACAGAGTTTGCCCACGTTGATCTGGAAGGTATCGATCCCGGTGGCCGTCAGTGGATGAAGGTCAGCCGCATCCAGCGTTTGGTCAAACGACGGACATCCCGCGTCGTTCAGCACGCGAATCTGTTCTTCCGGCGGCGCGAGTTCGTTTCCACGAGCGTGCAACGAGGTGATCAGTGTTTTTGTCACAACTTCAACTCCTGTACGTTTACATCGATAGCTTAGCCAGCACGTTCTTCATCTGTACACCATGCACCAGTGAGGCGCCCCCGCGTATCGCGCAGGCCACGTGGACCGCCTCTGTCATTTCCTCCGGGTTTGATCCCTTTTCGAGGCAGGCCTGAGCATAGGCATCAATGCAATACGGACACTGCACGGCGTGCGACACGGCCAGGGCGATCAGCGCCTTCTCTCGTTCGGTCAGTGCGCCGTCTTCGAAGACGGCAGCGTAATAGCTGCTGAACTTCTGCCACAGATCGGCGTTGCCCTCGCCCATTTCAGCGAACCGATTGAGATCTTCCGGTTTGTAGTATGTGTCCATGGCATCACCTCCGTTATGCGTTCTGCACATTATGTTCGGATGCGTCATCGGTGCGTGCTGGCTGCGGCCCGACTTTGAGCACGTCCATCGGGCAGACCGCGATGCAGATGCCACAACCGATACAACTGGTTTCTTTGTTGGAAAACGGTTTTTGATTCTTGGCAAACGACATGACGTCGATCCCCATTTCGCAGTACCGCGTGCAATGCCCGCAGGTGATGCATTTGTCGTTGCTGGAGATGTGGAACTGTCCGAACCACTTCGACAACTTCTGCATGTAGATCTGCAGCGGACACCAGTACCGGCACCACATTCGGGAGCCAAAGAACGGATACAGACCGATGCCAAAGACACCGGCCAGATACGTGTCGATGAACAAACCGTAGAAGTTCTTATACTGAATCGGTTCGACGATGAAGGAGAAGTCCGTGAGGATGATCACAGTAAAGACGGCAGCAATCCAGAAGATCACCCAACTCATCAACTCCCAATGGTCGGCTTTGACACCCTTGGGAGCCAGGTGACGCCACCGGTCGCCGAAGGTCTCAGCCAAACCTCCGCACGAGCAAATCCACGAGCAATAGCGCTTGCCGTGGAAGTAGGTAAAGATGGGAATGACCACGAAGGACAGGATCACTCCCCAATAGATGAAGAACTTCGGCGGCGAATCGAAAAACGTGTTGAAGAACAGAGGCCATGCCAAAACGACGCCGGACACACGCCATGCTTCGTCGGCCCACATCGGATTCTGCTGCGCCAGGATGATGCCGAAAATGATGTACGGTACAATGAACAGGGCAATCACCTGAAACGCGATCAGCGACGCAAAGCGCCAATACTGTATGCGATCCATTTTGCCCCATCGGATCATCGCGGGAATGCCGAAGCCGACCATGAGGGCCGAATACGCAAAGGAATACCAGAATGACGGTGATTGGTTGATGAGTGTGTATGTGTCCGGCGGAAGCAGGTTAAACGGTGGCAGATGCGATTTAATGCCATAGATGGCATAGGCCACCACAATCCACACGGCCAACCAGGCGAAGCGTCCGGCTGTCCACGTGTTTTCCAGCTTGATGCCGATCTTCGACAGGAATCGGACCGGCAGTTCACGGCCGATCATGGCACAGACGAGCGAGTTTGTGATCGTCTGCTCCTTGTCATCAACCGAAAACCGTATCTCCGAATCGGTGATCTCCAGCGGCTCGGCATTGTAGTGAATCGTCAGCTTGTTCTCGTCGGCAAGGGAAAGGAGTGTCTCCTTGTTCCGTTTGCTGGGCCGGTCGATCTTATCGCTCCGCACCAGCATGGTCACCCGATTGTTCAGAGCCAGCGAAACAGCGGCTTCAGCGGCGACATCACCGGCCCCGACCACACACACATCTTCATCCTGATGCGCCTCGGGATCAATGAGCAGTGAAACAACTTTGTCCTTATCCGCTCCCGGAATCCTCAATTTGCGCGGGTTGCCGGCGCGGCCAATCGCCAGGATCACGCGCTTTGTCCAGTAGGATTCCCTGTCGGTAATGACTTCGAACAGATCGGAGCGACGGATGTCAATGACTTCTTCTTTGGTCTTAATGTTCAGGTCCTTCTGCTGAACATCGTCGCACCACTTGCGCAGGAATTCCTCTTTGGTGGTTTCCTGTATCCACAGATCGCCTTTGACCTCCAAGCCCGGCGGCTCAGCGTAGATCTTCTTTCCCTTAGGGAAATTGGCGATGGTGTTGGCGATGCGGTTCTGTTCCAGAATCAGGTAGGTGAGACCACGCTGTTTGGCGCGTAACCCGGCGGACAGCCCCGCGGCTCCGGCGCCAATGATAACCACATCATAGTCTGAGCGCCGCGAATCATCCTTCAGCTCCTTCGCGATCATCTCAATGATTTCAAATCCTTGATTGACCGATGTCTTGATAACCGGAGAGCCGGCCAGATCGCCAATGATATGGATGCCCTTGACGTTTGACTCGAACCGTTCACGGACAATCGGCAGTTTTTCAGCGGAACGATGTTCCTTAAAGAGAGCAGCGAAAATGCCCATGAGTCGTCCTGTCTGAAACCTGATTGAAGCCGATGTTGATCGCGATCAACTGATTATTGTTTGGCTAGCCCCGTTCGGGGGTCCCATTTCTCCATTGCTGAAGATCGGAGTCCGTGTCAACATCGAATAATTTCGGCAGACGCACAAGACGAAAACCGCCGGCTCGTGCGCGTTGCTCCATCTCACTCAGGGTAACTTCAGAACTCCACCGGATGTTTCGAAAAAAACCGTCGGGCACACGCCTCGCGCCCATAAGATAGAAGCCACCGTCGTCGGTGGGACCGAAGACCATTTGGCTGTCAGTAATCTGCTCGAACGCCTCCTGCACCAGATCAGACGTGATCCCGGGGCAGTCGGATCCAACGACGATGATATCAGCGGACCGGTCTTGTTCGTACGCTGCTGTCAGACGGACAGTCAGATCGCCGGACGGTTGAGGACGCATGGTCAGCTTGTCACCAAACCAATTACGGAAATCGTGTTCCCGGTTTGGTGGATCGATATAGAGTACAATGTCAATGCCGTCCGACACCAACGATGACAGACGCTGAATAGTCAGCTCCAGGAGTTCTGAGGCGATTCGAGCGGCTTCATTCACACCGATCGATGTGGCCAAGCGTGTCTTGACCCGCCCCGGTTCAGGGTACTTGCCGAAGATCAAAAGCTGACGCTTACGCCGTGCCACGATATTAGTCCGCTAATTCTGACCCCGACCGCCACGAGGCGATGAGGCCCTGCCAGCCGAGATACAGATACCCCACCATAAAGGTGAAAAGGAATGGAACGGCGACCCACACACCTTCGACCAGAGCGACCGCGATGGCACACAGGGCATACAATCCGGCCAGCAATTCCAGGAGCGCACTGGGTTGAAACGGTAGTGATGACCCCATTTGCGCGATCTTCTCACCAACCACCCCGAGTTTTGGAGTTCGTTGAAATGTCCCCTCTCCGCGAAACAGACCGTCAAGCACGGCGCCGGAATTGGTGATGGTCAAACCGATTCCCACCGACATCAGCAATGGCATCCGCCACCACAATCTCTGCTCAGCACGTCCTGCGACCTTCTGTACCCGATGATAGAATACGCTCATGGAACCGGTGGCCAGCACAAAGAGCGGGAGATCGACGACGGCGAATTTCAACATCCAACTATCCCAACGATACCATAGCGCCGGTACAAGGAGCACTGTCATCGCCACCATGAGAAGGGCAATGAACTTGGTCGTTAAATGGAGTGTCGCTGCGAGTTTCGTCTTGATCGGATACGAACCGCGCCACAAGAGGGGCAATGTCTTCCGTGCGGTCTGAACGGTACCACGCGCCCACCGGTATTGCTGCAGTTTAAATGCGCGCACATCGTTCGGCAATTCCGATGGCACCGCCACGTCCGGACGATACACCAATCGCCAGCCGCGCATCTGCGCCCGGTATGATAAATCAAGATCTTCGGTGAGCGTATCGGCCAGCCAGCCACCGGATGATGCGATCGTCGTCTTCCTCCATATTCCGGCTGTCCCGTTAAAATTGAGGAAGACGCCAGCCGCATTCCGTCCCTTTTGTTCGATAAAGAAGTGGCCGTCAAGATACATGGCCTGCGCGTGTGATAACAGCGTTTGATTCAGGTTCAAGTGATCCCAGCGCGCCTGTACCATACCGACATGGGGGTCATCGAATTCATCGATCAAGTCCTTGATGAAACTCGGCTGCGGGACATTGTCGGCATCGAAGACGGCGACTAATTCACCGCGCGCACGAGTGAGTCCATGGGCCAGGGCGCCGGCCTTGTAACCAATGCGCCGTGACCGCCGAATGTGTGAAATATCGACGCCGTTACGTTGATGCGCGTCGACGCATCTATGGATGATGTCCGGCGTTTCATCGTCGGAGTCATCGAGAACTTGGATTTCAATTCGGTTTTTGGGATAGTCAAATGCGACCACCGCATCGATGAGACGGGCAGCGACGGCCGGTTCATTGTACAGCGGCAACTGGACCGTCACCATCGGCCACGCAGTACGATCTTCTCGGGGCTTGTGCTGCTTGCGCTTGGTGCCTCGCCGTTCCCAATACACCAACCAATAAATGTGCGCACCATACACAGAGAGGAGTATCAGACAAGTAAAGTAAAGAACGAGCGTCAGTTGTTTCATAATGTCACTACGGCATTTTCAGAGCGACGATTTGACCAGAGTCGCCAGGCCCACCAGCCGAGCAATGGGTAAAATCCACCATATTGAATGATCATAGACAACGTCGTATCGGCCCACCGGCTTGTGAGTTCGTAATCAATCAAGTACTGGTACGACATAAGCACGGTCCCAACCAGCCACAGCATCGGCGCCCACCGTCTCCACAGCAATGCCGGCATCACCCACAACATGTACCACGGAAACAACGTTGTCGTAAACACGACAAAACCGAGCCAGATGGCAAGCCAGCGATCTTCAACCGATTGCCGGAGACGCGTGGCCACGATCCACCAGAGGGCAAACAGTCCGCCGAGGACCCAGCGTAGCCAATCCGGATCATCAAAGATGAGCGCCGCCAACTGATAGAGTGAGCCGTTGAACCGCCATTGTTCGAGGTATGTTCCGAGTGAGCCAAAGATTTTCTCTTCAGCCGTAATGAACGGATAGTAGAGAACCACCATTGTGGCGGACGCCGCCGCGATAGCGTACATTTTCGTGCGCGCTGACATCTGCCAGAAACAGAGTGGTAGAAACAGCCACCCAACGAACTTGATCGTTCCCGCAGCAGCCAATATTGCGCTCGCGACCACCGGACGGTCTTTCGCCAACAACGTCAATGCCAGGACGAGCATCGGAAGCGCCAGCATGTCGAGATGCGCCGAATAAACGAACTCCCAAATCATCAGCGGGCACCACGCCAACACCACCAGGTGGTGGCGGTTGATCTGTCGGACTGTCATATACCACCAGGCAATCCCCCAGGCGATCATCTCCATGATCAAGGAGACGATCTTAAACCCAACGATCGACTCCGGCGTGAGTTTATAGGCTACCCAGAAGAAGTACTGCGACAATGGGGGGTAGATGGTTGGCAGGTGTGAGTGGTTGATGTGGGGATAGAAGACTGCATCGCGCAATGGCGTGAGAATCGGGTCATCGGGTGCGTAAGTCAGCGGATTGATGCCCGTGTCCACGACGCGTCCATCCCACATGTAGCGGAAGACATCGTCGCTTAAAACAGTCGCTTCGGGAGCAATAATTAAAAAGGCGATGCGCGCGCCAATTGCCGCCAACAACATCAGGCCGAACGAGAGGCGGTCACTTACTACGCCTGACGATCTTAGATAACGGCCGGTGGTCGCAATCGCCGCCCACCAAAGAAGTGCCCCGCTGCCGCTGGCAATCATGAAGCGAATGATCTGACGGTCGTCGACGGTTGGGGTGTCGGGCCAGATTCCCAACACCGCGGCTCCGGTCCACGCAAGACCCAGTCCGGCGATCGACCAACGAAATTGTGTCGTGCTCACGATGATCTGCACGGCTCGGCAAAGCTGGCGTGGCGAAAGAGTGTCCAGAGGATTTTGGCGCCGGCTTTACATGATCCACTCACCGAGCCTGACACTTTGGATTGTCCGGCCGTCCGGGCACGATACGATACGGGTACCTCCGCACAGTGCAGCCCGATCAATCCCGCCTTGAGCTGCATCTCCACCGTCCAGCCATAGTTGCGATCCGCCATTCGTAGACGAGCCAGCGCATCCCTGGTGATTGCGCGGAATGGTCCCAGGTCGGTGAAGCGTGCGGGCGTCCATAACTGAATGATGGCCGACGCAAGGGTATTGCCAAATCGGGAGGCTGGCGGCAAATGGCGGCGGCTGGCCGGGTAAATCATGCGTGAACCAATCACGAGGTCGGCCGTACCATCGGCGATCGGATCGCACAAGAATGGCATTTCACCGGGATAGTCGGATCCATCTCCATCCAGAAACACGATGATGTCCGGATCGAATTCTGCCAGCTTGTCGAGAGCGCGGAGACAGGCCGCGCCATATCCCCGCTCGGGTTCATCGACCACGACGGCGCCGGCACGTTGTGCGCGTTCCGCCGTGGCATCAGTGGATCCGTTGTCGGCCACGACAATGTGATCGACGATATCCGGGATTTCGCCGATGACACGGCCGACGCTGCTTTCCTCATTGAGAGCAGGAATGACCACACCGATGGTGAGACCACGATACATTAGTTTGTTAACCCCGTGTCGGGCTTTGGCGCTGTGTCAATACTGTTGAGATCCCAATCATACATTTTGAACGTAATCTCAGCACCTTCATCGTCGACAAATCCGGCGATTGAATCCGGCAGCACCGTTGCGATGTAGTTGAGTGCAGGGCGCAGCTTTTCGGGCTGGTCTTGCGGTGACTCAGAAGAATACCGCGAATCAAAGTCCGATCCATACCATTGAAAGATTTCCGATAGCTTGGCACTCTTTTGGTCTGAGTGGAATTCATTCCACAGCGGGTCTCGCAAGAACCGCTCCGCACTGTTGTCCAACTGGGCGTCCAGTGAGGAGGAACGGTATGGTTGATCGATCAGTGGCGGACATCCAATCGACGCGCAGTTCACCGCGAAATGGATGCGCGGTTCGTCAAAATCCTCTCTGAGAATCTCGTGCTCGATCTGATTGAGCGTGACACTCTGCCCGGCAATCGACCATTCACGTTTGTCCCAAACGCCATCGATTTCCTTTATCGATGATACGGGATATGCGTCGACGATTGACAGCAGCGTCACCGCATTGTAGGCATTTATCCAGAACGCCAGCTTCTGGTTGCGGGTAAACGAATTCAGAGTATCTGACGGAACATGCGAGAACGTCTCTACAACCTGACGAAGTTCTGTGGCGTCGGCCACGAGGGATTCGTAGTCAACCCAACCGTGTTCGGTAACATGTTGAGATAGCAGTTGCGCATAATCCGTGTACTGGTGATCAAACGGCTGGGCTACCGATTCATCATTGGTTGAACACGAGGCGAAGATCAGCCAGACCGCGATATTGATCACAAGCTGCGGTAAGCGAAGTCGTCTGTGGTCCATGATTGATTCCTCCTGGAGGATTGATAGCGTACCGCTTGTATGAAATCAAGACAGCGCCGAGATGTTCCGGTCAGAAGGGTATTGCACTTGAGGGCCACACCCGTACTATTTGAGGGGTGACCGTGGGTGGTCGAGCCAACTGATGCGAACACGAGACTTCATGACCCCAATACTCCAATGGACCATTGGCTTGCTTCTAGGCATCATTGTGTTGAAGCTGCTGGTCCTGTGGTTGCAACCGCGCATGGCCTTCTATCCAATACCCGGGGCCACACCGGCGCCGGCGCCACTGACCGATTTCACGGTCACCACGGCCGATGGCCTCGACATCCGGGGATGGCAATCACAGGTCGATGACTCCGGTCCGGTTTTCATCTACTCCTGTGGCAATGCCGGCAGCCTGACTGATCGGACCGATCTGCTCCGATCATTTGTCGAGGCTGGTGGCCAGATCGTCGCCTACAACTACCGCGGTACAGGCTCATCGGAGGGGTCTCCGAGTGAGCAGGGAGTCTACGCCGATGCTGAAGCAGTCTACGACTACGTTCGCGAACAGCTCGGAGTCGTTGACAACCGCATTGTCCTGTGGGGGCATTCTCTTGGCGGTGCAGTAACGACCAGGTTGGCCACCCGGCGGCCCTGCCAGGGCATCGTCCTGGAGGCCACCTTCCGGTCGGCTAAGGTTATGGCGGGACGGATGATGCCAATTCTGCCGCTCTCCTGGTTGATGACATATAAGCTGGACAATGAGGCTGCCGTGGCCCAACTCGATGTCCCCATCTTTTTCATTCACGGCACCCGGGATCCGGTCGTGCCAATTGATGATTCCGAGACTCTTTATGGCCTGGCTCAGCACCCGGTTGATCTCTGGCGTATTGAGGGGGCAGGGCACAATGACAACTACCTTGTGGCCGGCTCAGTGTTTTTCGACCGAATCATCGGATTCGGTCGGGACATTGTGGGAGTTAAAGTCTCCGATCACCGGTGAATTGGGTTCATAGCCTGCCGATTTGAACCGTATCACCCGAATTAAGGCCGGTGTGGCCATGGGGCGGCAGCGACGTCTGGTGTGTGTGACGCAGTTTTTTGTGCTGCCGGAACTTATAAGCTGTCAAAGATCACTTGACAGAGCCGATTTTGGGCCTAAATTGGACCACTTATCCCCCAATTGGGGGAGAGGCAGAAGACTATGAAAACGTTTATACCAAAACAGACAGATTACGAGCGCCGGTGGTACACGGTCGACCTCGAAGGCGAGGTTTTGGGCCGCGCCGCAACCCGCATCGCGCGCATTCTGCGTGGCAAGACCAAGCCGCAGTTCACCCCGCATATGGATGTGGGCGATTTCGTCATCGTGTTAAACGCCGGCAAGGTGCGTTTGTCTGGTGACAAGGAGCGGGAGAAGTCGTACTTCCGTCATTCCGGATACCCCGGCGGCACGAACTTCGAGACCGTCGAGAAACTGCGTCAGCGCAAGCCGGAGGAAATTATCCGTCGTGCCGTGCGCGGGATGCTTCCGAAGAATCGTCTTGGACGGCGTCTGATCAAAAAACTGCATGTGTATACGGGTGATTCACATCCTCATGATGCACAGCAGCCGACGGCGATCAACAAGAGCGAGGATCGAATCTGGGTGGGCCGGTAATTCGCTCACGTGTTGGAGGACGTTTTGGCAGGAACGACATTTAAAGCCACTGGACGCCGCAAAGAAGCAACGGCACGGGTGGCAGTGTCCGACGGTAATGGGAATTATACCGTCAACGGGCAACCCCTTAAGCAGTTTTTGAATCGCGAAACGCTGGTCATGGTGGTCGAGCAGCCCATGAAGCTGGTCGAAATGGACGGCAAGGTGGATTTCCATTGCCGTGTCCGTGGCGGTGGCAAGAGTGGCCAGGCTGGCGCGATCGTCCTCGGTTTGGCCCGCGCCCTTCAGGAAATGAACCCGGACTGGCGCACCAAGCTGAAACGTGCCGGTTTCCTCACGCGCGATGCGCGCGAGGTGGAACGGAAGAAATACGGTCTCGCCAAGGCCCGTAAGCGCTTCCAGTACTCGAAGCGTTAATCAGGGGATTGTAGGGTGGACTTCGCCGGTGCTGAGCACGGGCGAAGAACCCACCATGCGTGTTCACTAATCACACACCCGCCGAGCGAAGCCGGGTCCTCCTGTTGGGAGGTGGTGGTCGCGGCGAAGCGGGTGGCGGCAAAAACCCAAACCTCAGAGGTTCGTGTGGCTGTTACCATCAGAGATTTGCTCGAAGCCGGGGTCCACTTTGGTCACCAGACCAAGCGGTGGAACCCGAAAATGAAACCGTTCATCTTCACCGCCCGTAATGGCATCTACATCATCGATCTGCGCAAGACGCTGATGTCGCTCGATGCCGCTAAGCGCAAGGCACGTGAAGTCGCGATGATCGGGAAGCCGATTCTGTTCGTCGGCACCAAGAAGCAGGCGAAGGACGTTATTCTCGAAGAGGCCCAGCAGTCGGGACAGTTCTTCGTGACCGAGCGGTGGCTCGGTGGGATGCTCACCAATTTCACAACCATTCGCCAGTCGGTGAAACGTCTGCGAGACCTCGAGCGCATGCGTGAAGACGGCACCTTCGAAAAGCTCACCAAGAAAGAGCGCGGCCGGATCGAAAAGGAAATCGGCAAGCTCGACAAGATCCTCGGTGGCATTAAAGACATGGGACGGTTGCCCGGTTTGGTGGTGGTCGTCGACACGCGCAAAGAGCGCATTGCGGTGGCCGAGGCCAACAAGCTGCATATCCCGGTGATCGGTGTCGTGGATACCAACTGCGATCCCGACCCGATCGATTTCCCGATTGCCGCCAACGATGACGCGATCAAGTCGATCCGTCTGCTGATGCACGAAATTGCCGATACCGCCAAGGAGGCCGCGGCCAGCCAGAGCAAGAGAGAAAAGTCAGAAGAGTCCGACGAGGACGGCGATGACAAGATGGCCGCCGTCGGAGCTGAGGCCGAAAGCAAATCGTAACGACCATTTTGTTACTGAACCGTTAAACTGATTATCAACGCTGTCACATAGCATGTTGCACGTGTAAACGAGGTTGCAATGACCATATCCGCCAGCGATGTCAAAACACTCCGCGAAAAGACCGGCGCGGGGATGATGGATTGTAAAAAGGCCCTCCAGGAAACCGGAGGCGACACCGAGAAGGCGATCTCCTACCTCCGTGAGAAGGGAATCGCCAAAGCCACCAGCCGTCAGGGACGGGCCGCCCAGGAGGGGATCATCTTCCCCTACATTCATCCCGGCGATAAGCTCGGTGTGTTGGTCGAAGTGAATTGTGAGACCGACTTCGTTGCACGCACCGACGATTTCCGCAGTTTTGTCAAGGACGTGGCGATGCACATCGCCGCCACCGCTCCGGCGGCGGTCAGCCGTGAAGAAATCGATCCGAAGATTGTCGAAGCGGAACGCCAGATCTACAAGACCCAGGCAATCAACGAGGGCAAGCCCGAGAAAGTCATCGATAAGATTATCGACGGTAAGCTCGACAAATTCTTCGCTGAGACCGTGCTCATGGAGCAACCCTTTGTAAAGAACCCGGACACGAACATGACCGAGCTGCTCAAAGAGATGATTGCCAAGCTCGGCGAGAACATCGTCATCAAGCGCTTCGTTCGTTTCCGTCTCGGCGAGAGCCAGGACGATTGATCGAAGACCTCAATTCAGAGTTCTTGAGCCCCGCTGTTCTTCGAGCAGCGGGGTTTTGTGTCTTTGATCTTGGCTCTTGCGCTCTGAACCCGAGTTGGCAATACTCCAGCGGTCGTATCGCGAGCCGTTCCGCGTACGGCGCATCTCACCTTTCTTTGTAAGGACGAGTCACACATGCCCGACACGAACCGTCCCCACTACAAACGCATCCTCGTAAAAATCTCCGGTGAGGCACTCGCCGGCGAGGGTGAGCGCGGGATCGATTTTGCCGTGCTCAACTCGGTCGCCGAGCAGATTAAGGCCGTGAATGATCGCGGGACAGAGACCGCGATCGTGATTGGTGGGGGCAATATCTTCCGTGGCGTCGCCGAGGCGGCTCGCGGGATGGACCGGGTTGTCGCCGATCAGATGGGGATGTTGGGCACGATCATCAACGCCATTGCGATGCAGGAAGCCCTCGAGCAGCTTGGCCTGTTCACACGTGTCATGACAGCGATCCCGATGAGTGCAATCGCTGAGAATTACATCCGCCGGCGCGCGGTGCGGCATCTCGAAAAGGGCCGGGCGGTGATTTTGGCGGCCGGCACCGGCCATCCATACTTCTCAACCGACACGGCGGCCGCCCTCCGGGCTCTCGAAATCGGCGCCGAGGTCATTCTCAAAGCCACCAAAGTCGACGGCGTCTATTCGGCCGACCCTCATGTCGATCCTGAAGCGACTCGCTACGACAAACTCACCTATATGGAAGTCCTGCAGCAGGGCCTCCGCGTCATGGATGCCACCGCCACATCCCTCTGTATGGACAACGGCATCCCGATCATCGTCTTCGATCTCACCCGGCACGGCAATCTGGAGCGGGTCGCGAACGGGGAGCAAATCGGGACGATTGTGACGGCGGGGTAAGTGAATCCCTCAGCCGCGTAAAACCAATTCGTAGCTCAGGAGCACGGCGCGTCTAGCGCGATGACTATTTGTGGCCGCCGTGACTGCGCCGGGCTCCTGAGACACCCGTTTCCGTGTAGCGCCGACGGACTGATCTCATGGTCAACTGCTCCAGTCCCCGGAATGCCCTTGACGCTGTTGGGCAAATCAGGCCATTATAAGAGGTTAGACCTTTACTGCCGCCGCCGCGGCGGCCAACGACCACAGGGGAAGGGGACGCAGCCATGATTGCGGAGATCAAAGCCGATGCCGAAGATCGCATGAAGAAGGCGGTCGCCTCGACCAGCCATGAACTCTCGAAAATCCGCACCGGGAAGGCGACGACCGCACTTCTCGACGGGATTCGTGTAGAATACTACGGAACCAAGGTGCCGCTCAATCAAGCCGCCAATCTCGCGGCGCCGGAACCGCGCTTATTGACTGTACAGCCATGGGAGAAGTCGCTGGCACCGGAAATCGTCAAAGAGATCCAAAAAAGTGATCTGGGGCTCAACCCCATTCAGGACGGGGGACTGATTCGCATTCCGATTCCCCAGCTTAACGAGGAACGGCGAAAGGACTTGGTCCGTCTGTGTAAGAAACTGGCCGAAGAGGGACGCGTGGGTATTCGCAATGTGCGGCGTGATGCGAATGACCACCTGAAGAAAGCCGTGAAGGACAAGGAGATCTCCGAGGACGAGCAGCATCGCACAACCGACGAGATTCAGAAGATGACCGATGAGCATGTCGCCGAAATCGACAAGCTCGTGGCGGCCAAAGAAGCCGAGGTCATGGAGGTTTAGAACGTACCGATGGGCACGTCTGTGGTCACCAGTGTGACAGCGTCGCAAACGACCGATTCGAGCGACAGCCTCCGGCAGCAATTGCAGGGAGGAGACCGTCTGCCAGGGCATATCGCCATCATCATGGATGGCAATGGCCGCTGGGCCAAACGGCGGGGGTTGCCGCGGACAGCCGGTCACAAAGCCGGTGTCGATGCGGTCAAGCGCGTCGTCGAAGTAGCCGGCGAACTCAATATCAAGGCGCTGACACTGTACACCTTTTCGGTCGAGAATTGGGGACGCCCCAAGCGAGAGATTTCGGCTTTGATGCGATTGCTTTCGGAGACCACTAAGCGCGAACTGCGCGAACTCGAAGAGAAGAATGTCCGTTTGATTGCCACCGGCGATATCGATGGTCTCCCGCCGGTGCGACGCAATGTCCTTCTCGATGCCATCAGACAGACCAGCGACAACACCGGGATCGTACTCAATCTCGCGCTGAACTACAGCGGTCGGTCGGAGATCATCCACGCGGTGCGTCAGTTGGCCGAAAAAGTGCGGCACGGCGAATTGGATGTTGCCGACATTACCGAATCGACCTTCGCCGCACACTTGCAGACGAACGGACTGCCCGATCCCGATCTGTTGATCCGCACGTCGGGGGAGAGACGACTCTCGAACTTCCTGTTGTGGCAGACCTCCTACACCGAGCTCTATGTGACCGACACCTTGTGGCCGGATTTCGGACGCGACGACTTCTACCGGGCGTTACTCGACTATCAGTCACGCGAGCGCCGCTTTGGGCGTGTCAATTCAACGTCAAAATAGACGGTGAACAACTTTCTTATCCGTGCACTTGTCGCGGTTATCGCGATCCCTGCCCTGTTGTGGGTGTTTCAGCGTGGCGGCTGGTGGCTATGGGGGTTGGTCGGTGTCTTCGTCTCCGTTTCGTGTATTGAAATCTGGCGCGTGGCCCGGCAGAATGGGATTCCGTATGTTCTGCCGATTGGTCTCTTTCTCACGCTTTCACTCTCGCTGGTGGCCTTTGATTCCCATGTCATGCTGCTGGCATGGAGCGCAATGTTGCTCGTATTGACAGGTGCAGTCGTCGTGTGGCGTCGCGATGCGCACTCCGCGTTGCTTGCTCTGTTGACCCATATTGGATCTGCGATCTGGATCGGTTTTGGTTTCGCATCATTGCTGCTACTTCGCAAGATTGATCCACACGGAGTCAAGTGGATCGTCTTTCTCTATGCGAATCTATGGATTGGAGATACGGCGGCGTATCTGTTCGGACGAATGATCGGCGGGCCCAAACTGTCGCCCGTCATCTCGCCAAACAAAACCATTGCTGGCGCCATCGCTCAAGTGATCGTATCGGGTCTGATCGGTGTTGTGTATGTAGCGGCTGGCTGGATCGACATACCTGCAGTACAGATAATCACGGCGGCCTTGTTGGTCGGGATTGTCGGGCAGATTGGGGATCTGTTCGAGTCGGTCATTAAACGTGCCGCCGGTGTCAAAGACTTCTCATCGATCATTCCCGGGCACGGCGGTGTGCTCGACCGGTTCGACTCCACCCTGGTGGCCGGTCCGGCACTCTGGGCACTACTATTCTTCTGGGGCATTCTCGGGCTCTGATGGCTCCGGTAAATGACACGATGTCCATTGGCGGTCGCAAGACACCACTCGACTATCTCTTCTTCACCCGTCCGGTCCTAATGCCGCCGGTTTGGACAATTGCGTTACTCGGTGTCGCCGAATCATCAACCCAACGTTCCATCGCACTATGGGAATGGCCGCTTTTCGTGATTCAACTGTGGTGCCTGTTTGGTGCGGTTTATACGTTGAATCAAATTTGCGACATCGAATCTGATGGCGTTAACAAGAAGCTGTTCTTCCTTCCCGAAGGGATCATCTCGATATCCGCCGCCTGGCGATTTACGATTGTCCTCAACGTTCTGTCGGTCGCGCTCGCTGTTCCATTCGGTTACGAGTACATCGCGTTGACATTGGTCATCGTTATTCTCGGAGTTGTATATTCGGTTGGACAACTCCCCTGGAAGAACCGTCCCATGCTCGGATTTACTGCGAATGTGATCGCACATGGGGTCGTTGTGTATGTGATGGGCGCAGTGTTCGCCGGGGCGGAGGTCGTGTCGGCGTTACTCCCATCGATCGCCTACGGCTGTGCCGTTGGTGGTGTGTACCTGGCGACAACGGTGGCGGATATTCCCGGCGACCAAGTGTCGGGCAAACGGACAGTCGGTGTATGGGCAGGAGGACGCGCAACCATGTTGATCGCGTCTCTGCTTGTGGGAACCGCGATTGTATTGGCGATCTGGCAAACCCAATTGGCTTTGGCACTCGCCGCTTTTGTCTCGCTACCGTTTTTTACCTGGGCGTCCCGGTCGAATCCTCTGGACCGAGCCCCTTTGGCGGCCAAGGCCGGTGTCGCGACCCTTACTTTAGGGGCGGCAGTCTATTTTCCTGTCTATCTTGCGCTTATGGTCGCGGGGTTTTTTCTGGCGAGGGCCTTTTTTTACTGGCGCTTTGGTTTACGCTACCCGACTTTTGGATGAGGGGAACGTCGCTGAGTCTTGGCGGCGTGCAGTAAAAGGGGGCAGGACCATGGCACGCTTGCGGCAACTTCTGCACTGGGGATCGACTCCTCACGCCAGACACGTACTAATCACCATTGCCATCATCTACTTCGCTCGATTCGGCATTACCGGTTGCTCGCCGTATCCCATTTACACGAGCGGGGATATCTCGTATCCGCCGCGCCAGCAACCGGCGCAAGTCGATGTAAACGATCACGAGCCTGATTCGGATGTCACCGGGAATCACCTTGAAAGCTCGGCCGAGGGAACCGCTCCGGAGTCGTCGGTCGATCCGGTCATCTTCTCGCGCATTGTGCGCGACTACCTCGGTACGCCATACCGGCTTGGTGGTACGGACCAAAACGGTATTGATTGCTCGTATCTCGTCCACTCGTTGTACCGCGACTACGATGGTCGCCGACTGCCCACGCTCACACGCGACTTGGTCCGCGTGGGACACCGGGTATCCGCCGATGAATTAGCCGTTGGTGACTTGGTCTTCTTCAGCTTCAACGGCAACAACGTCTCTCATGTCGGTGTCTATCTCGGCGACAACCGCTTTGTGCACGCTTCCGAGAGCCGTGGTGTGATCATCTCCTCATTGCGCGAATCAGTTTACCGGGACCGGTATGTCGGGGCGCGGCGGGTGCGGTAAACTCGGACGGTTTGCCATATTGGGATCTCTCTCCCAACGCTTTCATTTGGGTGGCTCGGACGTATCATCCCGATAGGGATGACGAATGGCAATTGACCGAACGAAACTGAACGACAAAATCGGCAGCCTGCCCGACCGTCCGGGCGTCTACATGTTCAAGGACCCCGGCGACGAGATTCTCTACATCGGCAAGGCCAAGAATCTGCGCAATCGCGTTCGCTCGTATTTCCGTGAGACCGGCATCGAACATCCGCGCACGATCGCCATGCTCGAAAAGGCGGCCGATTTCGAGATTCTCTCGACTGACACCGAAATCGAGTCGCTGATCCTCGAAGCCAATCTGATCAAGGAATACAAACCCCGGTACAACGTCTCGTTGCGCGACGATAAACGCTACCCGTACATCAAGGTCACCACCAACGAGCCGTTCCCGCGTCTGTTGGTCGTGCGACGGATGCGCAAGGATGGGGCGCGTTACTTCGGGCCGTACACCGACGTCAAGGGGATGAGGGAGACGTTGAAGGTCCTCGGACGGGTTTTCATGATTCGTGGATGCAACCTGATTATCCCGTCGCCGACCAACCGCAAGTATCGCGTCTGTCTCGATTACTACATCAAGCGCTGTCCGGGGCCGTGCGAGTTTAAGATCACCGAGGAAGCGTATCGTGAATTGATTGATTCGGCCTGTCTGTTTCTTGAAGGGAAAGAGGAGCGGCTGCTGGCCAGCATTGAAGAGAAGATGGATACGGCATCGGCAGAATTACGTTTCGAGGAGGCGGCGTCGTGGCGCGACAAACTGCGCGCACTGAATTCGGTGCGTCAGAAACAGAAAGTCTCGGCCGAGTCGATTGTCGATCGCGATGTACTGGCCTTGGCACGCTCCGACAAGATTGTCGCGGCAGTGGCCCTGCAGATTCGTGACGGGCTACTGATTGGCCGGCAGAACTTCCAACTGTCGGCTGACCCGTTGGATTCCGACCGTGACGTGTTGACGGCTTTCATCAAGCAGTATTACTTGCATTCGCCGTCGATCCCCGATGAGATCTTTCTGCCCGACCACTGCGAGGAAGAGGAACTGGTGGCGCAGTGGCTCGGACGGGAGCGCCGGAAATCGGTGAACATTCACGTTCCCCAGCGCGGGCAGAAACATGAGCTGTTGGAGATGGCACAGACCAACGCCAAGCTGATGCTCAATGAACTGCTGAGTCAGAAAGCCGCATCGGCGGTACGCATCCCCGATTCGGTGTATCTGCTGCAACGCGATTTGCGTCTGCCGGTGCCGCCAAGGACGATTGTCGCGTTCGACGTATCCAACCTCGGGGAAACCGATCCGGTGGGATCGCTGGTCTATTTCCGCGACGGCAAACCGTTGAAACGTGAGTATCGCAAGTACAAGATCAAGACGGTTGTCGGGCGCAATGACTTTGCGATGATGGGTGAGCTGGTGACACGATATTTCACGCATCTGATCGAAGAGGCGCAGGAATTCCCGGACTTGGTCCTGATCGATGGCGGTGCCGGTCAGGTCAGTGCCGCATGCAAGGCGCTCGACGCACTGAATATTGCCGATCAATCTCTCATTGGTCTCGCTAAACGTCTTGAACAAGTTGTTCTTCCCGGCGATGGCAGCGGATCGGGACCCACACTGTCGATTTCGAAATCGTCACCATCATTGCGTCTCTTGCAACGCATCCGCGATGAGGCGCATCGTTTTGCCTTGACCTTCCAAAAATCGCGCCGCAAGAAACGCGTGATCAAATCCGAACTCGACGACATCCCCGGCATCGGTCTGGCACGACGGCAGCAACTGCTCGAAGCATTCGGTTCGGTGAAAAAGATCGCCGACGCCTCCATCGATGACCTACGCAAAGTCGGGCGGCTCGACAAACGAACCGCCGCGGCGGTGTATGAGCGGTTTCATCCGGCCACATCGGAAGACGTCGAGTGACAGACTTGGCAACGCGTGTGGTTCCTTTACGATTCGCGCCATGACCACAGATCAGACGCGCTGAAACCCATTGATTTTATCCCGTTTTCCAAGCCACCTTGGGCTGCATGATGGCCGGCCATAAACCACTTCCACGACCTCTCCCAGAGTCATTCTTCCGGCAGTCGACACTCGATCTGGCGGTGGATCTGCTTGGACGGCAGTTAATTGTTGAGGACAACGGAGGAGGCACCGGTGGTGTCATCGTCGAGACTGAGGCGTACATCGGTGAGGATGACCCCGCCTGTCATGCCGCACGTGGGCGTACCAGGCGTACCGAAGTCATGTTCGGTCCACCCGGTCATGCGTATGTCTATTTCACCTATGGCAACCATTGGATGCTGAATGTGGTGGCCGAACGCCGCGACTTTCCGGCCGCTGTTCTCATTCGTGCCCTCGAGCCAACAGTCGGCACCGTGCGCATGCGCCGGCGCCGCAACGGCGTACCGGACAGAAACCTGACGAATGGACCCGGCAAACTGACGGCGGCACTGGCGATCACCGGAACTGACAATGGTTGCGATCTGCGCACATCGCGACTGCGTATCGTCGGGCGGCGTCCACGGAGTGTCGCCGTTGCCACCAGTGGACGTGTCGGGGTGGCCGACGCTGCCGATGTGCTGTGGCGATTCTATATTGACGGAAATCCCTGGGTGTCCGCCTATCGACGGGGAACCCGTGTCTCGCGCAAGGCGACGATGGAGGACAGAACGTGGCACGGTTGAAGAGCACCGATATACCGGTTTCGACGTTTGAAAATGCTATGCGGCAGTTCGATGAAGCCGCCGACCTGTTGAAACTCGATCCCGGATTGCTGGAAATCATCAAGCGGCCGCGCCGGTCGATTATTCTCGAATTGCCAATGGTGATGGACGATGGATCATATCAGTTGTTTACGGGGTATCGTGTGCAGCATTCCATCATTCGCGGGCCGGGCAAAGGCGGCATCCGTTACCATCCCAAAGTCAGTCTCGATGAAGTTCAGGCCTTGTCCGCATGGATGACTTTCAAGTGTGCGGTAGTGGGTATACCGTTTGGTGGGGCCAAGGGCGGTATCGTCTGTGATCCCAAGCAGTTGTCGCGGGGGGAATTGGAGCGCCTGACTCGTCGCTACACGGCGGAACTGATCGACGTAATTGGTCCCGACCGTGATATTCCCGCACCCGATGTCAATACCGATCAGCAGATTATGGCTTGGGTGCTGGACACTTGGTGCATGCATCAACGGCGGACCGAACCCGCCGTTGTCACCGGCAAACCCGTCATAATGGGGGGCTCGAAGGGACGGCGTGAAGCAACCGGCCGTGGCGTTCAATATTGTGTTCGCGCCATGGCGCAGCACTTGGGGGCGCCTCTGGACAGTTTGAAAGTTATTGTTCAGGGATTTGGTAATGTGGGATCGGTGGCGGCCAATCTGCTGGCCCAGGATGGCTGCAAAATTATCGCGGTCGCCGACGTTAACGGGGCGATCAAGAATCCCAAAGGACTCGACACGAACAAGTTAACTGAGCACGTGGCCAATACCGGAGGAATCGTCGGATTCCCGAACAGCGAACCGATCGACGCCAGAAAGATTCTCGAAATGAAGTGTGATGTCCTGATTCCGGCCGCTCTGGAGAATGTGATCACCTCCAAAAACGCGAACAAAATCAAGGCCCGAGTGGTAGCAGAAGGAGCGAACGGACCGACGACGCCGGAGGCGGATGACATTTTGTACGAGAAAGGCATCCACGTCATTCCGGATATCCTTTGCAATGCCGGTGGTGTGACCGTTTCGTACTTTGAATGGGTGCAGGATCGGATCGGCTACTTCTGGGATGAGGAGGAAGTGAACCGTCGTCTCGAATTGGCCATGAACCGGTCTTTCAATGATGTGTTGAATATGTCACTGCTCCACAAAGCACCCCTTCGTGTCGCGGCGTATATGCTGGCGATCAAACGTGTGGTCGACGTTATTCAGATGCGGGGTGTGTACGCGTAGTTTATGGAATTGAGGCAACGGGAGATCGCTGCGTGCTGTTTACTGATCCCATCTACCTGCTGAGTTTCCTGCCGGTGTTGCTGTTCTCGTTGACGTTTCACGAGGCGGCGCATGCCTGGATGAGCAATCGTCTTGGCGATCCGACCGCGCGTATGTTGGGGCGGCTGTCGCTGAATCCGCTGGTGCACTTGGACGTTGTCGGTACGCTGATGCTGGTCATGACAGGTCGGTTTGGCTGGGCAAAGCCGGTGCCGTTTGATCCGCGCAATCTCGCCGACCCGCGCCGGGGGATGTTTAAAATCGCCGCTGCCGGTCCGGCCTCAAATCTCATTCTGGCGATTGGATGTGGTTTGATTGTGCGTGTCCTGATCGGTTACGGGTGGGGCACCGAAGTTCAAACCGGGTTCATTCACGTGCTCGGCAAGATCTTCGCCATGGGTGTGATCATGAATCTGTCGCTGGCCTTTTTCAATTTGATTCCATTGCCTCCACTCGACGGTTCGAAGATTTTAATGGGGTTGGCGCCGCCGGCTTGGGATCGGATGTTGTTTAATCTCGAACGTATCGGTCCACCGATTCTAATTGGTCTGATTTTGATGGGATTCTTCGTCGGATTCTCACCAATTTGGGCGGTGATGTCACCGTTTGTTCAAACGCTCTCATTTGCGTTCACCGGAGTTCCGCTCAATATACTGTGGGCCTTGGCCTACGCATAAATCCGATGTCGATTCGACTCGTCTTCCGTTCTCATTTGACCATCATTACACCTGCTGTTCTGATTATTGTGTGCATTGCGTTTGTCATGGTCGCCTGCACACGTCCGCCCTGGCCACCGCTCGTCGATCAGAGTCAGAGTATTCGTACACGTCTCGAGATGCGACACAGTGAAATCGAGTCCGCCACCTACCGTGTGCTTTGGGAAGCACGCGGCACCGAACCGCACGGGCAGTTTGTTCTGCGTCTCGCGTATCGATCACCGGACCTGTTTTATGTCAGCGGTCTTGGTCCGCTCGACATTCCGGCATTCACCGGTGTGGTGCGCGGTGACGAGTTCTGGTTTGTCGATCATCACAACGAAGAGTACTTCCACGATCGGGTGGCCAATCTCGACCTATACAACGTCCCGCTATCGACGTTCTTTACGACCCTCTGGCGCGATCTCTTCTCGGGGGGATGGGGCGGTGATGGAGAACAACCGTTGCGCCCATCCGATGATGACCGCGACTGGTATGTCGGATCCGATGGGGCGTGGAGTTGGCGAGTCGAGTGGGATGCCGACGATCGCGCTCCAAAACGCGTGATTGTGCGGACACCGGGAGACGGTGAACCAACCACGGCTGACGTCCGATTTCACCGATTCCGGCAAGAATTTCCGTATTGGGAGATGGATGAGATTGGGCTCAAAGGATATCCGGGCGGTGGACAGCACCGCTGGGAGTTTCGCGATCAGCAGTACAATGTGGATATCCCCGACCGTTTCTTTCGCCCCCTCGACCCGACCGCCGTCGAAGGCAAGTAAAAGCGGTGTAACTCTTTGGCGCTTAGGGTATTGACAAAAACGATTGTGTCGATACTTTACGTATGGCAGGGCGGTCGACACAAGTACTCACCGGCTTGAATCGAAGTATGATGCTGAAGAGAACCCTCATATCGTGCCTGGTGGTGCTGAGCACATTGGTCTGCGCTCAGACTGGCGGCACCGCAGAGCCCTCCCGGATGCCGGACGTCCTCCATCAGATCGAGGCCGCGGCGGCGAGAGGTACTCTGGATTATGAAACCGCATTGCTGTACAAAGTCCGTGCAATCAGCAATCCCTCTGCGCTGCCGGAACCTTACCGAGCACAGGCGATGGCCACACCCATACGCTGCGGAACGCCGGTCGTCGCCGAAGCCTATAGCTCGCTGAATCGTCTGTCGGTCAGTGCCCAGAATGAAATCACCTCGTCGTTTTCGCGTCGACCGACCGACTCGACCTATGTTTCACCCGGCGGGAATTTCGTCTTGCACTATGATCTCGACAGTGTCAACGCGGTACCGTCGGCCGACGATGACTCGAGTGGTTTTCCGGACTTCATCGAGCGTCTGGCCATCTACCTCGACAGTGCCTGGAACTTCGAGGTCGAAACGCTCGGCTGGCGGCGGCCTCCTTCGGATGGTACCGCCGGGGGCGACAGCCTGTACGACGTGTATCCGACTAGCATCGGGTTTACGTATGGTGTCACCGTTCAGGACTCACCCGGCCCGGAGGATTGGAACGATTACTCAAGCTACATTCTGTTGAATAAGAGCTTTTTGGGCTTTCCGCCGAACGACGACCCCGAAGGTGATCAAATTGGATCGATGAAGGTAACGTGTGCGCACGAGTTCAATCATGCGTGTCAGTTCGCCACCAGTCCCTTGCATATGCTGGTGCTCGAATCATGGTGGCAGGAGATCAGTGCGACGTGGATGGAGGACATTGTCTACGATAACGTGAACGACAACTACAACTTCCTCGACGATTACTTCGTCGATCCGACCATCAGCCTCTTCGATGGTGGACTGCGCAAATACGGTGCGTTTGGTTTCGCTAAGCTAATGGAGGAGGCGTACGATACCGCAGTCGTTCGTGACGCTTGGGAATTGATGCGATGGTTGCCTGCCAAAGAGGCGATCGACTCGACCCTGAGTTTCTACGGCAGTGGATTGTCCGGCGTGTTTGATCAGTTTGCCAACTGGAACTACTTTACCAATTCGCGCGATGACGGGTTGCATTTCAGCGAGGGCGCCGAGTATCCGCTCATGCCCATTTATGCAACCCATTCACAGTATCCGATATCGAATCGTCCGGGACCTGATTTACAGGTCATGTCCGGTTCGTATATCCATTTCGATCCGGATCCCTCAGGGCGCGACGTGGTGGAGGTTACATTCAACGGCACCAACGGTATCGACTGGGCACCGACTCTGATTCAATTCGATTCGAGCGGGGCCAGCCGGACGTTTGATTTCCAACTGCATCCCGCAACCAGCGACGGCAAGGTATATGTGGGAAGCTTTGACGATATGGCGCGCGCGGTGCTCATCGGAAACAATGTCCAGTGGTCGGGTGGTGCGGATCATTACACGTATTCGGTACGGTTCCTGACAAGGGCGGACTGCGACGATGATGCAGATGCCGACATCTTCGATATGCTGTACCTGATCGAATCGATTTTCTCGGGCGGTCCGGCACCTGTCCCGGTGTGGCAGGTGGGCGATCTTAACTGCTCCGGCGGTCTTGACATTTTGGACGTATCAATCAGCATTGACTATATTTTGAAGGGTGGCGATCCCCCTTGCGCTCCGCTTGACTAAGTTGTTGTCAATTATATAGTTGTGTTTACGGGTAAAGCCTGTCGTTGTGACGTTTCTTGGGCGAGAATTCACTTGACGGGTTCACATCGGTCTGGTACTATGCGCCAACCCTTTGGGAGGTGGACACTTCACTCCCCGGGGGAAGCGCCGATAAGGTGATGGGGGAAACGTCGATCAGACCCCGCGACGGGGGCATGTGTCGGCGATACTTCAGTTCTTTAGTTTGATTATAATAGCCAGTCGCTCTCGAGAGGAGGAGGGATGACAAGCAAGAATCTACTGCGGGGTGGGATGTTGTTGATGTTGGCCCTGATGATGGCGATTTCGGGGTGCACGTTCCGTGACGCTCCACCATGGGACGATGATGATTGGGGCAAAGGCGACAAGAAGATGATGGCCGGTGACTGGGCCGAGCAAGATTCCTTGATCGCGTTGCGTCAGCGCGTTGAAGATCTGGAACGGCGCACCGCTGCGAATGAGGAACTCGCTGAGCAGGCCAATTTGACGGCGGAGAAAGCGTTGGCCTGTTGCCGCAAAGACTACACCGTCATCATGACCGAAGAGATCTACTTCGATCTCAACAAGTTCCAGGTTCGTCCGGACGATTACCCGGCGCTGGATCGCGTGGCGGCCAAGATGAAAGAGGATCCTGATCTGATTGCCGAATGCAAGGGGCACACCGACGGCCTCGGCGCCACCGATTACAACATTGTTCTTGGTCAGAAGCGGGCCGACGCCGCGCGGATGTACTTGGTCAACAAGCACAACATCGCGCTCGGACGCATTTCGATCCGTACGTTCGGTGAAGAAGCCCCGATTGCTACAAATGACTCAGAGCAAGGGCGCTCAAAGAATCGCCGCGTCTCAATCGATGTGCTTGGCTTCGTCATGGACGAGGAATAACAGGTATTATCGAGACTTTCCAAGGGTGGGGCCTCACTGGCCCCGCCCTTTTGAGTTTGGGCAGCGGTGCGAATTCCCCATCCAGATAAGTTGGGAACCTTGACGTCGTCATTGTGTAAGATTGGCTCTGCAACGGATGGGTTACGGGTTGCCCCGGGAGATTACGACAGACATCCGATTGCAGGCGGATCGATGCGACTGGTGTTGAAATTGGGTTGATTCTTTGACCTCAAGCCATAGAATACGCTGATACTCTGACGGTCTCCAGTAGCACCCTGCGTCGATGATTAAATTGCTGCGATGATTGAGGTACGGAATCTCACCAAGAATTACGGTCCCGCACGGGCACTGGACTCGGTCTCGTTCACGGTGCCAACGGGCCAGATTCTCGGATTTTTAGGTCCGAACGGCGCCGGCAAAACCACGGCGATGAAGATCATCACCGGGTATATGCTGCCGACCGAGGGCGAGGTGAGGGTCGATTCTCTGGACGCCATCGAGCAGTCCCTGGAGGTGCGCCGGAAGATCGGTTACCTCCCGGAGAGCACCCCGCTGTACACCGACATGAATGTGATCGACTACCTCAACTTCGTGCAGCGCCTGCGCGGCATCCCGAAATCGGAGCACACCACGCGCAACAAGCGGATGATTGAACTCTGTGGTTTGGGAGAGGTGACCCACAAGGATATCGGCGAATTGTCCAAAGGGTATCGGCAGCGCGTCGGCTTAGCCCAGGCCATGGTGCATGATCCCGAGATTCTTATTTTGGACGAGCCCACGGTCGGATTGGATCCGAACCAAATCGTTGAAATCCGGACGTTGATCCAAACGCTCGGCCGGGAGAAGACGCTGATCCTGTGTACGCACATCCTGCCGGAGGTCGAGGCTGCCTGCAAGCGTGTATTAATCATCAATCGGGGACGCATCGTTGCCGATGGCACAACGTCGGAACTCCGCGCGGCGGCCAGCGGACGGGATCGCCTCACGGTTGAGATCAAGGGACCCGAGGGTGAGGTACGTCAGGCGCTGGAACGGGTGAATGGCGCGGCGCGTGTGGCAGATGCTGACGATGGTGACCGGCCTCCGGCCGACACTGCGACCGCCCGGTTTGTGGTCGAGTCGGCGCCCGGACGCGATTTGCGCGAAACCATCTTCACCATGGTGCGCGACCGATCCTGGATTCTCCTCGAGATGCGTCGCGACGCCGTCCGGCTCGAAGACGTGTTCCGCCAGTTGACACGCGACTCGCAGGCCGACCGGGAAGGAGCGTCCGCGTCATGAACACTCTGCTGGCCAATACCTGGACGTTCACGGTCAAAGAACTCCGCGGGTTCTTCAACTCGGCCGTGGCATACGTCGTGTTGACGCTCTTCTTGTTGATCGCCGGATGGTTCTTCTCCACCAGTCTTTTCCTCGTCGGACAGGCCGATCTGCGTGAGCTGTTTTCCGTCGTGATTCCGCTGATCTTCCTGTTCTTTATCCCCGCGCTGACCATGCGGGTGATCGCCGAGGAAAAGAAGTCCGGCACCATCGAACTTCTGGTTACCATGCCTGTGCGCGACATTGAGATTGTGTTGGGCAAGTATTTCGCCGCGGTCATTCTCGTCTCGGCCGGGCTTGCCCTGACGTTCGCGTACCCGTTGACAATTTCGATCCTCGGCAATCCCGATGGCGGCGCGTTGATCGGCGGCTATCTCGGGTTGTTGCTCATGGGCGCCGCCTATGTCGCGATTGGGATGTTTACGTCCGGGTTGACACAAAACCAGATCATCGCGTTCATCATCGGATTTGTGATCATCTTCGCGCTGTACATGTTTGACAAGATGCTCATGTTCGTTCCGCCATCCCTGGCGTCGGTACTGGAGTATGCATCGGTGAACTACCACTTCCAGAATCTGGAGCGCGGTGTCATCGATTCACGCAACATCGTGTACTATCTATCGCTGATTGTTTTGTTCTTGTTTCTCTCGGTGCGGACGTTGGAAGCACGCAAGTGGCGTGGTTGATGCTGATCGTTGGCAGGTGATACAGATGTCTGTGGTGCGCGATATCAAACGAGGTTTCAGTTCGATTACATCGGTTCCGGTTGTGTTCGGAATCCTGGTCATCGTCAATCTGCTGGCGACCGCATTTTACGTGCGCGCCGATATGACCGATGCGAAGATCTATTCGCTGTCGGATGCGTCAAAACGAATTGCGCGCAGTCTCGATGACCCCGTGATCGTCAAGCTCTATTTCACCGAGGAACTGCCGGCGCCGTACAACCAGCACGCCCGGTATCTGAAAGACCAACTGTACGAGTACCAGAATTACTCCGGCGGCCTGTTGCGGTTCGAGTTTATCGATCCGATGAAGCAGGACCGCGAACAGGAAGCGCGCCAGATAGGCATTCCGCCGGTCCAGGTGAACGCCGTCGAAAAGGACAAAATCGAATTGAAGAAAGTTTACATGGGCGCGGCGTTTCTGTTCGAGGACAAACGCGAAGTGATTCCTGTTATCCAGTCAACCGAGAATCTCGAATATGAAATCTCCGGCGCCTTGATGAAAGTCACGACGGAGGAACTGCCCGAAATCGGCATTCTGCAGGGGCACGGCGAGTCGGACATCGGCGAGGATATCTCACTTGGTGTTCAAACCCTCCGGCAGCTCTATGACGTAAAGGCGATCACCATACAGTCGGGTCAACTGCTCGACGAGGACCTGGCCACGTTGATCATTGTTGGGCCGACCGACTCGTTGCCGTTGTGGCATCAGTACGCCATCGATCAGTTTATTATGCGGGGGGGGCGGGTTGCGGTTTACTATGATCCGGTGACGGTCGATCCCCAGGTCCAGAGTGCCACGACGCTGGAGAACAACTGGGACGAGTTTCTTGCCCACTACGGTATTGGATTTCAAGACGGGTTAGTGCTCGACATCCGCAATTCGCGCATTGCGGTTATGCAACAGCAGGGCGCGATCCGTTTTCAGAACGTCGTTGACTTTCCGTTTTTGCCGCAGGTCTTCAATTTCAACGATGAGAACATGATCGGTAAAGACCTGGAAGCGGTGAACCTGCCCTTTGTGGCTCCGCTGGATTCGACGGTTGCCGAATCGCTCGGCTATGACTTCGAGCCGATTTGCTGGTCGTCCGGGCAGTCGGGGATTCGCCGACCGCCATACCATCTCAGTCCAATGCAGGAGTTCACGCAGTCCGACTTCAATCAGCCGTTCCAGGTGCTGGCGGCGGCGATTTACGGGAGTTTCCAGAGTGCCTTTCCCGAGGGACCGCCGGCGACGGCCGATACGGCTGTCGATGTCTCGGATGTGCCCCCGACTCAGGTTGAAGGTGATCCCAATCGATTAGTCGTGGTGGGTGATGCCGAATTCTGCAGCGACCGACATGTTCAACGCAATCCCTCGAATGCCGCGATGTTCCTCAACGTGGTCGACTGGTTGACGCAGGAGGAAGGACTGATTTCCATCCGGTCGCGTGAAGTTGTGTCACGGCCTCTGGAGGAGGTTTCCGACGGTACGCGCCAGGCTGTTAAGTATGCGAATATTTTCGGACCACCCGTCCTCGTCATTGTCTTTGGATTGATTCGCTGGCAAACGAAGCGCCGCCGTAAGCGGTGATTGACAGCACCGACCGTTGTGAAAACGAAGCGTCTGTTATGAAACGTAGCCTGATTTTTCTCGTCGTTGCTCTTGTTGCCCTGTGGCTGGGATGGCACTTCTACTCTTCGTCCGAGGAAGAACGTCTCTCCGTGCCGCAGCACGAACAGTTCTTCGTTGTCGATACGGCCCTGGTCGACTCGGCGGCGATGAAGTATGCCGATTGGACACATCTGTCGAAAATGGACGGCGAGTGGATGTTCCATGGAGACGGTTACGTCTATCCCGCGAACGCCGAACAGCTCATGACGGTGTTTGAGACGACGAACAAAATGGTGCTGGAGAACATGATCTCACGAAGCCCGTCAAAATTTCGGAAATTTGAGGTCGATACGACGCGGGGGCGTGTCATGCGGTTTTTCCATGAGGGCGAACCGCTGGCCGAATTCGTGATCGGCAAGTTGGGGCCGGGCATCACACACACCTACGTTCGTCAACTGGACTCGGATTCGGTGTATCTGGCGCGCGGTCGGTTCCGGAGTCTTTACACGCAGATGCCCGATATGTGGAAGTCGAGTACTATTATCTCGTGTGATACATCGACGGTCGACACCATTCGCTGGATCTATCCGGATGAGGAAGTGCGGCTTGCGCGGAGCGCTGACGGTATCTGGATGGCATGGTCGTCGGCCGCAGGGGAACAGCGGGCCGATTCGGCGGCGGTGTCGCGCGTGTTGAAGCGCATGTGTCCATTTTCCACCCACACATTCCTCCCCGACGGCAATCCGAAGGAGCCCGATTTCAATTCACTCGCGCTGCAGCTGATTATGGTGCAAGCGGATGGAACCGCTGACACCGTGATATGGGCGGAAAAGGAACCCGACGAGCAGCGTCTCTTCGCACGCCTTCCCGGCCAGGAGAAGCCTATTTTCCTGTTCGGCCAACCAGTGTACAATCAAATCGCCTATCCATTCGACAGCTTGGTTGTCAGTGAGTCGGTCGAATCGGAATCCTAGCGATTGAATCCACAGCGCTCAGTTCATAGCTTACAATGTCCTTGCTCGCGACAGGTGGAGTCCGCCGAGTAAGAAGGCAGGTATGATATGCTCGTAGGAATCGGTATCGATCGGATCGAGATCGAACGCGTTCGTGACGCGTGGCAGCGGCACGGGAAGCGGATGCAACGGCGTGTCTACACCGACGTCGAATGGGAATACTGTCTCTCACGCCATGATCCTGCTTCGTCACTGGCGGCACGGTTTTCCGCGAAGGAGGCTACGATGAAAGCGCTGGGGCGCGGCTGGGGCGGCGGCATCTACTTTCGCGACATCGAGATCAGCCGGGACGGCGCCGGCGCGCCGGGACTCATTCTCCACGGCCAGGCCGAGAACTATGCCCAGACCATTGGTGCCGGGCGCGCCGTGGTCAGCCTTACACACGACCGCACGCACGCGATGGCGATCGTCCTCATTGAGAGCATTTGATCAGCGGGAATTGTCCGGGGATGAGCGGTGCATTATCACTGCCTCAATTTGTTCTGCGGCTTGTTTCTCCCACTCCAGCAGATCAGTGAGGGCCGCAACGGCGTCGGACCGTCTGTTATCGTCGGCCCACGTCTCCTCCAGGCGACCCGGGGGGATTGTCTGGTGTGGGTGGTTGTACATCAGTGAATCCAGCCGGATCAATGTCTCGACGCTATTGTGGTAGAAGTAGAGGGCCAACCGTAATGGTTGCGTGTCCATGGTGTCGACAACTTGCATGGACAAACGTTCCAGGAGAGTTGCTGCGTACTCGCGGGCGCGACGTGCGCGGCGGATGCCCAGCGGATCGTTCGTAACGAGTGGTGTCGCCAGTGTCGGAACATCTGTAGCCGTAGCGAGACTATCGCGCAGCGCTCGGATCGACAGCGGATAAGGCATGATGCCGTGATCACGATCACCCTGCACCGAGTGATGGATGGTTTCCAGCCACCGAAACGCATCCGCCTTGGTGTCCATCATCAGTTGCGCGGTGGATTGTGTGTCCTGGCCGGTGACAGCCCACGCCACGTTCGCCGCCGGATGATCGGCCCAATAGGTGTACTCTTCACGCCTCTCGGACTCGAAGAGGATCTCGCCCCTGGCATTTCGATACACCAGCCACCAGGCATCGGGCTCACGCGTATCGTAACCGTACAAGATCGGCCACTCCGGATGATTGAGGACGACGGGATGATTGTCGCTGACCTCCGTCATCAGCGAGTCAATGAGGGACTCCATGTTCAACACGACGATTTCGCGGTAGGCGATCGCGTTGAAACCAGCCAACCGTTCAAACCGCGTCTTCACATAGAGAGGATTCTGACGCTCGCCGGCGAACACCCGTGGCCAGTTCAGCGGGGACGGATGGAAGGCGAGAATTGAATTGTTGTCGAACGGCATTGCATAGTAGTCACACAGGGCCTTCGCGACAACACCTGCCGGATCAAAGATCGCATTGGAGCCGGTGGCCGCGGGTGTGACGCGGTCGCGCCAGGAGTCAATCGTCCAGAACGCCGGTGTCGTCTGCGTCAGTGAATCCTCGGCACCGTTCCCCGGCGACGCAACACCACCCACGACGAATAAGAGAAGGCCGATTCGCGTAAGGGCACGAACCGGCTTGGCCAGCAATGATCGAACGAGCATTCTCTTCACCACGATTGCGCAGGTCATTGAGTGATTCGTCTGTTAAATCGTCAATGTCAGACGCTGCGTAATCTCGAATCCTTTCAGATCGATTGATTCAAACGAGGCCGAACCGTCAGACGACCCATTCCAAATACGGATACCGATCCCTCCCGTGGCCATACGGCTCAGGCGAACATCGATACCGCCTCCCACACCGAGGATATTTGCCGCCCCCTCATAGAATCGGCTGTCAGTATCGTAATCATTGGCGCCCAGCAGATGCGTTTCGACCGTTAAGAAACCACTGAAACGGTCAGAGAATTCCCGTTGGCCGGAGACGAAGAAACGAACTTCACTGCCATTGGTGTTGTTTTCCTCACTCACAAGTTCGGCGCGCTCGGCATCCAAAATATCATTCTGGCCTCGCAGTATGATGCGGACGCCTCCTCGGAGGGAGGCCGTCTCAAATGTCCGCTGGCCCGTCAGGAGAGCATCGAACATCATACCATCGGAAAAGACCGGTTTGCCATCGGCCTCATCGTCACCGGAAAATACCAGGTTGAGATCCGCAGTGACGTTGCCTCGATCGATCCACTCGCGTTTCGCACTACCCGATAAAATAAATCGCGACCCGGGCATGTACTCCGGACCGTCCTCGTATGGAGTGTATTCTCCCATGAGGTGAATACCGGTGGCCACTCCCAGCACCCAGTCACCGGCCGGGTACGCACCGGCCGCGCCGCCATACAGATTCAGCCCTTCACCGTGGTACTTCACTGGAAAAGTAAAGAAATCAGCCGTCAACCAGGGCGACAGCGACCGACTCGCCTCATCCAGTTCGGTTTGTCCGGTCGGCAGCGACAGGCCGCCCGACAGGAGTATCCGATCATCGGCCAGCGCATGTGCCACTTGGATGCGAGAATCCGTGAGCCCCGAAATCTCGTCGTTGTCGATGTCCCAGTCGGCGTCCGACGCCGCAATCGAAGAATACACGGACAACTCCCAATTCTCCTGCAACGCTGCGTTGACAATGATCGGGATGTGCCACTGGGTCACGGTGATATCGGTGGTATCACCTTCGAGAGTCCACGACAGATACGTGAAACCTTGCCTGGCAACCGACGGTTGTCCGCTGACGATCTGGGCATGTGCCGCACCGCTGATGGCCAGCACTATCACCGTGACAGCCACCGCGAGAATCACGCCTGTGCGCCGGCGTGCTGTCATCTTAGTCGAATCGTCCATGGATAATCACCTCCGCCGGTTCCTCGCCACCCACCGGTGGTGTATACGGCCGTTCTTCCTCTGATCCGCCTTGGGTGCCGGCTGTTCGCACCAACCCGGTATTATTCAATAGCGATTCAAGGTGCCGGCCGGTTGGCGGTCCCCCCAATTGTCCCCATTCGGTTGGGCCCATCGTCTGCTCGGCAAATGTCTCCAGTGTTGACGGTTGATCAAGAGTCGCGTCTCCGAAATAGGACATCTGTTGTGCATGCACGCCGGCCTCGGTGAAATTCGGATCAATTTCGACAGCTCGCTCGAATTGGGTTTGCGCGGCCTCGTACATGCCGCGATCCTGATAATCGAGTCCCCGCGAGTACGCCAGAAATGCATCGACCGATTGCGTCGCGACACGTCCAATCGAGTCACGTTCGGCATCACTCAACTGAATGCCGAGACGATCGACCACGTCGAACACCAATTGCTTCTGCAGTCGGAAGAATTCCTGCAGAGCGCCGGTTTGATCCTCGGGTAGTGCGACTTCACCCGTTTTGGAACTCACCAACGCGGGTGTCACCGACAGCCGATCCTCACCAATCATGCTGACGTCACCACCGAGCACCTGTGCGGCCCCAAGGAGTTTGCCGTAGCGCGGCGCCGATGTTGTATCGAACGCCGACGTGTTCGACAGCCCCAACTCCTCGAGGAGTTTGTCGGTCTTCAATCGTTCCACCACGCGCAACGCTCGCACTTTCGAAAGATCGGTCACGGTCATTGCGGCCAGTCCCTTAGACAGGGGACGCAGAGAATCGGGGAGATGATCGGCGCGAAAATAGACGATCCCGATGGTGGAGTCCGGGTACGTGGCCGGCATCAGACGTTCTTCGTTGGCAATGGCCTCGCGGGCGAACTCCTCCGCAACCTGCTGACGCAACGCTTCTGCGCGACGTGCTACATCGTCGGCCTGCCGAGCATTCGGCTTCCGATCCACGAAGTACTGATACTGGGCAATCGCACGGCCTATGTGACCACGAGCCTCAGCGATGTAACCGAGGTACAAGTGCGCCGTGTAGAGCCACGGTTTCAGATCGATGGCGCGGTTGAGCGATCCCTCAGCCTCGTCGTAGCGCCCGAGGTGATACTGTGCTTCCCCCAGACGAGCATGTGCTTCGGCATTCGTCGGGTCCGATACGGTTTCCGCCGTGAGCAAGCGCACCGCTTCGGCCCAATCGCGCTCGCGCATGGCGTCATCCGCCATTCGCATTCCGGTTGAGGCGCAACCAGCGAGGATGACCGCAATCAGCATAGAACCGAGCAGCGAGCGGACAACGACATTGAGTCTGACATTTGTTACAACGAGGGACCGTCTCATGACGACTCCAGTCCATCCATTCAAAATGGATGACAATCGTTAGTTTTGTGCTACAACGATTGGTTCCAACGCGTTGACACGCTCTTGCGCTTCCTGCATTTCCGGAGACTTGGCCAGGGCTTCTTTGTAGGCCCGATATGCCTCCGAGTACTTCTGCTCATCTTCCAAATTCAGGCCCTGCGTGTACGCCAGGACCGCTTCCATCGATTCGCCCTTGTCCGCTTGGATGGCCTTTTCCTCTTCCTTGGCGACGGCGACATCGAGATTCTCAGCGATCTTCAGCGCGAGTGAGCTTTGCAGTTCAACCAAATCATCCGGATCGCCTTCGACCTTTTCCGCTTTCAGGAGTTCGCCGGTTTCCGTCTTGATCAGCCGGGCATCAATGCGCATGTGGTCGTCGTCGAGCTTAGTAAACCCGCCCATCAGCAAGGCATGGGCGCCGAGAAGTTTGCCCACGCGGACCGCACTCTCCTGATCGAAGTATTGGGACTGTTCCATCTTGATTTCGTCGAGGATGTACTGAATACGCTCGCGCTCGACCACTTTCAATCCGGAGAGATTCGATAGATCGGTCACCATCATGGCGGCAAGACCCTTCTGCAGCGGATTGAGCGATTCGTTGTCGACAATGGAGTTGTTCTCGAAGTAGAGTACGGCCAACGTCTGCAGGCCGGGATCGGGGCGCTCGTAAGCCGGGCAGAGGCTGTCGCGATTCTGCTCGACCGAGTACCAAGCCTTGCGCATTTGCGGCGGCTCTACCTTCAGGTTCAATTCGAAGCCGCAATCCATTTCGAGGATCTTTTCGAGGTATTGCTTCGTTTGGTCCGAGAAGTTCTTGCCGGCCGCGGCCTTGGCCAGCAGCAAATAGGCCTCCTTCGCGTCCTCGTCCTTCAGGTCCTGTTCCTGAGCCATCGTGGTCAGCAGTTCGATGACCTCGGCGAGTTGACCCTTTTGGTACATGGCGCGGGCCTTGTCGATCGTCTCCGACGGTGTCTGAGCATCCGCGATACCGACCATGCCGCCTCCCAGCAGCACAGCCATCGCGATCATCATTGCAGGGAAATGCAGGGCACGTTTCATCGTTGCTCCTCCATGTTTAAGACTGTCTGAGTCCAGTGTTTGCACAGCAATATCAAAACACATGAGCGAATATGCCACAAGGGATTCCGTCCTCTCATCGTGGAATCATCTCGAAACTGATCTCTCTCTTGCCATTGGCGGGAATTCTGATAATGCGTCCTCCGCCGCGCGCCCGGAAGCCGTCCTGACGGACCTCAATCAGATGGGGGCCCTCCAGAACGCCGTCGATAACTGTCGGCGTCCCAACGTCTTCTTGTTCTACACCATCAATCCAGATATTGGCGAAATTGGCGGCACCCGGAAAGACGGCCCCGACGCTCAAACGGCCCCGCCCCGACCCAACAAAGAGAGATTTCTCTGTTAACCCGCTTTCAGGCACGGTTACCGTATCGGTCAGCCGGTCCGGCCCAATGACGAGCTGGATGGTCCGCAATCCCGGCTCAGCGCTGTACTTGAAGTCTCCGTTGCGAGACACGTTGCGTCCATCAATGAAGACCTGATCGATCTTCTGACGCGCTGTGAACGGTGTGATGCTGATCGTCAAGTTGTGTGACGGTTCTTGCGGCGGCGGCTCCGGGGTTTCCACCGGCGTGTATGATAGTGGAATTTCTCCACTTACTGGCCCCGCCGGAGCCTGTACGCGTTCTGAGCCTGTCAGCACCACGTTCCCGTCGGTATCTCTGCCTTCAACTGATAAAGCGACTGTGGATGTGGGCGTTACGATGTAGCTTTCCCGGATGAGGTTATTGGGCGCCGCCACATCGTAGGTTGTGACGCCCGAGTCGGCGTGCTCGACGGTCAAGCGGATCGTCTGTAATTGACTGACGCGTACCTCAGCCGGGATGTCGGCGGTAACGGTCAGGGTGCACATAGGAACCGGTTGTGACGTCGTAGTTGTGTCGGGCGCCGTCGGGTCCTCATCTCCCGACATCCACAAGAGAGCTCCCACGACGATACTGGTAATCAGCGCAAGTCCGACAACACCGATAATCCACTTGCCGGTGCCGCCACTTTTGGGTTGGGGAGGCGGCGACTTTTCTGGCTCAGGCAGCGGCCGTTGCTGTTCGGTCTCCGGGCGCGGCACATACGAGGTGGCATCCTCAACACGGGCCCCGCTCTCGGTTGGAGGCTTGGGGCTGTGTGGAGCGTGAGTCATTGATGGCGCATACAGCGTCCGGTCGCCGACATCCGACGATGCCCGGCTCTCAAGCGCGGCAGCGAATGCACTACTGAGCTCGCTGACGCTCTGGTAGCGATCCTCCGGCTTCTTCGCGAGAGCTTTCAGGATGATCTCATCGAGTTCCGGCGAAACACGGTCACTCACCGTTGAGGGCTTGGCGGGCGTTTCGCTCAGGTGCATCGTCATCAATTCATACTCGTTGTCTGAGACGAATGGCCGCTTCCCTGCATACAGCTCATAGAGCATGGCGCCCAACTGGTAAACATCGCTGCGTTGATCGATCTCGCCGCTGCTGATCTGCTCGGGGGCCATATAGTGAAGTGATCCCGGCGCCACTCCTGTGCGTGTCTGGCTCTGCGCTCCCAGGATTTTGGCGATGCCGAAGTCGGTGACTTTCACCTCACCCGACGCGGTCAGCATGATGTTCGACGGCTTCAGATCGCGGTGGACGACGCCTTTTTGGTGGGCGTAGGAGACGGCGGCGCAGATTTGCGGGACAATAGTGGCAAGCTTATCAACCGGGATGGGACCGGTTTCTTTGATGATTTCTCCCAAGTCCTTACCGTCGACATACTCCATCACAATGAAATGGTAGTCCGCCTCGACCAGGTAGTGGAGCACATTGGCGATATTCTGATGCACCAGGCGCGCCAGGGAGCGGGCTTCGGTGTGAAGACGCTCACGCAGATCAGGATCGGCAAGGAGTTCGGGGCGCAGGGTCTTTAGGCCCACGATGCGCTCGAGGTGCAAGTCGGTGGCGCGGAAGAACATTCCCATGCCCCCCTCGCCGCGTTTCTCCTCGATGCGGTAGTTACCGAAGGTCTCCCCAATCACGCGTGATCTCCTCCTTGAGCCGGCGGTGCGATTGGGCCGCAGCACAAGTCGCACTCAAATGTGTTCGCCAACCTACGCCGGGTCTAGAGGAGTGTCAATGTTTGTTACGGCCGCCAGGGGAGGTCAATTTCACGACAATTCACGAGCCAATTTACCTTGACTAATCCGCTGACCATGAAGATGATAGCGCCAACGATTCTCACACACTACGGGGAGAGGGTAGTTATGACGTCGATGCTGCGACATTCAGGGGTCACTGTCATTGTCGGCTTGGTACTATGGGCCGGATGTACCGACAACTCGGTCGGCCCCAATGACAACACCGCACGGCTCAAAATGAGCGTTGAATTGACCTCCAATGAGTTGGCCTCCGCAGTGGACTCGGTCATGCTGACAATCGAGCATCCCGACACCACCATCATCTACGGACTCAAGTTGGTCGAGGGTGAGATCAATGATACACTGACGATCCCCGCCGGGCCCGGTATTCAGTTTACGCTCGAAGCGTTTACTGCGGCCGGCACACGCCTCTATAGCGGGTCTGACATCCAGGATGCCATTGCCGGGGAGACGATGGAAATTAATATCCTGTTGAGCCCCGTGGCCCAGATTCTCATGCTGCGGGTCGGCCCGATCTTCCAATCCGACGCACTCGGATCTATGCATCCGGTGGAAGTCTTCGTTGATATCCACAATGTCGACCCGATGGTGGGGGCGGCGTTTCGCCTCGTCTATGACACGACCGTACTCGAGTTCGCGGGAGCAACGAGGGGCCCATTCATTGCGGGCCCGTCCGTTGATCCCACGCTGGAAGGCGTGGTCAAAGATTCGCTCGACTTTGTGGCGTATGCGGCCACGCGTCTGCGCACCGGCGGCTCGCCGCCGACAACCGTCTCCGGTTCCGGACGGATCGCCACCTTCACGTTCAACCGGGTGGGCGTAGGCACCTCGCCAATTACGATTTCTGAAGAGACGGTCACATTGGCGCAGGCTGATGGCGAGCCAGTGGGCAATATCGCGGCACTGATTTTGGAATCGGCCACGGTCGAAGTCGTTTCTCCGGGAGGTGAATAATCATGTTTAAACAGCAGACTCCCATACAGGCATGGACGCGACGTCTCATAGCGATTGCTATCCTGACTCTGATCGGTTGCGGCATCGCAACGTCGACGGCCTCAGCAGCCGACAGTGTGATTGTCGAATCCAAGATTGTGCGTCCGGGCGACCAAAATGTTGAGATCCGAATTCGGGTCGTCAACAGCTTCGAAATCTTCAATTTCTTTGTTCCTCTGGAAGTCCGGAAGATTCGGGGCGATGCCTACTTCACCGATCTGAAGCTGGACTTCGACGACCGTCTGGCCGGTTTGGCACCACTCGAGAAACACCGGGATTTGGGATTCTACCCGGTGCCGCTGTTGTCTCCGCCATGTCCTTACAAGGATACGGAGATGATTGATGCAGACACGACTGTTTCGGTCGACGGGGACTCTATCGCCATTCAATATGGGTGTCCGACCACGTCCTGTTCTCCATCCGATTCCGGGATGATAGCCGGAGCGGATGTTACCGGCTCGCTGGTTTTGACCGTGAACCTTGATACACTCGTGGGAGAGATTCGAATTGATGAGAGTTGCCTCGCGGTTGGCGGTGGGCCACTTTTTGCGGACAACGGCGGTGGAACGGAAGTGCCCGTCGTGGTTCCGGGTGTCATCAGTGTACTCAATCCACCCGAGACATTATGGGTGGATGATGTCAGCGGCAGTGACACAAACCCCGGAACCGAATCCCAGCCATTCCAGACCATTCAGGCGGCAATGAACGCCGTTGATCGGTTTGCCGAGAAGACAACAATCCTCGTCCGGTCCGGAGGGTACAACGAATCCATCGTCTTTGAAGATTCGGCCAATGTTGACCTGATTTCATTGGAAGGACCGTTCAACACGCGTATCATCGGCAATTCGGTGGACCCGGCCGTCACGATCGATTCCTATTTCGGCAGCGATCGCGAGTATCTCGTCGACGGGTTCACCATCCGCGACAACATCTGTTCCTCGTGCAACGCAGCCGGCGTCTACGTGACTGAAGACACATACGGCGAGATATACAATTGCATTATTCGTGACAATGAAGCCGGTCCCGGCGGCGCCGGCGGCATTTCGTTCCGCGGCATCGGCGTCATTGCCGGAAACTGGATTGTCGACAATGAGTCCCTCGGCAACTCGGCCGGATCGGCGGGTGGGATATATGTTGGTCCCGCTGGCGACTGCGATATCGTGAATAATACCGTCGCACGTAACACATGCCCCAGCGACGGGTCCGGTATCTATATCGCGGAACTCGGCGTTATTCCTCCATTGGGAAAGGCGAATCCCTCCGCCGTGAGTCCATCAGGAGTGGTTTCCGGATTTGCCAATAATATCATTGCCGACAACGGACCGAACTTCGGTGTTTTTTCCGAGCCGTTGGCCGAGGTCGCCCCAGCCAGGCATTCAGTGATTGTTGGCAACGTAGGGGGCAGCACCGGCCCCAACACAGTGATTGACTCGTCGACCTGTGTCTTTGCTGATCCCCTATTCGTCGATACGACGACCGGCAGCGAAGACTACCATCTCACCTGCCAATCGCCGGCAATTCAGTTGGGGGATGGCAGTGCCGTGCCGCCTTATCTCGTCTACGATATCGACATGGACGACCGCTTTGGATTCGGTACGGGTGTTCTGGTCGACGCCGGTGGCGATCAGTTTATCGACAGCAGTAAAACCGCTGACTTTGAATTGGTGGATTATGCGGACACGGTCGGCTGCCCGCCCCACACCGTGGCATTTCACAGTCTGTCCGAGTGTGTCGACGAAACATTCATCTGGGACTACGGCGACGGGCAGGTCGATTCGGGATACGGTCCCGCGTTTGCCGAGCCGGAACACATCTACAACGATCCCGGTGTCTACTTCGTTACCCTAATCGTCGCCAACCCGATCAGTGCAGACACGTTCACAACGTCTGATTCAATCCGGGTGCTCGATGTGCCAATCCCGACGATGAGCGCGTCCGATCCGTCGTGTGTCCCGACCACAGTTGACTTTTCCGTCACGCTGTCCAGTCCTGCCGATAGCGTTCGCTGGGTTTTTGGCGACGGCGACTCGTTAACGGTTAGTGGCCCGTTGACCGGCCACGACACATCGCATGTATACACCGACACCGGCCATGTTCTGGTGACCGTCCGCAGTTACTCTCTATGTGGAGTATTTGAGGACACGACGACTATCGTCGTTGAAGACCTACTGGACGTTACCGTATCATCGACATACGATACCATTCCAGACACATTGCGGCCCGTCTGTTCACCGTTAGAGGTGACATTTGAGACAGCGTCGACCGAAAGTCTGTTCACATACGTGTGGCACTTCGGTGATGGCGACTCATCGACAGTCGCGATACCGACGCACGAATACGTCGAAGGCGGCGATTACCTTGTCTCTGTGATCGTGACGTCAGCATGTGGCGTTGATACGTTCACCTACGACGATACAATTCAGGTGGTCTCCGACGCGCAGTTGGTGACACAGCCGATCGCGTCCCCCGGCACGGGCTGCCCCGGAGACACGATACAATTCACCGTCGAGTTCTTCCCATCACCCGACTCGGTCTTATGGGTGTTCGACGATGGGGATTCGAGTACACTGATGACACCCACGCATGTCTACGATTCCGTCGGAAAGTTCGTTCCCATGTTGACGGTTTGGGACGGCTGTGGTGTGGAGACGTTTGATCTGTTCTTCCCGCAAGACACTATCATCATGGGCACCAGACCAAACGCATCGTTTGCCTCGTCGGCCGATTCGCTTACGGAGACCGCCTGTGCGCCCCTGCTGGTGCGTTTTTGGTCTGACGTCGACGGCGACGTCGTTGGCTACAGTTGGGACTTTGGCGATGGCGGTTCAAGCAATTTGGCGAACCCGGTACATACTTATCTGAGCCCCGGTGATTATGATGTCAGACTGATCGCCAATGGTCCCTGTGGTTCGGATACGGTGACGTTCATCAGTCACGTCACGCTTCTCGGCGGCGCGGAATTCACCTCCGGCCCGTCCGCATCGATTCAGGATGTGTGCGTCAACGGTGACTCGATTGATTTTACCGTCGCGGTGAGTCCCGCTGTCGACGATTCTGCAACGTGGTTATTTGGCGACGGGGAAAGCGCAACTGGGTTGTCGGTGACATACCAATACGCGATTGCGGGCGTGTACACGCCACAATTCATCTATCGCCACGACTGCGGTGTCGACACTCTGACGCTTGCCGGCGACAACGATTCGATCGTGGTGCAGGGATTACCGAATACCGCCTTCAGCTATACGCCGGACAGTGGCTACGCCCCGCTCACGGTACAATTCACCGACGAGACACCGAATAACCCCGGCAACTGGCTGTGGATGTTTGGAGATGATGGGACATCGTCCGCCTCGGCGCCATCACATACCTATGCGGAGTGTGGTGAGTATCAACCGGCGCTCACGGTGAGTAACGAGTGCGGGAGCATCTTATCGACACCATTGACGGATCGCATACGTGTCGGGGATTTCGACATGTCGAGCCAAATTATCGGAACGGTCGGCGACTCACGCGTCTACCGTGTAGATGTCGACGAATGTGTGTTCTACAACAACACGATTTCCCTCAGTGCGCAATTCGAACCGGCTCCGGTTCGCGGCAGTCTGGTTTTCGATTTCGATGATGCGCAGAGTGTGCCACCGTTTACGACGGATATGACAGCCATACCGATTGGTGGTCTGTCTGCCGGGGAATACACGATCACAATTACCGCAACCGATCAACAACGCGGAGTAGCACGAACGTCCACGCATCTATTGGACTTTGAGGGCGTGACGCTGATCGAGTATACACCGACGGCCATGGCACTTGCGCCCATTGATACCGGACTGTGTATTCGCGATACGCTGTGCATTAGGAATTCGGCACAACCGCGTGGAACCGATTCCGTTTTGACCATTCTCGGAGTCACATCCGACAATGCAGCGTTTCAGGTGATGGGCGCGACCAGTGTGTCACTATCTCCCGGCGATTCGGCCAAGTGGGAAGTTGTATTCTGTCCCGCCGAGCTGGGCACCGATTCGGCGACGATCACGATTGACTCGGATGATCCGGTGACACGCAAAGCAACCCTCGTTGTGACAGGATCCGGAATACCAGAACAGAGCCCGCCGTATGTCATGTCGGCAGCACCCGATTCGTTGCAGGAAACCACCATTGATGATGTGCTCACCGTCGTTATCTCCGAGGCTATTCAGAGTCCCGACCCCATTGAGGACGCTGTTTCGGTCCGTTCAGTGCCCGGAGATGTGGCCATACCCGGAACCGTGTCGTTCGGCGGTCCCGATACGTTGATATTCACACCTGATGGTTTCCTGCCGATCGATGATACAATCTCGGTGACAGTTGATGCCGACCGCGTCGTCGATTTGGCGGGGAATACGCTTGACGGCGACGAGGATGGCGAGGAGGAGGGCGCTCCCGACGACAACTTCACGTTCGTGTTTTACACCGGCCCGGGTGTGTATCCCGGCGATACCGACAACGACGGTGTCGTTAATGAAACCGACGTCTTGCCGCTGGGTCGCTTCTACAGAGAAAGCGGACCGGCGCGTGAGAATCCGCAGCCCGGCTTCACGCTGCAACCCGCCGAGGCGTGGCCGCAAAGCCGTGCCATGACCTATGCCGACGCCAACGGCGATGGGGTCATCGATTCGATGGACATCTGTCCGATTGCCGACTATTTCGATCAGAGTGTCGAGCTGCCCAAGAGCGTTGTTGAGCAGTGGTTGAATGAGTCGGGGACATCCGGAGACGAGATCATCCGAGCATTAATCGCCGCGCTCGAGCACTGCCCGGGAGAGGGTCAGGGGAACAGCATTTTGAAAACGTTCCTGGAGGGAAGCCTGCAATCGCCGGCAACGGTGCCAAAATCGTTCGAATTGGCGCAGAACTATCCGAATCCCTTCAACCCAGTCACGGTCATCGAGTATGCGCTCAGTGAGCCCGCCACAGTGACCCTTCGGGTGTATGATGTTCAGGGGCATCTGATTCGTGTGCTGCGGGATCAGGAGCAGGAGACGGGCCGCTATCACGTCATCTGGGATGGTCGCGATGAAAACGGAAATTTTGTCGCCTCGGGAGTGTACTTCTACCGTTTGGAGACTCCGGCGTTCTCACAGGCCCGCAAGATGGTCTTGTTGAAGTAGGCCCATCGCCGGCGGTGGTTAAAAGAGACGTTTCGTTATGGCGGGGGCGTATGGCATACGCCCCCGCGTTATTGGCGGGCACAAGGTCTCAGAGCGATTTGGGGATTTCAAATCAATGATTCCACTTGGTCATGCAAATGGGTGTTCTGCCGCGACAATGTCATATATTAGTCCGCTTGCGGCGGTGGTGGGCCGTTACGTGGAACTGGTAGGCAATGGATTGACGTGTGGGTGATCGAAACGAAGCCAGATTCAGTCGCCGTATCGGCCTTGGGCTGATCGCGAGCTGCGTTCTGCTCATGATGACGACGGGTGCCGTCCGGGCAGACGTGTCGGTGATTGTTGAATCGAAGACGGTCCACGCCTTGGCTCAAGACATACCCATCCGCATTCGCATCATTAACGAAGATCCGGTCGATTTCCTCACGCTCCCACTCGAGATGCGGTCGGTGAGCAGCGGTGCGTTCGTTACCAAAGTCCGGCTGGGTTACACCGAGCGTCTGCACAGTGGCGTATTGACAGCGTCGAGCACATTGCGCCGGTACGACACCCTGTCGTTTGCTCCCGGCAATGCCTGCAACAATGTTCATCCGGACAGTGTGTGGGCCGTGTCGCAGGATGCCTCCGCGCCCGGTGCGGTCGCGTCATCTCCGGAAGGGCTGTTGTTTTTGCGCGCGGCGTGCGGACCGACGTGCGGCGACGAACTGCAACCCGGATACGATGTCGACGGTTCATTAGTGATCTATGCGAATGTCGGAGTACTGACCGGAACGTTCGAAATCGACACCACCTGCACGGCGGAGGGGTTTCGTCCCACCTTCTTCAGCAACAGCCAACCGCAGCCGGTATCGTTTACGAAAGGAACGATCACGGTTATCGATCAGCCGATCGATACGCTGTACGTGGATACCAGCGGCAGTGATATGACCGGTGATGGATCGCCAGCGAATCCGTATCGAACAATTCAGAAGGCGGTTGAAGTCGCGCCGATTACGGTCGATCCGTACGGTGTGATCGTGGTACGTCCCGGGGTGTACCGCGGCTCGGTGCACTATCCGACCGGATTCGCATTAACGATTGTATCATCGGAGGGCCCCGCAAAAACGCATATTATTGGTGACAGTTCCGGATCAGTCGTCACTCTTGACGCCGGTAATGAAACGGATCATCAGATTCTTGGCGGGTTTACAATTCGCGACAATTTTGCCCAGTCCGCTCTGAACGCAGGCGGTGTGTATGTGGTGACGCCGACTTGGGGCACCATCCGTAATTGCATTGTTCGAAACAACACCTCCTTCGCCAATACCGCGGGAATTGACTTTCGAGGCAAGCGAGGGGAAATCGCCAACTGCGTCATTGTGGAAAACCGGGTCCAGGTTATCAGCAGCAATGCCGTGGCGGGCATATCAATCGCTGGCGATGCGAGTGTGAGCCTTGTCAATAACACCGTGGCGCGCAACCGCACGGCGGGTTCAACTCAGTTTGAGACATCCGGTATCCGGATCGGTTCCTTTGTCCTCCAGAGTGGCGACCAAATCAACCCCACGAAGTCGTTTTCGCGGCCGGCAACGCGAGCAGACGCCACATCGGTTATTTCAAGCTTGGACAACAACATTATTGCGTTCAACGGTCCTGCGAAGGCTTACTTTAGTAATAGCCCTCCGGATCCAAGTACTCTTTTTTACAACAATATCTATTTTGGTAACGGCAACAACAACGATCCGGGCACTGCACCCTTCGATGCGGTCTCGTTGATCGAAAGCGACCCCCAGTTTTTCGACACCGCCAATGACAATTATCACCTGACCTGCACGTCACCTGCACTGGATAACGGCCGCATGGAATCAGTGCCGCTGGATCTCACCCGCGATATCGATGGCCAGGCGCGGTTCGGTCCGGGTGTTCAACCCGTGGATATCGGTGCGGATGAGTATCAGCCACCGGCCCCGGCCGATTTCACGCACACCATTCTCGAAGCCACCTGCGAGCGTCTGATTGCGGAATTTGCCGCCGTCGATGATCCCGGCTATGCCAATTACACTTGGTACTTTGGCGATGGTGATACCGCAGTCGGCAATCTTGTCGAACACGAGTACATCAATTCCGGACTGTACTCCGTTCAGTTGCGCGTCAACACGGTCTGCGGTCTTGATTCGATCACGAAACCGGGATTAATCCAGGTCACCGGCCCGTTCACCGCAGATTTTGATGCCGACGTGCGCACTGGCTGCGATTCGATCGATGTGGAGTTTACCGGCAGCACAACGGCGCCGGTCGACACGTTTGTGTGGGATTTTGGCGATAACAGCCCGAGAGACACCGTTGTGGTCAATGGAACCGAAGCATCGGTCACGCATCACTATGTGAAGATTGGCAAATGCACCGTGACGTTGTTTGCCATCAACGAGTGCCGCACCGACACCGTGGTCAAGGCTGACTTCATCGAAGTCAGGCGCGCTCCCAATGTGTTCATTACATCGTCATACGACACCGCCACGTCGCCGGTGTGCAATCCGTACACCGTGGAGTTCGCCTTTACAGCGACGGAATCCCTCACCGCCGTGTTGTGGGAATTCGGCGACGGTTCCAGCTCGGCGGAGTTCTTCCCGACGCATACTTATGAAGACGGCGGTCGTGCGTATGATGTCCAACTCACCGCCACCGGCGAGTGCGGCACGGACATTGTATTGCGTGACAACTACATTGTGCTCGACAAACGTCCGACCGCATCGCTCACCGCTGATCATACCATCCTGTGTGCGGGTACATCGGCGATAACGCTCTCCGCTACGATTGACGGCACGATCAGTTCATCGATGTGGCAGTTTGGGGATGGGGGCAGCAAACCGGGACTGACCGTTCAGCACGCGTACGATGTCCCCGGCGAGTATGTTCCGCGATTCATCATGACGCATCAATGCGGAACGGACACGGTGCTGCTGGGCGACACGGTATCGGTGGGATTGCCGCCCGAGGCCGATCTGAGTGCCACACCGATCAGTGGATTTGAACCACTCGAAGTCACGTTCACCGATCAATCGGCCAACGCACCGAGCGAATGGTCATGGGATTTCGGAGATGGAGATGCGGCAGACGTGTCTGATCCCGTTCATACGTATGATGACCCCGGCATCTTCACCGTACGCTTGGGCATCTCCAATCCGTGTGGATCGGATACGGCGACACTCAGCCAGCCGATCACGGTGGGAGGATTTGAGCTGACAATCGATTCGATCGGGGTGAATGGGGACTCAATTCTGTATTCGGTCGATGTCGATTCCAGTGTTTTATCGTACGACAACATTGTCACTCTCGATGCTGCGCTGACAAGTACTCCGCGCCGGGGTTCGATGACATTCAGTTTTGACCAGTCGTCCGGAATCCCGCCATTCAGCACAGTGCTGCACGCGGTCCCGACGCGCGATTTTGCAACCGGATCCTATGCGATCCAATTGACCGCCGACGATCCGGCACGGATTACCAAAACGGCGATGCAGCCGCTGGGATTCGACGGAACGCAGTTGCTCAGTGTATCGGTCGATACGCTTTTCATGGACTCGACGATTGTCACGACCGGTTCGAGCAAGACGATTACGTTGCGCAATAATGCCCCGGCGTTATCCGGACTGCGCGTGCTGGTGAACGATCCGAACCTATCCGGATCATCGGTCTTCCGGGTTCAGGGGAACGGACAATCGCTCGTGCCGCAGCAAACCCTACGATGGGATGTCCTGTTCGAACCACGTACGAAGAGCACATTCTCCGCAACATTGCGGGTCCTTTCGGATGATCCCGCCCGGCCCGAAATTGTGATTCCGGTTTTCGGCCGGGGGATTGGTGAACAGTCGCCGCCGCGTTTGGCGTCGTCGACAAAGGGTGAAGTACGCATTGATCAGCCAATCAACTTCGAGTTCTCCGAGCCAATCATCCCCGACTTCTCCGATACGTTTCTTATCGTGAGATCGGGCGAGGGGACTGTCGTGGCCGGCCAGCGTGAGTGGACCTCGAATCGCAGGTTACGATTCACGGCCGACGAGTTCCTGCCACCGGATGACACGCTGTCGGTGCTGTTGCGTGCGGTGGTTACGGACACCAACGGCAATTACTTCGACGGTAATGGCAATGGCCTCGAGGAACGTTCGCCGATTGACGACGCCGAGCTGTCCGTTCCGACCGGGCCGGGTGTCTATCCCGGTGATGCCGACAATGACGGTGTCGTCAACGAGGGTGACGTGATCGCGCTGGGCATATTCTATGGCCTTTCTGGTGATCCGCGCCCGCCGGGGCCGCCGGGTTTCACCCTCCAACCGGCCACCTCATGGAATGTCCGCCAGGCCACCTACGCTGATGCCGATGGCAGCGGCGATGTGGACTCGATGGACATTTGCACCATTTCCGAGTTCTTTGATCGGGAAGTGCCTCTATCGAAGGCGGTCGTTGAAGCCTGGCTGGACGAAGCGCAGGCGTGGTCGGCGGATATTGTCGCGGCCCTGCGCTCAGGATTAGCAAACTGCCCCAACAACGGGCCGGGGCAGGAGGTTTTGCAGCGGTTCCTCGATGATTTGGGGGGAGGGACACCGCTTCCGGTCTCGTTCCGCCTGCAGCAGAACTATCCGAATCCATTCAACGCATCCACCCTCATCCGCTACGATTTGAGTGTAGCGGCCGAAGTACGGCTTGAGGTCTTCGATGTTACGGGGAGGCGGGTGCGTGTCTTAGATGAGGGGTACCGTGATGCCGGCGCCCATAACGCCATTTGGGACGGACGGGATGAACAGGGACGAGTCGTGGCGTCCGGAATCTACTTCTACCGGTTAACAACACCATACTACCAGCAGGCCCGCAAAATGGTGTTGCTCAAGTAGGTAGCGCCGCTCCGGCAGAGCAGACATTCTCAGGCTGGCCATAAGCCGAATCGAACATCAGAATTGACCATTACATTTGTAGGGATACGGCCCGCCGTGTCCGCGCTTCACCCTTAGCGCCTTCTCTCGAATCGGGCCCGGCAGGCCATGCCCCTACTCAGGGTCTTATGGCGATCGTCATAATTCCAGTCTGATTGAAGCCGTCGCGGCGGGCGTGCGCACGGACGTACGTCCGCCCCGCGCTGATTCATCAAAAACATCAGCGTTGCCTGTTTACCCGAGGATTTCACAGCAGAGCTGTGAGGCACCGATTGTCTGCCAGGGCCAGCAAATTGCTGCCGAGCGCCGTATCACCAACCGGCACTTACAGAAACCGGTTGTCGGATCGCTGTGAGTGCTGTAAGTTGTAAGTCTGTCGAAGGAGTGATGAGCAATGGGTAAGACACGTACATTTGTGGATAAGATGAAGAAGGACAAGGCGTCGGTTCGTGTCTGTCCGGTGTGCGGAGCCCCGCAGCAGGCAGTGCGGACGCTGGTTCCGGTGGCCAACGAGGAAACCGGCTACTTCAAGTTCCGCGATAAGATCGAGCATGTCTGTAAGTGTAACAACGACCAGGTTTACGGTTAAACTACCGACCGGGCCCTTCGGGGCCCGGTGATTTCGGCGCCCCGCCGGAGGGGCGAACGGTTTGTCCGCCCTGCGAGGCGGCACTGTTGCTGGCCTCTCATGCGCATCCCGCAGTCGTTTTTCTACAAAGCACTCAAGCCCGGACGCTATCTTGGCGCCGATCTACCCGATCAGCGGCCACCACAACCCGGCCAGCGTCGCATCGTCTGGTTCTATCCGGGCCGATACGAAGATGCCGTGAGCGATCCCGGGTACTGCCGGGGATTCTTCACACTGCGTACGACCGTCGAATCGCACATGGCGCGGGCCATCGATTTCGACCAGGACGCCTGGCAGTTACTTGAGGATCGGGAGTTACCGCCATTCACACTCGATTCGCATGAGCCGATTCACAGTGCCGACGTAGTTGTGTTCTGGATACCCGATGTCTTCGGTGCCGCTCGCATTCCCTCCATCCTGCCACGATTGAACCTCGACCGCTCACGGACAAAGATCGGAGCGGTCATCGATGGCTGTTGGGCTCCGCCGTTCCTCAAAGCAGAGGTCGATTGGATGTGCGCGGCGCCGTACGGTTGGATGCCGGCCGCGTTGCGGGCACTTGTCGATGGTGTCGATGCTCAAGCGTCGCCGGGTGTCTACATCGAGGGGCACGACGATTGGAGCGATGTGTCGCAATGGTCTCCTGATGCGATACCGCTGCTTCAGCCTGCACGTCCATCGACACAGCAATGGCTGCCGACTGTTGAGACGGGCCGCCTGCATGGCCATCTCGAGTTGTTGTCCGTGGACAACGATGGCCGTCTGGCAGCGCGATCAGTTGATGATTGCACAGTCGATGCTCTGGATACTCTGCGTACGACGGGGTGTGAGGGACTGCGTTTTTTCGACTCCGGGATTGACAGCGGACACCGAATTCCGGCGATCCTGACCGAACTCACACGAGTCTTTAACATGGCACGCACACAGGTCGATCTGCCGCCCTTTTGGTTTGGCGAATTCGACCAACGTTGGCGGGTTTATAAGCCGCATCTGATCAAACCCATCCTGCGGCTGCGTGTTGCCCCTGGTGATGATCCACAAGCCGCGGTTGAAGCCGGCCGCAACGCGCTCAACGATGGCTGGCGTGGGGTGACATTGGCGGCGGCGTTCGATTCATTCGATGCGTTCAGCGATATGGTCTCCAAGATCGAGACAATTATTGATGGATGGTCGAACGTGGCGGCTGGGTTTGAAGACCGCCGGCAGTTGCGAGTGCAGCTCGATCCAAGCCCCATCGAACGGTGGGTCGATTCACCGGCCGAGCCCTCTGAGGAGGGTGTGCGTCGGCTGCTGTATGAATTCCGTCATCTGGCGGAGTCAGTCACCGTCGGTCATCCACGACTGGAGCAGGTGATTGCCCGGAACTGGCTCGCGGCGACGACCGAGAATATCTGGACTCGGCTGGCCGACCTCAATATGTCCGATTCGAATGATGATTCCGTGATGCCATTCGACTGGTTGGGGTGGATACGCAACCGTTCGGGAATGACCGGTCCACCCACTGAGCCGTTTGCAAGAGGCTCCTGCCCGGCGATAGCGATCGCCACGCTTCCGGAACTGCCATCATCGGTCAAGACGGCACAGTCTGCCACGAGAGCCACGGCCGACACTCAGGCATACGGGCGCCGCAAGCGCCGCACGGCGGTGTCTCGTCGCCTGCAGGCTCCGGCACGCAATCGGTTGCGCGTTTGTTGGGGAAAGACCGCTGCGTGGCGGTTCTTCTCACATTTGGATATGGTCCGTGTCGTCGAGCGATCGATTCGAGTGGCACGGCTGCCGGTCAGTTGCTCCGAGGGTTTTCATCCGCGTATGAAGGTGTCCTTCGGACCACCACTCTCGTTCGGCTTGACCAGTCGTGCCGAGTTGTTTGATGTGCTCCTCGATCGCAATGTGGAGGAGTCTGACGTCGATGCGTTAAGACGGGCCTTTCCCGATGGCATTGATCTGATCCATGCCGAGGGGTTTCCGTCGCAAGTGCCGTCGCTAACCGAAACGCTCAATGAGGCCGAATACAGCGCGCTGATTCCTTTGGAAGCGGCAACGGCCCAGTCTCTGATCGAGGCATTCATTCAGCAACCGACGATCCGCTTTACGCGACCGGATCGTCCGGACCGCAAGCCGTTTGATCCCCGTGTCTCGCTGCGTGCCACCGAAATGGAAGTCGTGCCCGAGGGGGTGAAGTGGACCATTCGCATTTCCATCGGAACCCAGGGGCAGATCCGTCCTCCCGAGTGGGCGCAACTCATTTTCGGTTTTAACGAGGATCAACTTGGCGAATTGATAATCGAGCGCACCGCGCTGCGTGTCCGTTCCAGTGACACAGTTCGCTCACCCTTTGATACCGTGAACGTGTAATCGCTGATCACCATCATGATTGCGGCTGACACTCATATTGTTCATGCGGGGCAACTGGTGACGATCTCAGCGAATGCATCTGACACTGCGCCGCGTCGCGGTCGGGATTTGTCGCGTCTCGATGCGATCGAAGATGGCGCACTCGCGGCGAAGGACGGCCGCATCGTGTGGGTAGGGACAACCGATGAACTCGGCGCGGCGGTTCAGCCCGTCGACGGTGATCGTGTCATTGATGCCGGAGGGCGTGTTGTTACTCCCGGTCTGATCGATCCGCACTCTCACCCTGTGTATGCCGAACCGCGGGCGCGTGAATTCGAGATGCGGGCAATGGGGAAGTCGTATCAGGAGGTTGCTGCGGCCGGTGGCGGAATTAAGAATTCCGTGCAGGCTGTACGCACCAGCGACCTTGAGTCACTGGTACGGGTCGGCATGCAAACCGCCGACCGCATGATCGAACATGGAACCACAACGGCGGAAGCGAAGAGCGGCTATGGCCTGTCGCTTGAAGCCGAAACGAAATTGCTTGAAGCGATTCGACGTGTTAACGATGGGCACGTGATCGATTGGGTACCGACGCTACTCGCGGCCCACGAATTCCCTCCCGAATACGCCGAGGCACGTGATGATTTCGTCCGATTGATCACCGACGAGATTCTGCCGATTATCGCCGAGCGCAAGCTCGCCGAGTTCAATGACGTTTTCTTCGAAACCGGTGTATTCAATCGGGAACAAACCGAGATGGTGCAGCGTCGAGCGGCCGAACTGGGGTTCGGACTGAAGTTCCATGTCGATCAGTTGACTGACGTCGGCGGCGCAGAATTGGCTGTATCCATGAATGCCAACTCGGCTGACCACTTGGAGTTCGTCTCTGATGCGGGGGTTCGCGCGCTGGCCGGTTCCGACACGATTGCCGTTTTACTCGCCGGCGCCACGTTCTTCCTTGATTTGAATCAGCGTCCGCCGGTGCGGGAGATGATCGAACGCGGAGCGATCATTGCGTTGGCAACCGACTGTAATCCGGGCAGCAATATGTCGGAATCGATGCCGTTGGCCATGACACAGGCGTGTGTGATGTATAAGATGACGCCGGCAGAAACGCTGGTGGCGTCCACACTGAACGCCGCACATGCCGTCAATCGTGCCGACAGTGTCGGATCACTGGCGCCCGGAAAAAAGGGTGACATTGTGATTTGGGATGTGTACGACTACCGTGAGATCGCCTATCATTACGGTGTCAACCTGGTGCATACGGTGATGAAGAACGGTGACGTCATCAGAACCTATGGGAGACAACAGTGAGCGCCGCACAGCGCCTATGGATCGGCCCCGTGGTCCTCACGGTTGCAATATTGGGCGGTGGTTGCGCGCCGTACTCGTTCTCCGGAGGGCGCACAGCGCTTGTCGAGAGCATACATGTGCCGATCTTTGAGAATGAGACGGCCGAGTTCGGTTTGGCGGAGCAATTAACCGAGGGGATCATCGACGGTTTTGTGTCCGACAATCAGGTTGAAATTCTGAACGCCAATTCCGCCGAGGCGATCCTCGCAGGTCGAATCACCGACTATCAACGCAAGGCGTACACCTTTGACGAAACCGATCAGGTCAGTGAGTATATCGTGGAAATCTGGGTGACAGCGGAACTGGCGAGACAGGATGATACGGCTCCGGTTTGGAGCAAAGAGGGAATTCGCGGCTTTGGTGTTTATGCCTCTGATGCCGATGAAACCCAAGGCCAGCGTCTGGCGATCGAGAAGATCACCGAGGACATCATCAACCTGACTATTCGGAGCTGGTAACTCGTTGTACATAAGTATGTTAAAAAGATGGAACCGGGGTCGCGCCAGGGCTGTTTAACGGTTGGCAGGCAGACATGTACACCATCTGATCCCCGCCATGATCGCCGTCAGGATCGAAAGGACACTCTTTTGAAGACAATTATCACTGCTGCCGTTGCTTTGTGTATTTGGGCAATGAGTGCTATGGCATGGGCCGCCAGCCCCGGCGAGGCCGGCTTCAAGTTTCTGGACATTGGCACCGACGCACGCGCCGAAGGATTGGGTGGCGCGTACACGGCGGCTGCCACCGGTGTGAGCGCCACATACTACAATCCGAGTGGTATGGTGTGGTCACCGCATGGCGAGTTATTGGCGACTTACCATAACTGGGTTGATGGCATTCAGTCGGGTTTTGTCGGCGGTACGACACGTTTCGGTGAAGACGGGCGTGTGGGCCTGTCGATTCAATATCTCGACTATGGCAGTATTGATGCCGCCGATGCATCGGGGGAGTCGCTTGGTGATTTTGGCGCGTCCGATCTGGCCGTCGGGCTCAGCTTCGCCCGCATGATAGGTGGTAATTCTTCGGTCGGTGTGACCGGACGTTTCATTACCGAGTCGATCGACGACAAATCGGCCACTGGACTGGCATTTGATGCCGGGCTCATTCACAAGATGCCCGATGGCCGCACGCGCCTCGGCGCGGCCGTGCGTAATGCCGGATTCCAAATGACCACATTTGCCGATGGCGCCAAGGATGATCTGCCGATTACGTTCGTTGCGGGTCTTGAGCATGATCTGCGTGATATGCCTTTTCTCGTCACGGCTGATGTCTTCAAGCCCAATGATGATGATTTCGGTGGCGCTGTGGGGCTCGAGTTCATGGCCGCTGATGCGTTTCGTCTGCGTGCCGGCTATAATTCATTGGCCGGCCAGTTTGACTCCGGGTCAAGCAGTGACGACCTGGCCGGTTTCCGGTTTGGCGCCGGATTCGTTCTGAATACAATCACCATCGATTACGGCTACGGATCGATGTCGAAACTCGGATCGAGCCACCGGTTTACCCTTCGGACCAACGTTCTTTAGGTATGCGTACATATATTCGTTCAATCGTCACGCCCATCTGTCTCGGGCTCGTTGCTGGTATGCTATCCGGATGCGGTGAGAGCCGTCCCGATCCAAAATCAACGGTCAAGGACCTGTTTACGGCAATGCGCGATGCCGATACGACCGCCGTCCGATCCATTGTCGACTTGCGTTCTGCGGCGACCGGAATAGCCGAGGATCTCCCTGCGATTCAACCGGCCGATTCCCTCACGGTGCCCGATACCGCGGCTTGGCTGCTCGGTCAGATGACCAGTGAGAACGGTCGTCTGCGTCGCCGCTGGCTGACCGACAACCAGATCGTCTTGGGTGAAACCGAAGTCTCTGGCGATTCCGCGCTGGTCGAAGTGTCGTTTCTCGACCGGGTGACGCGGGTACAGTACTACAATAAGATGCGCTTGGTCTATCGCGACGACCGTTGGGTGATCACGCATTTCCGCACGATGTAATTCCTGACACATGTCTGCTGTCGTACGACGGCCGTCCTCGGCCGTGGCCCGTGGACGGGACCGCCCTTGATGCGGTTGGTAGCTGCGGTCGGCCACCCCATGCGTTGTTCAGTCTCACACGACGAGCAAGCTCGTGGCGTCACTGACGGACGGCCGTGGCACTCACACCAGGAGTGTGCTGGACAGTGGAAGGGGGCAGGCACACAGGTCTGTTCCTACGAAACCTCCTCTCGTTGAGAAAAACCCACTGGCACCACCCGGATGATCGTCCCATTTTGGCGCACATGGAGAGCGATATTGGACAACGGCCTCTGAAGGACATCCCCATCGCGATCGTGGACGTTGAAACAACGGGATTGTCGCCGCGCTACGGTGATCGTGTCTGTGAAATTGCCGTGATCCGGCGTGATGCCGACAATTCGGTCAGGCGCTTCGTGTCATTGGTCGATCCGCAGCGCCCGATTTCGGCCGGCGCATTCGCCGTCAACGGGATCACTCCCGAGATGCTGAAAGGAGCACCTCGGTTCTGTGCCATCATACCAGACCTTGAGGCGATGCTTGCCGGAGCCGTGTTCGTTGCACACAATGCGCGCTTTGACCTGGGATTCGTTCAGAACGAATATGCCCAGTGCTCTCGTGAGTTTTTGTCTTCGGCCGTTTTGGATACACGCTTGTTGTCGAAGCGTCATCTCAACTTGCCGTCCAACAGCCTGGCATCCGTGGCTCGCCACTTGCACATCCCACAACCGAATGCGCACCGTGCCATGGCGGACTGCGAAACGACGCTACGTGTATTCGATGTCATTATTGATCATGCGCGGTTGCGCCACGCACAACTGAGCGACATTGTGGAAACACCGCGGGTCGCGGTGAACAATCAGGTGACGCCTGTGCTTCCCGACGGACTCAACGATCTGATCCGGCGCGGGGGAGAAGTGGAGATCACCTATCTGACCGCCAACGGCGCACGAACGCGTCGTTCCATCCGCGAGATTCAGATATCCCAACACGGTGAGCATATCTATCTGCGTGGACACTGTTCATTGCGAGACGCCGAACGGCAATTCCGTCTCGATCGCATCGTGCAGTGGAATCCCGTTGGTGGGGCGAGGCCGTGGCATGACAATAGTGGAGGGGATGCGTCATGAGTGAGCGTCCCAAACCGGTGATTCGTTCGATGACGGTTGAGGAATTGCCCCTGCTGCATCAACTGTGGGACGCCGCTGAACTGGATTACCGTCCCAAGGGACGCGATGCGCTCGACCAATTGCAGATCGAACGGTCACAAAATCCCGAGGGATACCTCGGCGCATTTTCGCGTCATGAACTGGTCGGGTCTGTCATTGCGACCGATGATGGCCGTAGGGGATGGATCAATCGATTGGCGGTGCATCCCGATGTCCGCGGGACAGGTTTGGGAATGGCCCTGATTGAAGAAGCGGAACGCGTACTCCAAGCACAGGGCCGACGGATCATCGCCGCCCTGATCGAAGACTATAACGTTCACTCGCAGAACCTTTTCAAACGCGCGGGGTACATCGTAATGCCGGAAGTCTTGTACTTCAGCAAACGGGCGTCAGCCGATGTGTAGTTACGTGGCCAGCCAGCAGGAGAGTTTCAGGACCGACCGCGGGTTCGCGATCCGCCCGGTGATTCTGCTAATGGCCCTGGTGATGGGCGTTCTGGCGTTCGAGCAGCCATTTGCGCAGGAGAATCAAACGCCTGGACAGATTGCACAACGACTACTCGCACGCGGACAGGTCGACTCAGTCCTTGTCGTCCTGGATTCGGTGCTCGCAGCCGATTCCGGTAATGTGTCTTTGTTGATACTCAAGAGCGACGCGTTGCTCCTGAATGCCGATACGAGCGACGCCATTGCCATTCTCAATGAGATCCTTTCCGAGAATCCGCGCATCAGCCGTGTGCGCACCGATCTGATCCGACTATTGATGTCACACAGGAGCGCCGATTCGGCCATTGCCGTAGTACGGAATACACCACCGCGGTCCCATCCGCGCACACCCGATGGATTGATCCTCTACGGTGATGTGTATCGTGCGGCCGGCGTTTACGATACCGCAAGTGTTCTGTATCGACGCGCCTACCGCGATTTGCTCGGAAACACACTGCCTCTGCCGGGCATTGCTGCAGGCATGAGATTCACACAACTCGAATTCGATGACGGGCACGGGACAGACGTCATCTGGCGAGCCGGTGCTGCGACCGTGTTTGTGTTTTGGGCGACATGGTCGAATTCATCGGAGACCGTGTTACAGGAGACTGCTGGTCAGATCAAGAAAGCGGCGATGACCTGGGAATTGATCCCGGTCAACGTTGACACATACGACGTCTCCGAGCCGGAAGCGCTTCGCGAACGAGCCGCCGCATTAGGAGTCAAGGATACAGTTCTCTTCGATGCGGAGTGGAAGGTAATCCGACGCTGGAGAATCGACCACTTGCCTTGCGTCGTTCTGATGGACTACCGAGGTCGCGTTGAAGATGTTGTATACGGGTGGGATGAGGCGGCGAAGAAGCGCGTGTTGGAGGGAGCGCTTGGCGGACTGGATACCATCGCAATTGCCGGGGAGCCCGCACCACCCGATACTGTTCGCGGGCGCGCGCGTAATCTCCTCGCCAGTGCTCGCATGGCGTGGTACAACGATACGCCAGCGCAGGCGGTGACGCTCATTGGACAGTCGATTCGGGCAGACTCATCGTATTGGGCGGCCCGGATCGATCAAATCATCTATCGTTGGAACCGTGGTGATACTCTGGGAGCACGAATGCTGTCGGATCAAATGAATCGCCGAGCCGGCGACCTCCCGTGGGCACGCATTCTATCGGCATTCATGGCCGACGCGCATGGGCATGCGGAGGGTGCGGTGACGATTCTCTCAGACACTGCGCTCGGCCCCGCCGATCCATCGACAGGGATGTACCAAGCGAGCCGGGCCCTGATGGCGGCACGCGCGGGGCAGTGGGATGAGGCCACGTCCGCCCGTGATCAATGTCAGAATCTGAATCGATTCAGCCCGCTTTTAACTGCAGTTGATGCCCGTTTGGCAGAAAGGACCCAGCCTGAGTCAGCGATGGTCCTCTGGCGCCGAGCGGCAATCGATGCGCTCGCCCGCGCCGGGCAATGATTCAGTCATCGCTGGCGTCACTCCAAGTATAGATGTATGTTAGGATTCGCTCGAGGGGTGTATGCGATGGTCGATATTCCTGAAGTGGGCATTGGAGAGAGTTTCTGTCGAAGAGGAGCATGACAATGAAATCGACAGTCCGTGGAGTGGCTGTGATCATCGGCTTGGCACTGATGGTGATGCAGGCCGGCAATTCTGTTGCCGACGATGAGTTGCGCGACAAATTGACCGCTCATCTTAAGCCTGGTGCAAGCCCAAACAGCGCAATCGTGGAATTTTGGATGACCAACACAAACAATGTCCTGGCGATGACGCTCCCGTTTAAGTTCGCCGCGGGGGACTCGCTGGCTTTTGATTCAATAGTGACGGCTGGCGGGGTGATTGCCGATTTCCCCGTGGTTGAGCCTGTCTATCGATCTGAGAATCAAACGCTTCTGGTCCAAGTCATGTGGGCGAAGAATACGACTGTTCAGGCGGATCCGATTCCGTCGGGACGGGGGCCGTTGTTGCAGGTGCATGTGAGCACACCGGGCGAGTTCCCGATGGATGATTTTCGGATGGCGAGTGTCCAATTGCCGCCGGAGAACGTGCTGATGTTTGTCACGGCGACTCTGAATTCGGTGACTCCGGACTTTGAACTCACGCGCGAGGCCCCCCCGGCGCCGTGGGGGAAGACCGCCGAGAATCCCGAGGACGAGGGCTCTGAGTGACACGCGTCTGTCCGTGTGCTCCAAAAGCAGTTGACACGTGCGCCAATCCGGTGCTATCAACCGACCTGTTTTTTGGGGGATGACCCCTCACGATTGCCGCCCTAGCTCAGTTGGTAGAGCAACGGACTGAAAATCCGTGTGTCCGCAGTTCGATTCTGCGGGGCGGCATTTGATTGCGAGTCGGTGGTAGAGATTGATCAGAACGGTCGTCTGGGAGGGGCTCAGAAGGTGGTCTTTCGGCCCGAAATCTTTTGGATTTTCGCCAGACGGACCATTTATTACGCGCCGCTTTGCCACCGTAGCTCAGTTGGTAGAGCAGTCGATTCGTAATCGACAGGTCAGCGGTTCGACCCCGCTCGGTGGCTGAGTTTTTTGAGGCGAAGAGGAGAGCCCCCGTTGGGGGATTGGCTGTTGAAAAGACGCGGGATTTGAGCGAAATCAGTCATTTTTGCACAAAGCCCTGCCGATACGAGTTAAGGTTCAAACAGCATCTGTGGAAGCGCGTAATTGTCTTTGCCAAGGGGGCAGAACAAATAAGTTAAATCTTGGCCCTCAAAGAACTTGACATTGGTTGTAAGAGGGCTATTTTAGAAGTTTGCCGCTTTGCGGCGGCGAGTGGGTTTTGTTCTTTGAAAATTGCATAGCGATGACAGGTCTAAAGTGAGATCTGATGCGGGCCCGCGGAAGCCAGTCATGGTTTCCAAAGGTCAAGAAGTTCGAACAACCGGACGTTCTATTTGGATCGTCCCTTCTGGGTAAATAGAGATTTTTCGATATTTCCCACGGAGAGTTTGATCCTGGCTCAGAACGAACGCTGGCGGCGTGCTTCATACATGCAAGTCGTGCGAGAAAGTACCCTTCGGGGTGCGAGTACAGCGGCGAACGGGTGCGTAACACGTGGGCAACTTGCCCGACGGTCTGGGATAAGCTTCCGAAAGGAGGTCTAATACCGGATGATATCCTCGAGTGGCATCGCTTGAGGATCAAAGGCGGTTTCGGCCGTCGCCGTGGGATAGGCCCGCGGTCCATTAGCTTGTTGGTAGGGTAACGGCCTACCAAGGCAACGATGGATAGCCGACCTGAGAGGGTGATCGGCCACACTGGGACTGAGATACGGCCCAGACTCCTACGGGAGGCAGCAGTAGGGAATATTGCGCAATGGGCGAAAGCCTGACGCAGCAACGCCGCGTGGGTGACGAAGCTTTTCGGAGTGTAAAACCCTGTCAGCGGGAAAGAACCGGTCATGCAGGAAATGGCATGGCCCTGACGGTACCCGCAGAGGAAGTTCCGGCTAACTCCGTGCCAGCAGCCGCGGTAACACGGGGGGAACGAGCGTTGTTCGGATTTACTGGGCGTAAAGGGTGCGTAGGCGGGCCGATAAGTCGGATGTGAAACCCCACGGCTTAACTGTGGGACGCCATTCGAAACTGTCGGTCTTGAGTGCAGGAGAGGAGAGTGGAATTCCTGGTGTAGCGGTGAAATGCGTAGATATCAGGAGGAACACCGGTGGCGAAGGCGGCTCTCTGGACTGACACTGACGCTGAGGCACGAAGGCCGGGGGAGCAAACAGGATTAGATACCCTGGTAGTCCCGGCGGTAAACGATGGGCACTAGGTGTCGGGGGTATCGACCCCCTCGGTGCCGCAGTTAACACATTAAGTGCCCCGCCTGGGGAGTACGGCCGCAAGGTTGAAACTCAAAGGAATTGACGGGGGCCCGCACAAGCGGTGGAGTATGTGGTTTAATTCGACGCAACGCGAAGAACCTTACCTGGACTTGACATATGCCGGAAAGTCACAGAGATGTGACCTCCTCTTCGGAGGCCGGTATACAGGTGCTGCATGGCTGTCGTCAGCTCGTGCCGTGAGGTGTTGGGTTAAGTCCCGCAACGAGCGCAACCCCTGTCCTCAGTTGCCATCGGGTCATGCCGGGAACTCTGGGGAGACTGCCTCGGTCAACGGGGAGGAAGGTGGGGATGACGTCAAGTCCTCATGGTCCTTACGTCCAGGGCTACACACGTACTACAATGGTCGGTACAGTAGGTTGCAAGACCGCGAGGTGGAGCCAATCCTCAAAACCGGCCTCAGTTCAGATTGGAGTCTGCAACTCGACTCCATGAAGGAGGAATCGCTAGTAATCGCGGATCAGCATGCCGCGGTGAATACGTTCCCGGGCCTTGTACACACCGCCCGTCAAGCCATGGAAGCTCGGGGTACCCGAAGTCGTTGAGCTAACCTTCGGGATGCCAACGCCGAAGGTAAACCGGGTGACTAGGGCTAAGTCGTAACAAGGTAGCCGTAGCGGAAGCTGCGGCTGGATCACCTCCTTTCTAAGGAGTATGGTGTGTTCCGGTGTGTTTCGGCGCACTGGTACGCAACCAAGGTCGACGCATCAGTCTGACCGCAGACCTGTCTCGCTATCGTATTTTGGAGTTCATCTGAGCGGGGGCTTCGGGGTCCGCAGGCCGTGATCGTCATCGGCGCCCGGACCGCGGAGATCTCGGTAGGCCCCGCAACGACGCGGTTCGCCACAGGGCGGCGTCTTCTGTACGGGCCTATAGCTCAGTTGGTTAGAGCGCGCGCCTGATAAGCGCGAGGTCGGTAGTTCAAATCTACCTAGGCCCACCAATTGGGCGCGACCGATGAACTCTGTGCGACGGGGCGGCGGGGGTGACCCGCCGGACGGATTGGGGGCGTAGCTCAGTTGGGAGAGCGACGGCTTTGCACGCCGTAGGTCACCGGTTCGATCCCGGTCGTCTCCACCAAGACTGACCGCTCCGCAACCCACAACAGATTTTCGCCATTCCGCGACGCGGGGTGGCCGTCGATCTGTTCTTTGACAACTTCATACTGGAAAATTCGTCTCGAACAGTTAACTGTCCGAGTCGATCGATCGAGACATCAAAGGATTTTCGGTCAAGTTACTAAGAGCACATGGGGGATGCCTTGGCACGAGTAGGCGATGAAGGACGTGGTAAGCTGCGATAAGCCTCGGGTAGCGGCAAACACGCATTAATCCGGGGATTTCCGAATGGGGCAACCCGGCTCGGGTAATACCGAGTCACCCCCTGCTGAATCCATAGGCAGGGAGGGGTGAACGAAGGGAACTGAACCATCTTAGTACCTTCAGGAACAGACAACAACCGTGATTCCCTCAGTAGCGGCGAGCGAACGGGGAGCAGCCTAAACCGGTTGGCACGTTAAAGACGGCAGTCGTTGTGCGGCCGGGGTCGTGGGACCTCTCTGGGGTGTTCTGCCGAACATCCGGGAAGTTACAAATCGTATTGGTAGCCGAAGTACCTGGAAAGGTACGCCACAGAAGGTGACAGGCCTGTAGGCGAAATCAATGCGACTTCCTGGAGAGGCACCCAAGTAGGACGGGACACGAGGAATCCCGTTTGAATCTGCCGGGACCACCCGGTAAGGCTAAATACTCACTCGTGACCGATAGTGGACCAGTACCGTAAGGGAAAGGTGAAAAGCACTCCTGACGGAGAGTGAAATAGTACCTGAAACCATGTGCTTACAAGCGGTGGGAGCTCAATCCGGCCTACGGGCTGGTGCGGGTGACCGCGTGCCTATTGAATAATGATCCGGCGAGTTACTCGTACGTGGCAGGCTAAGTCAAACACTGACGCAACCACAGCGAAAGCGAGTCCTAACTGGGCGATGAAGTCGCGTGCGGTAGACCCGAAGCCGAGTGATCTATGCATGGCCAGGATGAAATCTCGGTAAAACGGGATGGAGGTCCGAACCCACCGACGTTGAAAAGTCGGGGGATGAGCTGTGCATAGGGGTGAAAGGCCAATCAAACTCGGCGATAGCTGGTTCTCCCCGAAATAACTTGAGGGTTAGCCTCGTGCTATAGAGCAGCGGAGGTAGAGCACTGAATGGGCTAGGGGCCCCACAAGGCTACCGACCCCAACCAAACTCCGAATGCCGCTGCATCGTTCCACGGGAGTTAGGGCGTGGGGGATAAGCTTCACGTCCGAAAGGGAAACAACCCAGATCGTCGGCTAAGGCCCCCAAGTGTACGCTGAGTGACTAAGGATGTGGGGTTACATAAACAGCTAGGATGTTGGCTTAGAAGCAGCCACCATTTAAAGAGTGCGTAATAGCTCACTAGTCAAGTGATCCTGCGCCGATAATTATCGGGACTAAGCGTGCCGCCGAAGCCACGGGTCCACACTATGTGTGGGCGGTAGGGGAGCGTTGCCAACGGAGCGAAGGCCGTTCGTGAGAACGACTGGACCGTTGGGAAGTGCTAATGCCGGAACAAGTAGCGATAAGACGGGCGAGAAACCCGTCCACCGAAAACCTAAGGGTTCCTGAGGAAGGTTAATCCGCTCAGGGTTAGTCGGGTCCTAAGCCGAGGTCGAAAGGCGTAGGCGATGGAAAACAGGTCAACATTCCTGTACCTCCTGACGATGCATTTGAGCGATGGGGTGACGCAGAAGTGACGGCCAGACCGGTGTTGGAATACCGGTTCTAAGCCTGTAGGAGGGAGTGGTAGGCAAATCCGCCGCTCCAGACTCCGAGAGGCGATGGGGAGGGCTTTGCCCACAAACTGGTCTTAATCCCGCTGCCGAGAAAAACCTCTAAGTGAGTATCGTCGGGAGCCCGTACCGCAAACCGACACAGGTAGGTGAGGAGAGAATCCTAAGGTGCTCGAGCGAACCCTCGTTAAGGAACTAGGCAAAATGACCCCGTAACTTCGGAAGAAGGGGTGCTCCTCAGTATGTCTCCGCCCTGCGGCGGCGGGCAGAATGGAGCCGCAGTAAAGTGGCCTGGGTGACTGTTTACTAAAAACATATGTCTCTGCTAAGCCTCATAAGGCGATGTATAGGGACTGACACCTGCCCGGTGCTGGAAGGTTAAGAGGAGGGGTTATCCACTTCGGTGGAGAAGCTCTAAATCGAAGCCCCAGTAAACGGCGGCCGTAACTATAACGGTTCAATATCGTCCCCGCTTCCGATTCGTTACCTTACTCGTTTCGATCCGTCGAAACAGAAACAGGGCCGTTACAAAATCCGGCTATATGCTGGAACATCCGAGAATACTGGACTACCCTGCTACGCGAAAGCTCCGCAGGGTAACAATGTCACAGTTGCGGACAATCAGCAGGAAAGACTGCGACGTGCATTCGTAGCATGGCCATCATGGCCATGCGTCACGCACGGGCACGCTGCCCGTGCTGCGATTCGCGCCGGAGAATCCTCAGAGACTACACGCCGGAGGATCGTTGGCCACTACGGCAGCGATTCATGATATAGTCCGAACTCCTTGGCGACATGGAGATCTCATGCGGTGGTATCTGCATGAGACTCGCGATCGACTGACTCGTACCACGGCCGTCTCGGCCGTGGCCCGATTGAAGACGCGAGTAACAGAATTGCCTAAGGTAGCGAAATTCCTTGTCGGGTAAGTTCCGACCTGCACGAATGGTGTAACAACTTGGGCGCTGTCTCAACGAGGGGCTCGGCGAAACTGTAGCAACGGTGAAGATGCCGTTTACTCATACCGGGACGGAAAGACCCCGTGAACCTTTACTATAGCTTGGCATTGGGTTTTGGTGTGGCATGTGTAGCATAGGTGGGAGACGTTGAAGCCGGGTCGCTAGACTCGGTGGAGTCGCCGTTGAAATACCACCCTTGTTTCACTGGAATTCTAACCCAGGACCGTGAATCCGGTCCGGAGACATTGCCAGGTGGGTAGTTTGACTGGGGCGGTTGCCTCCCAAAATGTAACGGAGGCGCACAATGGTTCCCTCAGGCTGTTTGGTAATCAGCCGTAGAGCGCAAAGGCACAAGGGAGCTTGACTGCGAGACCTACAAGTCGAGCAGGTGCGAAAGCAGGTCTTAGTGATCCGGCGGTTGCGCGTGGAAGTGCCGTCGCTTATCGGATAAAAGGTACTCCGGGGATAACAGGCTTATCTCCTCCGAGAGTTCACATCGACGAGGGGGTTTGGCACCTCGATGTCGGCTCATCACATCCTGGGGCTGGAGAAGGTCCCAAGGGTTTGGCTGTTCGCCAATTAAAGCGGTACGTGAGCTGGGTTTAGAACGTCGTGAGACAGTTCGGTCCCTATCTGGTATGGGCGTAGGAAACTTGAGGGGAGCTGTCCTCAGTACGAGAGGACCGGGACGGACCGACCTCTGGTGTACCGGTTGTCGCGCCAGCGGCACCGCCGGGTAGCCACGTCGGGAAGGGATAAGTGCTGAATGCATCTAAGTACCAAGCCCACCCCAAGATGAGGTTTCCCACTTTCGAGTCTAAAGGCTCCTGGAAGATAACCAGGTTGATAGGTCACAGGTAGAAGCGTGGCGACACGTGCAGCCGAGTGATACTAATAAGCCGTGCGCCTTGACCGATTAATTTTTTTACCGCTCCGACAGGGTGAAAAGATAATCCTAAGGTGTGCTGATTGATCGACAGGACAGTGTTCGAACGAATTTCCAGTGTGAAGTTGTCGGCGAATCGATCGACAAATCGCCACGAGTTTCCGGTGGCAATAGCGAGGGGGAAACACCCGTTCCCATTCCGAACACGGCAGTTAAGCCCCTCAGCGTCGATGGTACTGCCCCCGCGAGGGGGTTGGGAGAGTAGATCGCTGCCGGGATTAAATCGAACCCCCGTCCGCCTTGGGTGGACGGGGGTTTTTCTGTACGCGTTTTCTTGTAGTACGGGCGCCTCGCCCGCAGTCCGGCCGAGGGGGGCGGACGACAACGGGATTGCCCAATCACCGATTGCATCGTATAACCTACACCATGGTCCGCATCCCGATCGATAAAGACCAAATCGCCGCCTTTTGCCGGCGCCACCACATTCGCCGCCTCGCCTTCTTCGGCTCCGTCCTTCGCGACGATTTCGGCCCCGACAGCGACGTCGACGTGCTGGTGGAGTTTGAGGAGGGGAAGGTACCGGGGCTCCTGGGCCTCGCCCGTGCTCAGAACGATCTCTCTGACATGCTGGGGCGTGAAGCGGATCTTAATACACTTGGATTCCTCAGCAAGTACTACCGCGACAGCGTGGTGCGAGAGGCGGAAGTTTTATATGACGCAGCATGACGATCGGACATCGCTGCAACACATGCTCGATCACGCATTGGAAGCGATCTCCATCTGCACAGTCAGTGCACCCGAAGAGTTTGAGAGAGACAGAATACAGACGCTTGCCCTCACGCGGCTGATCTCGATTATCGGCGAGGCGGCGAATCGAGTCTCCCAAGAGGCGCGTACTCAGACACCTGAGATTCCTTGGCGAGATGTCATCACGATGCGCAATCGACTCATCCACGCCTACGACGAGGTCGATTTCGAAGTGCTTCTGGAAACGATCAAGGACGATCTTCCATCGCTGGTGGATCAACTCCAGTGTGCCTTGTCAAGAATCGGGTGATTCGGCGCCGAGGCGATGCCCCTCAGCGTCGCTCGCCCCGAGCATGAACGAGGCGACGGTACTGCCTCCGCGAGGGCGTTGGGAGAGTAGAACGCTGCCGGGATTAAATCGAACCCCCGTCCGCCTTGAGTGGACGGGGGTTCTGTGCTTTCAGGAGTGACCTGACAGCAGCTTCTTGCCACGGAGTTCCAGACACCTCTTCCGGCGGCAAACAAAATACCCGACTTTTCAACTTTTCTTTTCCTGCGGCACGCCCGTTATTCCTCCGACCCAGCCGACACTCTGGTAAGTTGGTTTTGATGTTTCACCTTTAGTAGTCTAACCATTCTCAACGGAGGACCGATGAAACGCGTAGTTGTTGCTCTGCTTCTTTGCTGTATCCCGCTCGTGGCGCTCGCCCAGGACAGCGCCGAGGACAAGGCCCTGGCCGGCTGCAAGGAGACCACCGAGACGTTCAAGAAGGCGATGGCCGCACTCGACGCCGACGCTGTCGCGCTGACCTACGCCGAAGACGCTGTCATGGGCGAGCCCGGTATGGACAATCCCCTCGTCGGTCGCGACGCTATTCGGGAGTATTTTAAGGGCATGTTCAACGGGGTCTCGACGATGGAACTCAGTGATTGGGTCGAGCACAACACATTCCGCGGGACCAGCATGATCACCGTGGGCCACTGCATGGCAAAGATGACGATGGAAGACGGCACCGTAGCGACGCTGCGCGCCGACTTCAACGATGTCCGCATGCCGAACGAGAAGAACGAGTGGCTGTATGTCTTCGACTTCGTCGCGATGACACCCGTCGAGGCTGACTCCGGCGAGTAACCCACACCTGTTGATCAGCAGAAACTCATCCCCCGTCTTCATCAGAGGACGGGGTTTCGGGGCTGTCGTGCAGTCGCCCCGCCCGATTGCCCGACAGTCCCGCTTTGGCTACCCCACAGTCAGAGTCCGCGCTCCACTTGCCGCGGCGCGATTACCGTGACGATCTCACAGCAGTGGGGCTTATAGCGTTTGTCAGAATTCCTTTCCATTTGCATTGGAGTGCCACGGGCCGGCAGATCCGTGGCGGGATGCCCCACCGCTTGCGGTGGGATGAGATTCTCGTGCTCACAATCAACCGTTCAAAAGTAGATTTGCTTCCTTTTGTTATCGCATGTAGTGTTGTGTCCCAGCAATACGTTTCATCAGCGTCTGTACGAACTTGTACCCTCTGGCGTCACCCGCCCTTGCTACTCTGCGAAGTGCCTGCTACGTAGCATGAGCGGGTGACGCCTTGTCCGGAAAGGAGATAGCCGTCACGCGAGGGCGCGTGATGGCACCCGTCGTGGAAGCGACTTCTTGAAGCTATTTCTGGGACACGACAATAGCGCGATTGTCAGAAGTATTGTCCGTTCGCATTGGAGTGCCACGGGCCTTCAGGGGCGTGTTGAAAAGTCTGAGTTTTCAGCAATGCCAGGTGCCGACAAGATCACGTCATCTGCAATGACACACGTTTTTCAACTCGCCCTTCAGGCCCGTGGTTCCACGTTCACACGAGCCCGGTTCACGGGCCCAAAAGGCCCGTGGCCCCCGAACCTGAACGCCAAGTGAAACAAGTCTCACTCTTTCTCAATCGGACAGGAAATCTGACAATTGCTCTAATCTCCCTGGTGATTCCCCCAGCCCTCAGCGCGTGCATTCGCCACCAGCTCCGATGCGATTGCCAGGTTTGGGATTCGTGCTTGCCCCCGGGCTGGCTGCAGACTTCCATCGGGCCTCCGCCAGATGAAACGGTACCCGTGTTCACTCGTGCCAGCATCATAGACATACTGACACCACTGTAAACAAAGTACCCAGTCCTGCCTTGTCTCCGTTGTTCTCGTCTCTTGGATTACTTGAACTCGAGTGGGCACGGTACAACCTCCTGAGTGGTTTGATGTGTCACATATGTCACATGTGTACAGAAATCGCCATTGCGTGTCAGGTACTCATCTCAAAGTAGGTGGGCTTATCTGTAAACCAACGCCCGCATCCCGGCCGATCGGCCGGACTACAACGGCCAATGTGGGTTCAATTGATCATATTAAAAAGTAACAAACAGTAATAAACAATAAAAACTAATTGTACACAGTAAAATAAACCCCGATCTTTCTTCCAGAAACCGATCGGAGGTGGTATGGGTCAGAATCTGCTCCAACGGTATTTCCCGGCGATCCAGGAGGGGGACAAGTTCTATGCCGAAGTCACCGATGAGGCCGACGCCGGACGGCGTGTGGCGCATCAACTGCTGATCGTCATCGTCTTGAGCTTTGTCTATGGCGCGGTGATGGGGAGTTATCACAGCGCGCTAAAGGCGGTGGCGGCCGGGGTCAAGCTCCCGCTGCTTTTTTTGGCGGCGATTGCGATTTGCTTTCCCGCACTGTACATCATCCAGAGCATCCTGGGCTCGAAGCTCGGCCTGCTGCCAATGGCATCGGTCATTCTCTCGGGATTCGTGCTGGTGACTGCCGTCATGGTGTCGTTTATCCCGATCATTGTCATCTTCCTGCTGACCGGTGGGAATTACCATTTCCTGCAGTTGCTGCACATCGCCATCGTCGGACTTTCGGGTCTGTTTGGGATGAAGATCGTTGTCGATGCCCTGCGGTATTCGTGTGAGCAGCGGCATGTCTACCCGCAGGCGGGCGTGGTCGTGTTTCGTATCTGGATCGTGATTGTCGCGTTCGTCGGGATCCAGCTCGCGTGGAACCTGCGTCCATTTCTCAATGATCCCAGCGAGCCATTCAAGGTCGTGCGCCACTACGAGGGCAATTTCTACGCGGCCATTGTGTATTCATTCGGCAAGCTGGTGGAAGGCGACACGTTGACGACCCCGCGTGTGACAATAGATAGCCGTCCCGCCAACGCCCGGCCCGACACATCGTCAACTTGGCTCGACGTCGAGGATTCACTCTTTGCAGACTGATATCATGACACTCGAGGAGGTTGCCGCCTATCTGAAGGTGCGGCCACAGACGATCTACACTTGGGCGCAGGAGGGCCGCATCCCGGGGGCCAAGCTCGGCAAAGAGTGGCGGTTCAAGAAATCACTCATCGATGAATGGTTTGTGTCGCACCTGGATGAACGCTTTGATGATCTGGTTGCACGGTGGAAGGCGAAAGAGCAGGATGGTGATTCGACCTCATAAAGGTTTAGTGCCTCGCCGTCATATTGTGGAAACAACGGGTGGCCCGGACGTTTGTCCGGGTCTCAGCCGTCTGACATCGCAGAATAAATTGCTTCGTAGGGGCGTATTGCATACGCCCTTCGGTGTGCCGACCTGAGCCAAATCCGGGCGTATGAAATACGCCCCGACACATTACGGTGAATTGTTCGGACAGCGGCGTGTGAATACTGAATTGGTGTCTTCGTATACTCTGAACCCACCGCAAGCGGTGGGGCACCACAACGGAGCGAGGGCGTCAGGGGCGCCTGAAGTGTAGAGCGGGCACCGCGCCCGCACTCCGGCTGAGACGGCCGGACGACTACGTCCGTTTGCCCCATCTATCCTCGTGCATCGACTGACCGTTGTCCCTATACTATCAACCAAACCCACGCACGGAGGAATCTCACATGCGAGCAGACGAACCACCCGTTGTCGTAGAACAGACGTTCAAAAGGTCCGCTGAAGACGTCTGGAAGGCGATCACCGATCGCGATCTCATGGTCCAATGGTATTTCGACAACATTCCCGACTTCAAAGCTGAAGTGGGGTTCGAAACAGGATTCGATGTCGACAGCGATGGACGTATCTTTCCGCATCGCTGGCGTATCGCCGAGGTGGAACCGGGTAAAAAGATCGCCTACGAGTGGTGGTTTGAAGGCTATCAGGGTATGGGATATGTGGAATTCGTGTTATCCCAGCAGGACTCCGGAACGAAACTGACCCTCACCCATCATGTCCGTGAGACTTTCCCCGACGATATCCCTGAGTTTCGACGTGAGAGCTGTGTCGGAGGGTGGGAGTATTTTATCAACGAGAATTTGGCGGAATTCCTGAAACAATAGATAGGATATTCGTGATTTCGGATCCGCCCCTCGCTGTACGCGATAGCAACGCTGTCATTAGTCTTATCGATGTACCGCTCGCGTACCATCTAACCCTTGACGATTTCCTCTGGCTACACGAGCTTTGGTTATCGATACAAATCGCTTGACGGTGTAATCGTCCGGAAACCGAAAGGAGCGTGCAGGCCATGTGGAATCGACAGCGTCCAATGTGTTGTGCAGTACTGGGGGTGCTCGTTGGGTTGGCATTCAGCGCCACAGCGTGGGGTGGTCCGCGTGATCATGAGAATGGATTCTTTCTGCGGCTGTCAGCGGGAGGCGGGGCGGCGTCCTCAGAAATTGATTTTCCGGGAGGTGAGGGCGAACTGTCCGGCGGTGCCGGCGACATCAATTTTGCAATTGGAGGGATCGTCTCGCCCAATCTCGCGCTCCATGGGACAATCTTCGGCTGGTCGATTCAGGATCCGGATGTCACTCTGTTCGGCATGTCGGGTGAGGCCGACGCAACGGTGACGCTCAGCGCACTCGGTGGGGGTGTGACCTACTACGTCATGCCGGCCAATGTCTATTTGTCCGGATCACTCGGATTCGGTCGTCTCAGTATTGACGGAGTCGGGGGTGAAGGAGAATCCGATCTGGGTGCCATCATTGACCTGACCGTCGGAAAAGAGTGGTGGGTTGGAGACAAGTGGGGACTCGGTGTGGCTGGGGCAGTGGGTTTTCATTCTGTTCCCGAGAAAGGCATTGATGAGAATTGGAGCGGAGCCAGCTTTGCGATCCGCTTCACGGCGACGCTGAACTAGTCTCAATTAAGGCGAAACTAGAGCGCCGATTCACTCTCGCAAAACGTCAACTACCTTGACCGTCTCAATGCGTGGCGGCGCGGCGAATTCGTATGTCTCCGCGATCGTCTTGCGCAGGTCGCTGGCGATGTACGCGTCGAGCGACTTCTGCGAATCCCACACGTACAATCCACCCCACTCGCCGGTCGCGGAATCCTGTACGTAGTATTTCTGAAGTAATCCCGGCACTTCACGGAATTCCAACAACCGCTTCTTGTAGCGCCGCTCGACCTCTTCCGGTGCCAGCTTCGATTTGAATTTGACGAACAGCAGTACCGCCGGGTGATTGTCCGCAGGCATAGTAACTCTCTCCTGTTTTGGGTTTTCCCCCACGAAGTCTCGTGGTGACCTCCGCGGGCTCACTTGACAAGATAAAATCAGTCCAATATCGTGAGAGCGCAACAGGGAAGATGAGGTGAACAGCGCAACGTTCGCCCCGCTTTGCCTGTAAGTTCAAAGACCTCGGGCCATAGACTCAGGGGGGGCTGCCGATATCAGTGTGTGTGATCCTCCTGTCGGTGGTCGTAACCGAGGGTCATTGCTAACGTTCAGCAGTTAAAGGAGTTGATTATGCGAGTCACCAAATCCGAACTTCCTACGAAAATCGACGCACCCGACGCGACCGCCCGTCAATTACCGGACTTCGGCGATGCGACGCCGCATGGCAAGATGGCGGCCGAGCACTTCAAACTGGCCTCCGGTACCGATCTGACGCCGTTCCTCAAGGGTCTCGAAGACGATCTGTGCCAGTCCCCGCACTGGGGTTATCTGCTCGACGGGGAAGTCACCGTCGTTTACAAAGACGGCCAGGAAGAAACGCTCTCAGGCGGCGATATGTTCTACTGGCCCGCAGGTCATACCGTGCGAGTCGGCAAGGATGCCGAGTTTGTGATGTTCAGTCCCCAAGACCAGCATTGCGCCGTCGTCGACCATGTCAAAGAGATGGTCGCGAGTGCATCATAATCAATGACAATGAAACGAATGAATGCCCCGGAGTACTCTTCGGGGCATTCTGTTGGTGTGCCCGATGATTGCGGAGTGTGGGCAGGGGTAAATGAATTGGCGTTGCAGAGTCACAACGCGGCCTTCAGATACGATACCCGCTCGATCACATACTTCACGTTCACAATCGTGCGTGTCCGATCGGACTTCTCGACCTCGCCATCCAATACACCGCCGATCTTTTCGACGGCACGTCGCGAACGGGCGTTGTCTTTACCGACCAGAAACACGACACGTTTGACAAACCGGAAGGCATGGTCCAGCATCAGTGTCTTTAATTCTCGATTGTACGTGCTGCCCCAGTGCGTTCGTGCAAGGAATGTCCAGCCGATTTCAATTTTGGATATGTCCGCGTTGTAGTCCCAATACCGAGATGAGCCAATGATCTCCCCGATGTGCCGATCAATCACGACCAGCGCTCCGACACTCTCCAACGCTTCACGAAAGAACTCCCGGAACACGTCTTCTTTGTAGCGATCATGCGCCGGGTGTTGCTCCCAAATGAGTGGATCCGACGCGACGGCGTACAGCTCATCCCAATCGGCTGGTACCAACGGTCGCACTCCGATGAGTTCACTGGTAAGTGTCGGTTGAAGATCGAACGTCATTCCCAGACCCCGAGCAATCGTCGTACGACAACCAGCTGGCCCAAGTGATACGCGTTGTGATCGGCGAGAACCAACGCCTCGCGCAGCAGCGTTTGTCCATCACCATGCGGGAATGGAGTGAACAGTTCGGACGCAGGATCATTGATCAGATCGATCATCGCCTTAATATCCGACTTGAAGCTCTGCACCGATTTGTTCCACGCTGAGTGCGTGGGCGGCTCCGGATTGTCCGGCCAGTATCCGTCGGGCCACTCGGGTGAGACGTGATCAGGGTTACGGCTGAATTCCAGGATGTCCCACTGGGCGACGCGCATGTGTTCGAGGACCTCCCATGGTGAATGCGCCGCACCGTCCGGAATGGCTCCTTGCGCATTGGCCGACAGGTCAGCAACGGCATGATCAAAGTCGATGTGCGCACCGCGTCCTTCAAGAACAGTGGCGATGTGTTCTCGTAATTGGGAATCGAACATGTCCTTCCTTTCGGATCAGCAACTAAATCATGATGATTGCGCTTCGCCTGCGCCCGCCGCAAACCGTTTCTCAACCAACAACCGCCACAAGTCCCGCGACGATTCCAGCGTCTGTTCGGGCGAGTACTTCAGTTCGCTGGTGTAGTACTGGGCCAGGTTCGCAATACCCAGCCGTTCCATTTCGGCAATGATCTCGCCGCCCATCGAACGGTAGCGCTCCCACCCCTGAACATCGCGGTCTTTGTAAAAGTCGAGCAGCTCCTCATCGGTGACGGACTGGTACGTCTCATCGTGCACATACGCGCGCAAGGGGAGACGGTCGCGTTTGACCGGCTCTTCATCGGGTATTCCGACAACCAGGCTCGTCACCGGGAAAACAGTTTCCGGAAGCTCAAGAAACGCTGCGATCTCCATGCAGGCATCGAGGGTTGTACCCATGTAGCAAATGCCGTAACCGTGCGCTTCGAACGCCAGCGCCACCGATTGCGACAGGATGATCGCATCGAATGCCGCTACAATGAATCCCTCGAAGTTGTTGAAGTTGTCGCGCGCACCACGCAGCGTCAGCCAGCGCCGGGTGCGATTAACATCGGCGCAGAACGTAATCACCAGTGGTGCCTGGAGGACCATGTCCTGCCGCCCGTGCATCTCATATAGTCTGGCCTTGCGTTGCTTGTCGCGCGTCAGGATCATCGAGAACCCGGTGAGGTTTCCCGACGTTGACGATCCCTTGATTGAGGTGTCGAGGATTTCATCGATCAGGTTCAAATCGATCGGATCGGGTTTATAGCGCCGAATCGAGCGGTGAGCGCCGAGGAGTGTCATGAAACTCTGGGCAGAAGTGGAATCCATTGTATCCTCATCTCGAATGTCACGGTTCGTAATCCGCCTGCGGCGGACAGTGATCAGAAATCGCTGCCACCCCGTTGGTGTGTGGCACTCTGTTTGTATTCCTCTGCCAACAAACTGAAGATCAAGTCATCATAGAATGTACCATTCAGTTCGTGATGCTGGCGGAGTCGTCCATCCTGCTGAAAGCCCCAATGCTTCAGCAGGGCAATGGATGCGTCGTTGAATTCAGCGGTTTGCGCGTAGACTTTGTTTAACGAGTGACCGTCGAACAATAAGACCAAGAGCAGTTCCAGCGCTTCGGTGGCGTATCCCTCTCCCTGAAAAGTCGGACCGATGACATATCCGACCTCGGCTGAGCGGTTGCGCCAGTTCAGATCGAAGTACCGCACACGGCCAACCAACTGCTCATCCTGTAATCGAACAACCGAGAAATCCCCGGCTGTCTCCGATGGCGGCAAGTTGCGATAGGCTTCCACCAATTCATCAGGGGTCTTACGGGAGATCGGCCGGCAGGTCTGGCGCTCGGGAGCGTTGTCGTGAAACCAGCGGTGGAAAACCCGCAAATGGTCATCGGTCACGGGCGTCAGTTTGACCCGTGACGACCGTCGTGTTTGTGAGGGGTGTGTCATAGCCATGTCCGTCAGTGAGCCCCAAGCTACAATCAGCAGCGTCGCAGGACAACCAGTTGATTCCTGATCCGTGCACAACCGGGGGTCATCCTTCTTGATCGATCAATGCGCAATACCCATTGGGCAAGCAGGACAACTCCTCTCATCTTAGTGGGCCAGCACTGTGCGAAGTGTTTAATCGACATCCCGTGCTCAGACGACGTTTACGAGTGTGCACGGGCCGTCAACGTCTTTCGCGAAAGTGGATCACATTTTTTGGTGAATGCCGAATGGGGTTGCGAGGACGGTGTTCACAACTGCTGGTTGATGCTTGAAGCCGACAATCACGACGAGGCGCGTGGCGTGGTCCCGCCGGCCTTCCGTGCCGACGCCACCGTCATCCGGCTCAGTCGTTTTGATTGGCACCAAGTAGACGAAATCATGAAGGCGCATCACTAAGGAGGCGTGAGTGGCACCTGTGCACAATGAAGTGTGCCGCTGATCAAGGGGCCTATTGAAAAAAAACACACCGACATCGCGTAGTGCGGCTCTTGGCCGCACCGGTGCGATGCACCTCTGGGTTTTTCGACACGCCCCAAGGCCAGTGGCACATTGGTACTCGTCTTGTCTTGCAAGTCCGACGCACACGCTACCTACGGACGCACCGCTTCCAGATCCGCCGGCGGGGACTCAATGTCGAAGCTGGGTTCCGGTACCTCAGGCTTCGCCATATCTCCGGCGCCGAACAACTTCTTCAACCAGTTGCGCTGCGCCTCGTTCTTATAATAAGCGAACCATGGCTCGACTTCATCGATGAACGCGAACAAGCTGTCGCGGGTGTTCGTCAAGTCATTGATCCTTCGCTCCGACGCTTTGATGCGCGATTCGGCGCTGGCGAGTTCGGTGTAACAGGTGCGACGGTCCGACTCGACCGACACCACCACCGCTCTCAGACTGTCGACCATGTGCTCGCGCATATCCTTGGCTTCGCGCAGGTCGATCTTCAGGTCGGTCACCTGGGCATTGGCATTATCCAGTGACGTTTTGAGGGCTTCCCGTTCATCATGAACTTTGGCCAGCGACTGCTTGAATTCCTGGGCACGCTCGTTGACCTCGGTGAGGTCATTCTGCGTCTCGGTCAACAGGCGGTCGAGTTCAGCCGCACGATTCTCGGTTGCGCTCAGTTGCGTTTCCAGATTCTCGGTGTCGCCGCATCCCAATGCGAGGAACGCCGCGAGCGCGAATACGGTAATCAAAATCGTTCGCATGACATCCTTCCTTTCTCCGGTCCGGCCATCGAACACTGCGAGCATTTCGTTTACTGCACCTCTGTTCGACGAAACCGCCTGGTCCGCTGTGTATCAGAGGCACGCCCTGCAGTGCGATGCCCTTCGTCATCGTCGGGGTGACCGGTTGCTCACGTTCTTTCGGCATCCGGTTTACCCCTGCATTTGTCTCTACTAGTTGTAGTCAAAAAGTGAACGAAAAGATGCAGGGAAAATGCTGGGTGTTACTTCGTCATGAGGGAATTACCCTGACGGCTGCATGAGCGCGACCGGGTGCCTGGAAGATGATTGCTTTCGTCGCTAAACCGTCGCAGATTGCCAATCGATGAAACCGCGCTTCTTCAAGACCGCCGCCGACTTCAACAAGTGGCTGGCGAAGAACCACGACAAGGTTGACGAGCTCTGGGTGGGATATTACAAGAAATCCAGTGGCAGGAAAGGGATGACCTACCCGGAGTCGGTGGAGGAAGCGATGTGCTATGGCTGGATCGATGGCATTCGCAAATCGGTCGATGAGCTCAGGTACGCCAATCGCTTCACGCCGCGCAAGCCGTCCAGCAATTGGAGCGAGACCAATAGTGCAACCGTCAAGCGGCTGATCGAAGAGGGTCGCATGATGCCGGCCGGGCTTAAGGCGTATGAGGCGCGGATGACGGGAAGGTGCAGAGTCTACTCAAGCGCCGATCGTCAACCGCTCAGTCCGGAGTACGAAAGAGAGCTTAGAGCTGATAAGATAGCGTGGCGCTTTTTCCAGGCTCAACCGCCGGGGTACCGACGTCTTGCCGCCCACTGGGTGATGGATGCCAAACGCGAGGAGACACGTTTGAAACGGCTGGCAAAGTTAATTGATGATTCAGCCCACGGGCGGTTAATCAAGCCCCTGCGGCGGGGTACACGCCGATCCTGATGCGATCGAGCAGGCCTCAGAACGCCCAGTCGTGAACCAGTTCGCTTTCGTTGACTTCGACTTTTTCGAGTGCCTGATCGAGATCGGTGAGGAGATCGTCGATGTTCTCCACCCCGACCGACCAGCGAACCAACTCGTCGTAGATTCCCGCGGCTTCACGTTTGGCCCGCGGCACACCGGCGTGCGTCATCAGGGCCGGAGACTCCATCAATGATTCGACACCACCAAGTGACACCGCCAAGGTGCTGAGACGGATGTTGTCCAGCAGGGTCTTGGCGCCGTTGAGTCCGCCCTTAACACCAAATGAGATCATCGCGCCGGGCCCGGACATCTGTTTGTCTTCGCCGACCATATGGTGCATCGGGTGGTCGTCATGCCCCGGATAGATGACCCACTCGACCTTGCCGTGCTTTCTCAGATGCTCGACCGCAGCGATGGCATTTTGCTGCATACGTTCCATGCGCAGCCCGAGCGTTTTGACACCATTGAAAAACAAAGAGGCGTTGTGCGGGGAGAGAACGCCACCGGTGTTGGTCACGATATTGCGAATGGAATAGTAGTCATCTTTCGTCTTGGTGACAATCATCCCACCGACCGCGTTGGCATGACCGCCGATCGATTTGGTCATCGAATGCAGGACTACATCCGCACCCCACGCCAGCGGTGTTTGCAGATAGGGAGAGCAAAACGTGTTATCGACAACCAAGGGGATACCGAATTCGTGAGCGATTTTGGACACCTCGGCGATATCGGTAATGGCCAGTGTGGGGTTCGCCGGTGTTTCGATGTAGATCAGCTTGGTGTTGGGCCGGATGACACGGCGCACGTCCTCGGCAACCGACGTATCGAGCAACGTCGATTGGACGCCCCATTTCTTGTAAAAGAGAGGACTTTCGAGAATGGTGCGCGACGGTCCATACATTGACGCTGTCGCGACGCAATGGCTTTCGCAGTCGAGATAGTGGAAATAAATCGCCGACACCGCCGCCATGCCCGATGCCGTGGCGATGCCGCCGTAGCCGCCTTCAAGAGACGCCAGCTTCTTCTCCAGCGCCGCTATCGTCGGACTGCCGATGCGCGCATAGATGCCGTCTTTGTCACGGCTGGCGAAACGTGCCGCGCCATCATCGGTGCTGGAAAAGACATACGTCGACGATTCTTCGATGGGTGGATTGACCGGGCCTTGCGTCGCGTGGTACCCCGCATGAACGGCATCGGTATTGAAACGGCGTGAGTGATGGTCTGACATGGCTGGCTAACCTCCCTCAGACACTGGCGTCGTCAGATACAACTGTCACCATGTCATGATACGGCGGGCGGTTCGCCCGACCAACCACTCACCTGACAATCACGTCAGGTTTTGTCAGATTCCCTACGATCTCACGCCTATTCAACCATGTCATTGACCGTCTGAATCAACTCGCCGCCATCGTCAATCGTCCACGTATCAATGACATCATCATCATCGAGATTCGAAGTCGCCGTGCACGTAAACGAGGTCTTCTCAGCGATTATCGAATACGTGTAACGCGCATCTTCCATGATATAGACGTCCAGACGTGCGAAGCTCTCGGGATTGGCGCCGTCGCCGACCATGCCATTGCCCCAGTAGGTATCGTACTCTTGCCGGTAGGCGCGCTGCTGAACGTGGATCTGTTTGAGAATTTGCATCGCTTCAGCGGTTTTGGATTTGGTGGTGCTGGCCATAAACCGGGGAATAACCAGTGCGGCCAGTATGCCGGCGATGATGACGACCACAAACAGCTCGATGAGAGTGAAGCCCCGATGTGACTGGTGACGGTTGGTTGTACGCATAGAGTCCACCCCTGTGCATAATGTGAATCTGTGATTGTGACTTCAGATCAAGCAGACCAGTAACGGTACCACTGCCCGATGGCCCACACGCAAACGGGGTGCCGTCGATGCGCTTCGCGAGCCGATATCCCGCAGAGGCTGAGAATCAAGGTGTTAGAGACGACATTCTCGGATTTGGAGCTGCGGTTTTGGGTCCGGTGATACCCAGAGGCAGCAAATCAGTGCACATTCTCGAAGGGTAGATCAAAACGCATGACAGGAAGGTAGTGCATACCAAAACGGGCCGGTCATTCGACCGGCCCGTCAGGCTTGTGCGCCCGGCATGGGCACTGACTTGGAGGTGTAAGTCCTCCGGGGAGCAG
>CAYTTY010000006.1:0-111795 GCA_964440935.1 uncultured Ignavibacteria bacterium | reverse complement strand
GATGATGCAGGAGATGCACTCAACCCGTTTTTACAGGAAGATTATGACTTGACCCCCCGGCGGAAGGTGGCGACCTCTACGTGACGCGGTTCGGCTGGCCGAATCTGTCTCACGTGCTTCCGTCGGGGTGGTTTACCGACAAGTGGTATGTCAAGCACGGCGAACGCCTGCCGGGTTCAACGGGAAGTGTCTATCACGTTCACAGCCGGCCGATCAGCGGCCGATCGGCCGACATGTTGGTCAAGTTCTCACGTGTTGCCCAGGAAGTGCCACTGGTCGTTCAAACCACCTTTCCCGAGGACGTACCGCCGGATGTGATTGCCGCCGCGCGATTCAATAGCCCAATGGAAGAATTCGGTCTCTTGATGGAGATGCGTCACTCTCGATTGCGCCCCAGTGGTGCGTGTATTCGTACACAACACCCGCTCGCCATTTACGCACCGCCCGAAGAATTTCAACTCTGGCAGCTGGGACGCGATGAAACCCGGTTCATTCGGCACCGACATTTGCTGGCCAAAGATCAGGCTGATGAGGTGAAAGCAATCGAGTTGGACATTCGCCGCGTCTATGTCCTGCTGTACGGGTGGATTAAGGGCGAGGATGCTGCACAATCGTGCATCTCCGGTGCGATTGACGAATCGGAACTCAGAGAGCTGACACTGCGTGCATCGCATGAACTCCGGCAAACCGGCTTCCGCGTGCTCGACCACAAGCCACAGCACTTCATCCTGCGACGTGACCACCGGAGCGGAAACGTGCTCCGTCGGCGCAACGGCCAACTGGAGTACGCGTTGGTCGACTACGAGTTGCTGGAGCGGACATCCGAAAATCAGCAAACCTACAAAACGCGTCAGCGAGAACGCTTCCGGCAACTGCGGCGGACGTTACACGCGGCGCGGAGTTCCACCGCTCACGCGCAGCTGAAGCTCACCTCCATTCACGGCATTGACTACGTTCGCGGTCCCGTGCAGGACGGCGGGTGCCTGTGGGTGACCGGCCAAGTCCCCGATCTGTTTGAGTATTTTGTACCGGATCGGTGGCGCCGGACGCCCCGGGTCCGGCTGTCGCGATTCAATGAAGTGTATCGCACCCGCACGCGCGACAATATCTACTTCGTGTATCGCCGATCACGGGTCGGCACTGCTCCGCACAGCGATCCGTTCACCGATACCGGCAAACGAATTCGTGAGCACGGGTACAACAGCCCCTTTGAGGAAGTGGCCATCGCCGAGCAACTGCGGATTCTGGGGATCAGCACCACCGTGCCGTTGGCGATCTACCGAACCGGTCACCGCTCGCATGTCGCGCGCTACCTGCAGGACCGGCGACGTTTCCCCGATCAATCTCGAGCGGCCCTGACGACCGATGCCTGCGAGCCATACCTCATCCCGAATTACGACTATTACACCATCTGGGAATTCTTCCGCGGCGTACATCCAGACGCGCACCGGGACTCCGAGCGCGGCATTGACCTCGACCATGCGTGTGAACGCAGGGCGATTACCGAACAGGATCGTCAATGCATCCTGGATCAGGCATCCGAGGTGCTGTCTCAGCACGGAATTCAGGACGAACACCTCGAAGGATTCGAGTTTACGATTCACTTCGATGACCATGGAACGGTACTCCGGGACGCTAATGGGGATGTTGACGCAACCGTCGGCATTGATGGGCTGACGGCATTCGAAATCGGTCTCCTCGATGAAGACACTTACCGTGAAATCATCCGTGGACTCGAAGCGCGGCTGCGTGCCGCCGACTGTGAGAAGCTCGATCTCAAGGGCTCCCACGTCCTGCTCTCCATGGACACGAAGGGACAGTTCAAATGCAATAGGGACAGTGAGCCCATCGCCACGCTCTGCAATTTCGAGTTCATTCGCGGGCTGTACAGACCACTACAATAACACGTCGTCCGCTGACGATGGCTCGACTCCTTTAGCTCGACACGTCGTTGACGAACCGTTCGCTCCGAGGAGAACGCTCCGCACCCAAACTCTGCAAAAAGCTCGATAAGACGTCACAATGAACCAAAACCAGCTGACACCGATGTGACGCGCCTTCGTCGAGGCTCCGAGAAAGAAATCAAATTGCGACAAGCTGCATCAGACTCGACCCGATATCCAACCCGCCGGATGGATACGGCCGGGGTGTGGTACGGTGCTGGTGTTCAACAAGATACCTCAAGGCATCGCGATATTCACGAGTCCCGTCTCCCCTGCCGGGGCCGTTTTCGTCTTGGGACACGGCTCAGTTGAGCGATCCGTTTCGAAGGATGGCCGGATTGAAACCCTGTTCGACAATCGTATTCGACCGCGCCCACTCCTTGGTAGAACAATCTTACTCTGAATTAAGATTGAACCGCGCGAAGGCCTGCGATTCTTCTAAATTGACTCGCCCGCCAAATGTATTCAATATTTCAGCACTGGATCATCTCCAAGCGGGAACACGCGCCCGGCATTTCATGGTATATTCCTGAACACCGCGACACGAAAGGTGGCGCCGGCATAGCGAAGACAAAGACAGATAGGAGACTTACCATGCAAACCATAACCACCGACGAACTCCGCAAACGCATCGATGAAGGCAACGCGGCCATTTTCGATGTCCGTGGAGACGTTGACTACGATCAGGGACACATCCCCGGCGCCAAGACGGCACCCGGAGGATCGACATCGTTTCGCATTCGCTCGTTGATGAACCCCGACACGCCGGTTGTTGTGTACTCAAACGGCGGCGAGTGCCCCCTGGCAAAGGACGTGGCCGGACGGCTTGAAAAGCAGGGCATGAACAATGTCTTCCTTTACGAAGACGGCATTGAGGGATGGACAGCCGCGGGCCACGAGGTGGTCGAGTCGACGCATCACAAGTCCCACACGCGCGGCGAGGTCAAAGACGTGCGTCCATTGACCGTCGATCGCGACAACGCCTACGGCGGTGCGTTCAAGGACAAGCCCAACGAGGACATGGGCGGCGCCGGCGGTTGATGATACGTTCGCCGTTTAGCCATCCCGCCGCTGCACACGCATATGCGACGGGTGTTTCGGCTCGTGTTCGTAGGTATAGTGCACGTCGAGTAGCGGGCATTCTTCATCGCAGGCACGGAACTCGGGCGCATCGCGGATGCTGCTGATCGCTTCGTTCACGTTGCGATAGAAATGCTCGGGACCGATACGCGCCATCAGACCCGTGCGCTCCATCACATCGAGCACGGCATCGTTGAGTCCGCTGAAGGAAATGGTATAGCCGGCGTGTACAATGCGATCGACAACGTCGGAGAGCACCTCCACACCCGAGTAGTCGATATCGTTGATCGCATTGCCGACAATCAACACATGCCGGAGATCGGGCATCGTCTCGATTTGCTCGAGGATCTTCTCTTCCATGTGATGCGCCGACGCAAAGAAGAGCGAACCGTACCAGCGAATCACCCCGATGTGTTTGCACACTTTCAGTTTCCACCGCTCGGCGTTGCGGTAGCTCCCGTCGGGATGCTTGGCCAGAATGGCGATGTTCGGACGCATGTGGCGGACCAAAGAAATGCCAAGCGTCAGAATGACACCGACCAGAATACCGCGATCCAAATGGGGTGCGAACGCCAACGTGGTGACGAACGTCACGGCCGCAATAATTCCATCATGCGGCTGCGCCCTCCAGGCATGGATAATCGCTTTCAGGTTTACCAGCCCGACAACCGCCATCATGATCACTGCGGCTAATACCGACTGTGGAAGATTGTACAGCAGCGGTGTGAAGAACAGCAGCGTGATCACCACGACGGCACTGGTGAACAGACTCGACATACCGGTCAGCGCACCCGAACGGATGTTGACCGCCGACCGTGAAAACGATCCCGACACCGGATAGCTCTGTCCCATGGCGCCAATGATATTGGCCAGCCCCTGCCCGATCAGTTCCTGGTTTGGATCAAGCCGTTGACGTGTCCGCGCCGCCATTGCTTTGGCAATGGAGATCGCCTCCATAAAACCCAACAGCGAGATGATGACCGCCATGGGAAACAGGCTTTGAACAATCCCCCAGTCGAGTGTCGGTGTCGCAAACTCCGGCAATCCTTGGGGAATCACACCAACGACCGCACCGCCGCCCATCATCAACACCGAATCGCCGATTGAGTTGTTGCCGCTGCCGATGCGCATGCGCCAGTTGCGTCCCCTGGCTTCGACGTTTTCGGGCTCCTGCCCCTGAACATAGTAGACCGGTTGGTCGGCCTGGTACGGAACATCGTTGGTGACACGCGTAAACGTCAGCGACCGCAACTCGCGCCGGTACGCCTCCATCGATGCTTTAAGCTGCTCGATCTTCAGTGTCAGCAGTGTTCGGCGATGGCTCAGTTCGCTCTTCATCGTCGGACGGTGGGGTACGTCGATCGGGCGGCCGAACCGGTCCGTCTCAAAGTCGGATGGGTGGTGGCACGATTCGAAACAGCTCTGATCCGGCTCCACGCTCGCCATCGCGGTCGGATTCAAGTGCGCACGCTGCGCGGTCAATCGCTTCGATTCCGCTTGCAGCGAGTCAAGCGTGCGAACAGTCGATTGCACCGCCTGCGATTCGATCGTCGTGACACCAACAACACGGTTATGCTCATAGCCGGTCTGCCACGCGATCACGGTCGTCACCGCCACCGCGATCAGGACATACGGAATGCGTTCATTGAGCGATTTGAGCCCATACATGATCGCAAACGCCAACACGGCCAGGCCGACCGTGGGCCAGTGTGTAAACTCCACCGCGGCTTCGAGCACACGGTACACCGTTTCGTAATGATGCGGCGCCTTGTCGACATAGACGCCGAAGATCTTCGAAAGCTGCGATGTGGCGATGATCAGTGCCGCGGCATTGGTGAAGCCATTGATCACCGGATGGGAAAGGAAATTGACCACCACGCCCAGCCGCAGCAATCCCAGCGCGAACTGAAAGAAACCGACCAGAACAGCCAGCAGGATCGCATAAGCGATGAACTGTTCCGATCCGGCCACTGCCAGTGGTTCCAGTGCGGTCGCGGTCATCAGCGATACCACCGCCACCGGCCCGGTGGCCAACTGACGGCTCGATCCGAACAGCGCGGCAATAAACGGCGGCAGCATCGCCGCATAGAGCCCGTAGTACGGTGGCAGGCCCGCCAACTGGGCGTACGCCATCGACTGCGGAATCAGGACAAATGCCACCGTCATTCCGGCGACCAGATCACCACGAAAATGCGAAAAGCTATAGTGCTTGAACCATGCCAGAAACGGCAAGATGCGGTGGAGCAGCGAAGGCTCGGTACTATGGGTGTCGGAAGTCGCCATGCCGTCCTGTGTCGCGTTGCGATGGATCGTCGTCTAACGCAGTTATGCGCGTCGGCGGTCGACTCTGGTCCTGATAAATGGTACCGACGGTTTGATCCATCGTACAAACGAAACTTGTGATTTTCTGCACAATGAATCGGATTTGTGACAAGCCAACTTGAGGGGTCGGCAGGAGTTCTGGACAGGGCGGAGGAGGCGACTGTCAGTAATTAATCCGCTAGAAAGAAGAGTGTTATCGTCGCAAATATGGTCCATGAGTGGCATGGGTACCACTGTACCTTGGTCAGTGGCATCCCCAGCCGGGCGCCCCTGACGTCCCTTGGAGTGAGCAGGGTCGAACTCTCGTCAGGGTTTGCATAACTCACAGATCGCAAGAAATGATTGCCCCGGAGAGAGCCCCATCTCCAGATTACAGAACCATGTAATACCAGCATTTCAACGACCCGGGGCATGTACATTATTATAGCGATTGTCAGAATTCCTGTCCGATTGAGTATAGTTGCGGCGGGCGGGCGCACTGCCGTGCGACCCTACGTTTTGCTCCCTCTCCCCGCGCTTTTCAGCGGGGAGAGGGTCGGGGTGAGGGGTAAATTATACTGCCCAGATTGCGGAATCGGACAGGAATTATGCAAGTCGCTATAAAACCGTTTCTGTTTTCACATTTTCTGTCATTCTCGTCCGCCGCGGCGGAGGAATCCATTTTCTTCGCGCCTGATGGATAAATCATATTACGTCTACATTCTCGCCAGCAAACCGCGAGGAACTCTCTATATCGGCGTGACCAATGATTTGGTGGCCCGAGTGTGGCAGCACAAAGCAGGTAGAGTGCCCGGTTTCACGCGGCGGTACGGAGTGAATCGTCTTGTGTGGTTTGACGAGACGAACGATGTGTCGGCGCCGGGTGCCCGCGACCAGATGAATTCATGAGCTGGACGGCGGGGTGGCCCGGACCTTGGGGCGTGTTGAAAAACCCTAGATCGCAATCCTAACGCACATCAAAAGGACGATCATCTGTAGGGGCGTATTGCATACGCCCGCGCCCGCAACGGTTTACGCGAAAGGGGCGTATGCAATACGCCGCTACAAATACATGTCCTCTGTGATACACACGTTTTTTAACATGCCCCAAGGTCAGGGGCACCCAGGTCCCAAAACCTCCCCACATCCTTGCACCTCCTGTCACAATTTTGACAGTTTGACACGCCTCCACTGCATTCCTGACAGCCCAATTCCGACCAAATTGATAGAGTATGCGTAGATCATTTGGACGGTGTACGAAACGTGGCAATGGGCCAAACCGTCACCAGGGAGGGCAAGATCATTGTCGCATATTCTGTGAATATTGTCACAACCGACTTGACAATCGCAGCGTGCGTGTCCTACTGTGAAGCATGATTAGAGTACTCGCTGATTGCCGCTAACCGACGATCAGCCAACAGATTCGGAGTCCACGGATGAATCAACCAGACGCATCAGCAAACCCCGGCTCCACCGGCGATCCACTGTCGGCCGATTTGCTCGTTGTTGGCGGGGGAATCGCCGGGATGACCGCCGCATTGGAGGCGGCCGAAGCCGGCAAAACCGTCATTTTAGTCGAGCGCGAGGCCTCGCTGGGCGGGCGCGTGGTATCGTCCAACCAGTATTTCCCCAAACTCTGTCCGCCCACCTGCGGGCTGGAGATCAACCTCAAGCGGATGAAGGCCAACCCGCGCGTGTCGGTCTTCACGCTGGCCGAAGTCGAAGGCATCTCGGGTGAGGCCGGCAACTGGTCGGTTACGATTAAACAGAAACCGCGCTACGTCAATATGCGCTGCACCGCCTGCGGCGAGTGCGAACCAGCCTGCGAAATCGAAGTCGACGATCCGTCTAATTACGGACTCAGCAAACGCAAGGCGATCCATCTGCCCCATCTGGTCGCCTACCCGTTCCGCTACGTCGTCGACCCCGAATACGCCTCCGATCCGCGCATGAAGGCGTGTGTCGACGCGTGCCCGTACGACGCCATCGAACTCGATATGCAACCGACGACCGTTTCGACGACAGTTAAGGGAATTGTCTGGGCGACCGGCTGGCGTCCGTACGATGCCACCAAGCTGACCAATTTGGCCTTCGGGCAGGCGCCGAATGTGATCACCAATGTGATGATGGAACGGCTGGCCTCGCGCACCGGCCCGACCGACGGCAAGATCCAGCGCCCGTCGGATCAGAAAGAGATCACCAAAGTCGGCTTCGTGCAGTGCGCCGGGTCGCGCGATGAGAACCATCTCCCCTACTGCTCAGCGATCTGCTGCCTCGCGTCGATGAAGCAGGCCACCTACGTGCGTGAGCAGTATCCCGATGCGGAGATTCATCTGTTTTACATCGATGTGCGCTCGCCGGGACGGCTGGAGGATTTCTACGAAAAGGTCAAAGCCGACGAGAAGATTCACTTCCATCGCGGGAAGGTCGGCAAGATCACTGAGGGACCCAACGGCAATGTCATCCTCCATGCGGAAAACACGGTCACCGGAGAAATGACCAAACTCGAAGTCGACATGGCGGTGCTGGCCACCGGCATGGTTCCCAATACCGATATCGAACCGCCGCCGGTCGAGACACCGCGCGACGATTACGGATTCCTCGCACCCAATGGTTCAGGCATCATCGGCGCCGGGACCGTCATGCGTCCCTACGATGTCGCGTCGTCGGTACAAGACGCGACCGGCGCGGCCCTCAGAGCGCTCAACGCGGCGGGAGGGAGATAAAACATGGACAAGAAGATCGGCGTGTTCATTTGCGACGGCTGCGACATCGCCAAGTCGCTCGATACGGCCAAACTGGTCGAACTGGCCAACAACGATCCCGAGGTCGCGCATTGCCAGACCTATCCGGCCTGCTGCAGCCCCGAGGCGCTGGCCACGATTCGCTCGCAGGTCACGGACAACGAACTCAATCGCGTCGTCATCGCCGCCTGCTCCGAGCGTGTCTTCACCGATGAATTCAATTTCGGCAATGAGATCCCCGTCGACCGCACCAATCTCCGTGAACGGGTCGCCTGGTGTCATGAGCCGAACGACGAAGACACGCAGATGCTCGCGGAAGATTACATTCGGATGGGAATCGCCAAGGTCAAAAACATGGCCCCGCCCGAACCGTTCATGGAAGACACCAGCAAAGAGATCATGGTCATTGGTGGCGGCATGAGCGGTATGACCGCTGCCAAAGCGGCAGCCGATGCGGGCTACCAGGTGACGTTGGTCGAGAAAGAACCGCAACTGGGTGGCTGGGCGCGCAAGTGGCCCAAGGTCTTTCCCAAGAACCCACCGTATGTCGATCTCGAAGACTCCGGCTACGACGCTTTGATCAAAGAGGTGGAAAAACACCCGAAGATCAACGTCCACTGCTCCACCACGGTGAAACGCACCAAGGGTCAGCCGGGCATGTTCGAGGTCGACCTGCAAAATGGCAACGGGGGCGATCACCTGAAAATCGGCTCGATCATTCAGGCCACCGGCTGGCGTCCGTATGATCCCAAGAAGCTGACGCACCTCGGCTACGGCACCTCGCCGGACATCATCACCAGTGTGCAAATGGAAGAGATGGCGGCGGCGGGCACAATTAAGAGACCATCCGATGGCCAGGCACCGAAACGTGTCGCATTCATCCAATGCGCCGGCTCACGCGATCAGGATCATCTCCCCTACTGCTCCGCCGTCTGCTGCCGCGTATCATTGAAGCAGGCGAAGTATGTACGCGAGCAGCTTCCCGACACCGATGTCTACATCCTCTACAAAGACATCCGTTCGCCGGCGCAGTATGAGAACTTCTATGCATCGGCGCAGGACGATGAGAAGATCTTCCTGACCAAAGGTGAAGTCGATTCGGTCACGGCCAACGGCAACGGCACGATAGCGGTTGACCTTTCCGAAACCCTCTTCGGAAAAGACATCCGCGTCGAGGCCGACCTGTTGGTGTTGGCCACCGGTATGGTGCCATCGACCAAAATCGAAGAGGTACCGGCCCCGGCACCGTTAGCAGAGGGTGAGGGTGTTGAATCAGCAGAGTCGACAACTGAGCTTCCGGTCATCCAGGATGAAGGATTGATGGAGGACGGCAAAAAAGCTGCGGCAGGTGCGGAGAAGGGCGCCAAGATCTTGAACCTGTCGTATCGCCAGGGCACCGACCTGCCAACACTCAAGTACGGCTTCCCCGATTCGCACTTCATCTGCTTCCCGTACGAAACCCGTCGCACCGGCATCTACGCCACCGGCGCCACGCGGGCACCGATGGATCTCGCCACAGCAGCAAACGACGGTTCCGGCGCGGCGATGAAAGCGATTCAGTCGGTCGAGGCGATTGCACGCGGCGAGGCGGTCCATCCACGCGCCGGCGACATGACCTATCCGGAATTCTTCATGCAACGCTGCACGCAGTGCAAACGCTGCACCGAGGAATGCCCGTTCGGTACACTCGATGAAGACGAAAAGGGAACACCTCTGCCGAATCCGCTGCGGTGCCGCCGCTGCGGCATCTGCATGGGGTCGTGCCCAGAACGCATTATCTCCTTTAAGAACTACAATGTCGGCATGATGTCGGCAATGATCAAGGCGATCGACGTGCCCGACGAGTTCGAAGAGAAACCGCGCGTCCTCGTGTTTGCCTGCGAAAATGACGCCGGCCCAACGATCGACATGGTGGGTCTGAAGCGGATGAAGTACAACGCGATGGTCCGCATCATCCCGCTGCGCTGCCTCGGATCGATGAACGTGATCTGGATCAACGATGCGTTGGCCAGCGGCTTCGATGGTGTCATCCTGCTCGGCTGCAAGAAGGGTGACGACTACCAGTGTCACTTCGTCAAAGGCAGCGAATTGGCAAGCTACCGCATGGACAACGTGCGCGAGAAACTCACACAACTCGTTTTGGAAGAGGATCGTGTCGAGTTGCACGAAATATCGATGATGGAGTACGACAAGATCCCGGCTATCATGGATAACTTCCTCGAAACCATCGAGCGAGTTGGTTACAACCCCTACAAGGACATGTAGGCGGAGTGTGTCAATCGGGTGCGGCTGTGCCAACGGCGGCACCCAACAGACAGGCGACAAATCGGGAGTGAATACACATGGCTGAAACACATGTCCTGACACCGGATCCGGAGTTCATTCGTGAGGTCAAACGACTGGGCGGCAACTCACTGAAGAAGTGTTATCAGTGTTCGACGTGCTCATCGGTCTGCAACTTGTCGTCCGAAGCGGCGCCGTTCCCGCGCCGGCAGATGTTGTCGGCGGGATGGGGTGATCGCGATGCGCTGGTCAGCGACCCACGCGTCTGGTTGTGCCATCAATGCAACGATTGCTCAACTTACTGTCCACGTGGGGCGCGTCCGGGTGACGTGCTCGCGGCGATCCGCGCCTTTGCCTACCGCCACTTTTCGTTCCCATCGTTTATGGGATCGGCATTGGCAAAGCCCGGTGCGCTGCCTGCTCTGATTCTCATTCCGGTGCTCATTCTGACCGCCTGCATCTTCGCCTTCGCACCACAGACGCCGGCCGGTGAATTCGAGTTCCTGCAAAGCAACGTGATCGACTTCAATCTGTTCCTACCGCACAGTTCCGTCGATGCGCTCTTTGTATTCGGTAATATCCTGATATTCATATTTGCCGCAGTCGGATTTGTACGCTTCTGGCAGGCGATGCGGAACGCCTATGGTGAACCGATGCAGAAATCCTTCCTCAGCGGACTCGTCAGCACGATCGGAGAAATCCTCAGCCACAAGAACTTCAACAAATGCGAAATCAACAAGGCCCGCACCATTGGCCACCTGCTTTTGCTGTACGGCTTCATCGGTGCCATGATCACGACCGGCGCCGTCTTTGTGGCCGTGTTCATTCCCCACTATCTTGAAATGCTCGGTGTCGGGGATATGCACGGGCTCTTTGCCATTCCGTTCAATCTGCCCAATCCCGTCAAGATTTTGGGGGCGGTCAGCGGGCTGGCGATGCTGATCGGCAGCGGCTGGTTGATCGTCCGCCGTTGGACCGACGCCGACAACGTCGGCGCAAATGGCTATACCGACTACCTGTTCCTGTATGTCATCTTTGTGGCGGCGCTGACCGGCATGACCTCCTGGCTGTTCCGTTGGGGCGACGCGGCCACCGCGGCCTACACCAGCTACTTTATCCACATCGTCAGCGTCTTCTTCTTGCTTTGGTATATGCCATACTCGAAGTTCGCTCACATGATCTATCGTACGCTGGCGTTGACACACGCCCGCTGCGTCGGTCGATGGTAGAGCCAACACCCGGGGTGCGCTAATGGCTCTTCGGGACGAACGAAAGTCGGAGCGCAGGCGGCCGCTGTCGCCTGCTGTCCGGCGACGTCCAAGTATTCGGCAGGACAGAAGAGCGGATTCTCGTGAACATCGTCCACGCCGTCTTTCCCTTTGTGAAGTGGCTGCGCGGGTATTCCCCATCGATGCTGCGCACCGACCTGCTGGCCGGCATCACCGTCGCGCTGGTGCTGGTGCCGCAGTCGATGGCCTACGCGCAGTTGGCCGGTTTGCCGGCACACTACGGACTGTACACCGCCTTCCTGCCACCAATCTTTGCCGCCCTGTTTGGATCGAGCCGTCACCTCGCCACCGGACCGGTCGTCGTGGTCTCGCTGTTGACGGCGACGGCGTTGGAACCGTACGCCGCCATGGGCAGCAGCGCGTTCATTGCGTATGCCATCACGCTGACGTTGATGGTCGGCGTCATTCAACTGTGGTTTGGCCTGCTGCGATTCGGCGCGATCGTCAACTTCCTTTCGCATCCGGTTCTCAATGGATTCATCAACGCCGCCGCGATCATCATCGCCACGTCGCAACTCTCCAAATTGCTCGGCGTCACCGTCGACACGACCAGCCATCATCTGGTCACACTGTATCGCGTGGTCCAAGCCGCCTTCGGCTACCTCCATTGGCCAACTGTGGGGATGGCAGCCCTGGCACTGGTCATCATGCTCAGCTTGCGACGGTGGCTGCCGCGTGTACCCGAAGTGCTCGTCGCCGTCGCGGTCACGACGATCCTCTCGTGGCTGGTGGGATTTTCACAGGAGCACACCGCCGCAATCAAGAACATCCACCCGCCATCGATGCGGGAATCGATTCGCGAATACAATGCCCTCGTCGACACGCTCACCGCCAAGTCCGACACCAATGTGACCCTGGAGGCGCGCATCGCCAACGCCGAGCGACGGGGGCTGTTGCCCGACACCGATATTCTGGAATTGCGTGCGCAGCGCTCGTTCCTCGACGTCGCCATCAGCAAACTCAAGTCCGAGGTTCAGCAGCGGCGACGAATGCTGCGTCGGCTCCAATTTGCGCGCTTGGAGCCAGACGAGGGACAATACAACTACTACCTGGGAAGTCAGTTCAGCAGCAGTGCGGCATCGGACGGCAAAACGTGGCGGTTGCAGGTGAATACGAGACCGATTGACACTACGGCCATCAGGTTCCAGGCCGGCGGGACAGTGGTCGGCGAGATTCCGCCCGGACTGCCGTCCGTGGCGGTGCCGCAACTCGATTGGCTGTCACTGACGCGGCTGTTTCCGATGGCACTGGTGATCGCCATGATCGGTTTCATGGAGGCGGTGTCAATCTCCAAGGCGATTGGCGTCCGGTCGCGTCAACGGATTGATCCCAACCGCGAACTGATTGGACAAGGCATGGCCAATCTGGTCGGATCGTTCGCCCAGAGCAGCCCGGTTTCGGGATCATTCTCACGGACGGCCATCAATCTGCGTATGCGCGCCGCCAGCGGACTGGCCAGTGTGTTTGCCAGCGGCATGGTCGCGTTGACACTCCTCTTTTTCACCCCGTTGCTCTTTCATGTGCCGCATGCCGTGTTGGCCGCAATTGTGATCATGGTGATTGTCGGATTGATCAGTTTTCGCACGATCATCCATACATGGAAAGCACAATGGTACGACGGCGCCATTGGCGGCATCACCTTCATTTCCACACTCGCGTTTGCCCCGCATCTTGATCGGGGGATCTTTATCGGAGTGGGGTTGACCGTTCTCATCCACCTCTTCCGCGGCATGCGTCCGAATATCTCATTCCTGTCGCTCCACCCGGAGGGGTCGTATCGCGACAGCCACACATTCAACTTAAAAACCTGCCATCATATCAGTCTGCTGCGGTATGAAGGCTCGTTGATCTTTGCGAATGTCAATCATCTGGAAGAACAGATTGACCGCCTGATCGAAAACCAACCGGCCTTACGCCACATCGTGATCGTCGGTCACGGCATCAACGAATTGGACGCATCGGGCGAGGAGACACTCTCGGTCCTGATCCGTCGAATCAGGGAAGGTGGTGTAGACGTTTCCTTCACCGAACTGAATCACTCGGTGAGGGACGTGATGCACCGTACGGGGCTGTACGATCGGGTCGGAGCTGATCATTTCTTCCGGAACGCCAGGCATGCGTTGGAGAACATCTGGGAGCCCGCGCACGCCGGGTCAACGGAGGATCCGTGCCCATTAAAGGCGCCGGTCGAACAACATACAGAGCGCAAACAATAAGACATAAGTTTCGTGTCCGCGTCTCAAACACCGGCGGACAACAGTGAAGGAGGTGCGTTACGACAGAGAAAACATTTGTCACAGCAGTCAACTGCATGGATGGGAGAGTGCAGGATCCCGTCGCGGCGTGGATGAAAAAGACCTACAACGCCGACTATGTCGACACCATCACCGAACCGGGACCAAACGGCATTTTGGCCACCGGTGACGCACAACGGACTGAGTCGATCAAGGCGCGTGTCCATATTTCGGCGGAGAAACACAACAGCCGCGTTGTGGCTGTGGTCGGACACGGTGATTGCGCAGGGAATCCCGTTCCCGACTCGGTCAATCGTGATCAGGTCCGCACGGCTGTCGACGTGGTTCGGTCGTGGGGATTCAATGTCGCGGTCATCGGACTGTGGCTCAACTCGGACAATTGGCAAGTCGAGCTGATCGTCCCCGCCGAGTCAGAATCGTCGCACTCTCATCCGGCTTCATCCGCATCTTAGCGGGATGAACAATGCGCCCGTGCCAATGAGAAGACACACGGGCGGAGGGGGTGATAACAAATGCAAGGCCTGAAAGCGCTTTGGCAGAACGAAGACTATTGGGCCATCTGGTTTGCGTTTCTCATTCTCGGCGGTGCGCTGCTTGGCTGGATTCCCAAAGTCCCCAAGCTCACCAATTGGTCGAGCAATCCTCTCAACGCTTTCGCCACAACCGCCGCTGACGGAATAACGGTTTGGCTCTTCGGACCGCTCTCCATCCTCGCAATAGTACTGGCCCTTCTGACCGTAATCGGCATCCGCGCTATGCGCGTCGAGCGCGTGCTGCCGTATCTCGGCGGTTTCATCGGCGTGTTTGTCCTCTCGACCGTTGCCTACTGGATCGCCCACCAGACCAACATCAAATACTGGGGCCTGAGCTATGCGATGTGGGCGTTGCTGGTTGGCCTGCTGATATCGAACACAATCGGCACGCCATCGTGGCTGCGTTCAGGCGCCAAGACCGAGCTGTTTATTAAGACCGGACTGGTCTTGCTCGGCGCCGAGGTTCTCTTCGAAAAGATTCTCTCGCTCGGCCCACCGGGGTTGATGGTCGCCTGGATTGTCACGCCGGTCGTCGTGATCTTCATGTACGTCTTCGGCACGCGCAAGCTGCGCATACGCAATTCAAAACTGGTGATGATCATCGCGAGTGCAACATCGGTCTGCGGTGTCTCAGCGGCCATCGCGGCGGCCGCCGCCTGCCGTGCCAAGAAAGAGGATCTGACACTCGCCGTCGGCATGACACTCATCTTCACTGTTCTGATGATGTTCTTCATGCCGCTGGCCATCAAGTTCGTTGAGATGCACGCCATTTTGGGTGCGGCCTGGATGGGCGGAACGATTGACTCGACCGGCGCGGTCGTGGCCGCCGGATCGATGTTAGGGCCGGAAGCCGAACAGGTGGCGGCAGTTGTAAAGATGATTCAGAACGTCCTCATTGGTGTCTTAGCCTTCGGCATCGCGTTGTATTGGGTGACCTCGGTCGAACGCGACCCCAACGGTCCCCGCCCCAATGCCATGGAGATCTGGTACCGATTCCCGAAGTTCGTGCTCGGTTTCGTCGCTGCCTCGATCATCTTCTCGTTTATCGTGGTGCCATCGATGACCGGGGGTTCCTCCGGCGTCGAAACGACGATCATCAATCCGATCAGCAAGACCCTGCGTGGCTGGTTTTTCTGCCTGGCCTTTACTTCAATTGGCCTCGAATCGAACTTCAAAGATTTGACCGCCCAACTCGAGGGTGGCAAACCGCTGATTCTGTACATTATCGGGCAGACGTTCAATCTGATTTTGACACTTCTTGTCGCGTATTTGGCTTTCATGGTACTGTTCGCGGAGGCGATTTGATGACGCCGGCAACACCAGCAAGACACCATGCAAGTGCAAGTCTTCCCCGTGAATCGGCGGCAAGGCGGTGGAGCAAGTTCGTCGCCGGATGTGTGCTGTTGAGCGGGTTCACGGCGCTATTGATGTCCGGCGCCACACCACCGGGTATCTGCGGAGAAGTGCTGCGACACAACCAGCAAGAGCACATCGATGCTTCGCCCATCTTCTACTCCGAAGTCGACAGCATTTGGAGCATCATTCAGGCTGTCGAGAAACGTCGAGAGGGACGCTCGGCCACATCACAGACAATCGATCACTGAATGTCAATAGTCACAACAGGAGGAACACAGAATGACGACGAAAGAAATCCAGGATGAACTTGTTAGCTTAATGAAATCCTGGCAGAAAATCGAAGATTCCGCAATTAAGCAAACATCGAAAATCGAAGAGAAGTCGAACCATCCCATCGTCAAGATGATGATGGAGGTGATCCGGCAGGATTCGCGCATGCACGCGCGCGTACAGGGATTCATCGCCGACAGCCTATCGAAGTCAACCGTGACATTGCGCCCGGAAGACCTCGAAGATGTGTGGGATCTGATCGAAGAACACATCGAGCTCGAACGCAAAACCGTTGAGTACGCCGAAAAGTCGCTCGCCGCGCTCAAGGGTAAGAAGATGGTCGTGCAGGAATACCTGCTCCAGTACCTCCTCACCGACGAGGAGAAACACAACGCGATCCTCGATCAGCTCGAAACGATCAAAAAGGGCATGTACCCCTACGGTTGATCGACGACAATCTCAGCACAACGACAATGCCCTCTCGGCCAACGCCATTCCGAGGGGGCATTTCCTTTGGTGATAGTGATTGTACGGAGCACCGACCGGGGTGGCCCACCCTAACCGATTCGCCGACGAAGGAGACGATCCGTTAGGGTGGGATTTCCATTTCGGGAAACACCTGTGCCCCTGACAGTTTCTCGACTGGAGAGCGCAGCGAACCAGACGAGAAGCTGTCAGGGTTCACGTAACCAACCTAAGAATACTCACGTCGACCTCCGATTGAACACAGACCCGTGTGCCACTGGACCTTGGTCAGTGGCATGCGCGATATGCCATAACAACAGACTCTCACACTACGAGCAAGCTGGTGGCTTCACTGACCAGGGTCAGTGGCACCCGCTATTCTGACAACTGCTATAGTGTCGTGTCCCGGAAGTCCGTTAAGTAAGTCTACGCGGCTGGTCCCGAGCGCGGCGTCACCCGCCCTCGGGTGACGCCTTGTCCGGAAAGGAGATAGCGGTCACGCGAGGGCGCGTGACCGCACTGCGGTCGTGAACAACGTCATTAACCTACTTCTGGGACACGATAATAGAGCGATTGTCAGAATAATTTTCCGATTGAATAGAGAAGTGTTGTCATTCCCGCGAAAGCGGGAATCCATTTTCCGCGCGTGGCTGGGCTGAAAATGGCTCCCCTCTTTCGAGGGGATGACAGCGAGGGTCCCCGACGGCCCAATGGACTGCCGTCGCAAACGGAAAATACTTATGACAATCGCTATAGTGTCGTGTCCTGGAAGTAAGTTCACAAATCCGTTGACGTCCGCCGTGCGGTCACGCGCCCTCGCGTGACCGCTATCTCCTCCGCGGACAAGGCGTCACCCGAGGGAGGGGGTGACGCCACATACAGACTAACACGGGATCACTTACTTAACGCACTTCCGGGACACAATAATAGAGCAATTGTCAGAGGAGTGTTCTGATTGAACAGCGACGTAGCACGGGCGCCTCGCCCGTGCCGCATGGCCCGTTCGACCAGGCTCACGGCAAGCGGGACGGAAGTAAACCCTGATGGGTCTTCCCCTGGTGAGCTATGCTCACCCGGGGAAGACCCATCAGGGCCACATTTTTAAACAGTATGTAATGAGACCAGTGGTTTGAGTTCCCTCTCCCCCACGACGGCTGTTTGTCGTGGGGGAGAGGGTTAGGGTGAGGGAGACATCGCTCCCACCCTAATGCGTAATCGGCACCACCGACACACTCGGTTCGACCACACTCAGCTCGGGCAAATGCGTCGACCAGTACTGAATCAACTCGTCGATGGTCCCATCGAGGGAAAATCGCTTCGCTTCGACCGTGACATCCCAACCCCGTGACCGCACCGCCCGCGAGGTCGCTGGTCCGATTGACACGATTGCGGCGCGTCCGATGATCTGCGCCCGTTCGTCGTCGGTGAGATTGTCGGCCAGCGAGGCGACCGACGCGCCGCTGGAAAACAACACAACATTGGGCGGGAAAGACATCAGCTTCGCTTTGATCTCTTCACCCCATTCAATTGGAACCGTACGATAAACCTGCAACGGCATCACCGTGTACCCTGCCTCGGTGAGTTTCTGCTCACCGACGGTATCGCGCCGGTTTCCACACACCCACACAACATGCGAGGACCCGGCGTTAACCGTGGCCATCTCGTCGGCGATGTTCGCATCCATCGTGGCGCCAAAGGCGAGATCGGGGACCAGATGCCGCGAGCGTAACACCCGTTCGGCCCGCCGTCCCACCGTGACAATGCGACAATCGTTAAGCGTGCGAATGTCGGGATGCAATTCAAGCCATTGATCGAGGAAATGACGCACGCCGTTCTCATTGTTGAAGACAATCCACTTGTTGGTGGCGGGAGACGAACCGAGTTGCGTCCAGCCATCCGAATCGTGCACCCGTTCCGTCTTGATGGTCGCAAATGGTTGAACTTCCGCACCCAATTCACGGAGTGTCCGGTAGAGTTCCCGTGATTGACTGACCGGCCGCGTTACCAAAATACGTGCACCGAACAACGGCAACCGCACCGGCTGCGCCAGGTGTTCGTGCAAATCAACCGTGTTACCGATGACAAATACCGCCGGCGGATGCACACGCTCGTGTTTGACCGTGTCCGGCATGCCTGCCAGTGACGACCGGAAGACGCGCTGCGTGGGAAAACCACCGCGTTCGATGACGGCCGCGGGCGTATCCGGCGACAGGCCCGAGGTAATCAGTCGCGAGACGATATTCTCAATCTCCGAAACACCCATATAGATAATGAGGGTCCCCTCCTTAGCCTGTCCCACCCAATCCCAGGGAACTTCGGCAAATCCCGGGGCTGACGCCTTGTGCCCGGTGGCCAGCATCACCCACGCTGAGCGCCGTCGATCGGTACACGGAATCCCAACCGACGCCGGAGCGGTAATCCCAGCCGTCATACCGGGGACCACGACGAACGGCACACCGTGGTCTTTCAAGTACTGGGCTTCTTCAGCGCCGCGTCCGAAGACAAACGGATCGCCGCCCTTAAAGCGCACCACGGTTTTGCCTTGTTGCGCCAGCGTCACCAACAACGCATTGATTTCATCCTGCGTCAGTGCATGAGTGCCGGCCCGTTTCCCGACATAATGGCGCTCCACCGATCGCGGCAGTGTAATGATCAACTCATCGGGAACAAGGTTGTCATACACCACCACATCGCACAAATCGAGCAGCCGGACCGCCTTCAACGAAACCAGTTCCGGGTCGCCGGGGCCGGTACCGACCAGATAGACGATGCCGGTCTTTGCATTCGAATCAGTCATGGCCTACTCCGTCGCTTCGGTTTCGCCGCCTGCCTGTTCGCGACCCTCCAGAATATCATCTAACGCCTGCTCCACGTGGTTGGGCGTCCGGTCCTTCAGCAACGTCTTCCAATCCATGCCCACAAAACGAGCGTAACATTCCTGCTTGCGCGCGTAGTTGCCGGCCCAACGTTTCTGCACCATCCGGCGAAACTCCGCCGCATGGCGCATCAATTCGTTCCAATGTGATGGAAACACGCCGTCCAGAATCAGTTTAAGGTGGCCGGCCATAAACGGTGCCTGGCTGTCGGTCGAGATCGCAACCGTGAGACACTCACGACGAACCACGGCAGGGAAAATGAAATCACAATACGGCGGATCATCGACAACATTAACCAGCACACCCGCCGCCCGACAGTCTTCGAATATGTGATGATTGACATTGTTGTCGTCGGATGCCGCAATGACCAACTCGTAATTCGCCACGTCACCCTTCTGATACGGCCGCTCCTCGACCGTGATCCGGTTGTGATCGGCATGGAATCGCAACTTCTCGTCAAGCTCCGGTGCAATCACCGTGATCACGGTATCATAATCGAGCAGTGTATCCACTTTGCGAACCGCAACCGTTCCCCCACCAACCACCAGACACTTGCGTTGATTCATTGTCAGCGAAATCGGCATGTACGAATGAGCCATCAAATACCACCTTCGAAGCTATGCGCACTTGTGCGCTCGACTACTGATCGGTCACCGCCTGGAGGCCTGCCGCCAGCGATGCCACCCGCTCAATCGACGCTCCCGTCAACACATGCGATGCCTGATACGATCGCGCGCCCCGCTGGCACACCAGCACAATCGGCCGGTCGTGCCCGATCTCGTTCAAACGTGACCGCAGTTGACCGAGAGGAATGTGAACCACCGGCGTGCCGTCAGCGGTCCAACTGACTGGCAACGGTGTCGCCTCATACTCCTCATCCTCCCGGACATCCACAATCAATACCTCCTTGGTCGAGATTGTGTCAAAAAGTGCGCCGGCACGGACAAACTGTTGGCCGCGTCGTACGGCATGGGCCAGCCCGGCAAGATGGTGCAGCGGATCCAGCGCTTCCGCATATGGCGGCGCGTATGCGTGCTCGAAATCAAACAAGCTGTCGACCGTGGCCCGATGCTGGAGAAATGTCGCGACGGTGTCCAGCCGCCGGATGATATCGCCCTCCCCAACCGCTTGCAAACCAAGCAACTGCATGGTGCTGCCGGCAACAATCATCTTCAGCGCCATTGTCTTCACATCGGGCTGATAATCCGGCTTATCGGGAAACGACCCGTACACACATTGAACATCGAAACCCGCGTCCCTCGCCGCTGTCTCCGTCAATCCGACAGCACCAACATTCAAGTCAAAGACACGCAGACAGCGTGTTCCGAGAATACCGGGAAACTCCACCTGTCGCCCGGCGAGATTCTCCGCAATCACACGGCCATGACGATTGGCAATCGACCCCATGTAGAACATGAGCGGCTGTCCGGTCAGTTGATGGACCGATTCCACACAATCGCCACCAGCGTAAATTCCGGGATCGCTGGTCTGCATGTGTGCATTGACGACAATGCCACCACATGTCCCGATGGTAAGACCACAGCGCCGTGCCAGATCCACCTCCGGACGCACCCCTAATGCCAGGAAGACATAGTCCGCAGCGATCTCGTTGTCGCCGGCAATGGCGACGACCGGCTGATTGTCGGATTTCAATGACACGCCGGTAACCGTGGCGCCAAGATGCAATTGAACATCCTGTTTACGAAGCTCCTCCACCACCAGCGCCGACATCTCAGGATCCAACGTGCCCTTGAGCAATTGCTGTTCGCATTCCACCAATACGGTCTCGATGCCCCAAAGCGATCCCACCGCTTCGGCCAGCTCACAACCCACAAACCCACCGCCAATGATGATTGCACGGTCGATGGCGCCGGACTCCGCCAGTTTGCGAAAGGCCATCGCATCGTCCGGGTCATGAAATGATCTGACACGATCGGCCGTTGCTACCGGAAACGGCGATTCAATGGGTTTGGCGCCGGTTGCCAGAACAAGTTTTTCGTAACGATGTTCGAACGTCTTTCCGTCGGCAATCGAACGCGCCGTGATCGCGTGCCTGTCCCGATTGATATCGATGACCTCGACACCAGTAACCGCGTCAAATCCACGTGATGAGCGGAAGAACTCGGCGTCACGCGAAACACCGTAACTCGTTTGCGTCAGTTCACCGAAACTCTGAACCTCGCCAGCCGCGAAGAATGGCATTCCACAGGAGGCAAACGACAGATGCTGGCCCTTCTGATACAGCGTGACACTGGCATCCGGCAATCGACGTTTGACCGTCGCCGCGGTCTTGGGCCCCGCCGCGACGCCGCCGACAATCACAACATCAGAATATGGCATGATGACACACCCGGGCATGCCCGGCACGCCGCCACGAGACGGCGAGCCGAGCTGTGGGAAATCCGTGCGGTTAGGTTGGGATCTGTTTCCGAACCGAGAGTGCGATCCGATAGAATCCCGTGATCAATAACATCCCGAGGCCGTAAATACCAACCGAAATCATCAGCTCGGGAAATGTCGGCATGTACTCGGTGACCGTCCCCAGCGGATTGGGAATGAAGCCGGTCACGACCATCCCCAGACCCTTGTCGATCCAGATCGAACCGAACACCGTCAGACAGGCAACCACCAACGTCGACTGACGCTGCCGCGTGCCGGGATTGATCAACAACACCAGCGCAATTAGGGCGAATATCTCCGATGTCCACATCCAGCCGACCAGGCTGCTCTTACCGTCGAGCCCCAGGAACAGGTACTCGAAGTGCATGGTGTGGTGTGGGATGTTGCTGTAAATCGCGGTAAACAGCTCGACCAAAATGAAGAACACATTGATCGCCATCGCGTAGGTGACAATCTGGGCGAGCTTTTGTATCGGCCCATAGCCGGCATCAAAGCGCGTGAACTTGCGCAAGATCAAACACAGGAGGATCAACAGCGACGGTCCCGCCGCAAAGGCGGTGGCCAGAAAGCGCGGCGCCAGAATCGCCGTCATCCAGAACGGGCGCGCCGCCAATCCACTGTAGAGAAATGCCGTCACCGTGTGAATACTGATCGCCCACGGAATCGACAAGATGATCACCGGACGAATCCATTTGGGGGGTGCAATTCCTTTGCGCTCCGAGTTCAACGTGATGTGACTGATGATCACATTGAGAACAAGATAGCCCCCCAACGAGACCGTGTCCCAAAACATCAACGATCGCGGCGACGGGTGCAAAAACACATTGGCGATGCGGAACGGCTGGCCCATGTCGACAAAGATGAAGGTCATGCACATGATCACCGATGAGATCGCCAGAAACTCGCCCAGTATGGTGATCTTCCCGAACGCCTTGTAGTCGTGCAGATAGTAGGGCAGCACGACCATCACCGCGGACGCCGCCACACCAACGAGGAACGTGAATTGCGCAATGTAGAATCCCCACGTCACATCGCGGCTGAGACCGGTGATGCCCAATCCCTCATGATACTGGCGCAGGTAGAAGAAGACCCCCACCCCGATCAATACGAAGAGGAAGATCACCCAGGTCCAGTATTGCCGACTGCCGCTTAGGGCTTTCTCCAACATGGTCGCCTCACACGATATAGTAGATTTCGGGATGAGTCCCCAAACCGGGCTTGCGACGAATGGTGAACGTGTCACGCAACACCTGCCGCACTTCGGATTCGGGGTCCTCGAGATCTCCGAATATCATTGCCTTCTCTTTACAGGCTTCAACGCACGCCGGCATTTGGCCGCGCGCCAGCCGTTCATCGCAAAACGTGCACTTCTCCACCACCCCGCGCGTGCGTGTCGGATAACCCTTATTAATCTCATCGATATGCGGACGCGGATCGCGCCAATTGAAGCTGCGTGAACCGTACGGGCACGCCGCCACACAGTACCGGCAGCCGATGCAGCGGTGCCAATCCATCATCACCAGCCCATCGGATTCGCGCTTCCACGTCGATTCGGTCGGACACACACGTGTACACGGGGGATCGTCACAGTGATTGCAGAGCACCGGCAACGTCGCATGACGCAACTTCTCGGACTGATGCGCGTGCTCCTGATCGTGGAACGCGTGTTCAAACGATTCCTTCCAAATCCATTTCACTTCGTCTTTCGGATTATCGAAATCGGGTACGTTGTGCACCTTGTGACACGCGAGCGCACAGTCCTGACATCCCTCTGCCGCCACACACTTGTTAATGTCAATGACCATCGCCCAGCGTTGTGCGACCAAGGGCGCTTTCGGCTGCTCCGGTTCGGGCGGCTCGGTCTGCGCCGTATCGGGCGCAACGTCTGTTGTATCCTGCCCGAAGACGCGTACCGCCGGAGCTCCTGCGAGCCCCAGTGCCGAGAGGCCGGATAGAGTCAGGAATTTCCGTCGATCAATACTCACGTTACAACTCCTCCGGGATGATGTGACACTCCCAACAGTACGGCTCCACACCCACATACAGATGGCACCGGTCGCAGAACTTTTCTTTGCTGACGTGGCATCCCAAACACGTATTGGTGAGGCTGCATTCACGGCGCCCGCCGTCGGGCGTCTCTTCGAATCGCTGCCCGTCCCGGATCACCTGGTCACGCCACTCGTCGAGAAGATCCATGTGATGTGCAACCATATACGCCGAATCGCGCACACACGAGTCGGCCTCTTTGGGATATTCCACCTCCGGGGCGTACGATGCGCGGCCGCTGGACAGGTTGTACCAGAACGGTGCGCTCACCAACACGAGAAAGATCACCAGCCCGATGGCTACCTTACCGGCATCATGCATTGGCCGTCACCTCCTCCTGAGATTCGTCTGCCGGAGAGTCACCGGCCTGTTCCTTGCCCGGCAGCGTCTGCCCGCGAAGATCGACCTCGCGATCCTTTTCACCCTTCATGACCAGCGCATTGCCGACCATTTCATGGATCCCGCCAACCTCCACTTCGGGCACCCAGTACTCCATCAACGGTGTCAGTGTTGCCTTGTCGATGGCGCAGATGCACAACAGCAGGTTAACATCATGTTCCTCGTGCACAAACTGCACGGCATTGGCCCGCGGAAGTCCACCGCGCATGCGCATTTCCATGTTCTCGTCGGTGCCCAAACCGGCGCCACTGCCGCAACAGAAGGTCTGTTCCCGAATCGTGTTCTCCGGCATTTCAAAAAAGTTGTTGCAGACGCTCTTTATAATGTAGCGCGGCTCTTCCAACAGACCCATCGCCCGCGCCGGATTGCAGGAATCGTGGAACGTGGCCCGCCAGTGATCGTTTCGGCTCGGGTCCAAGTTCAATTTGTTGTTGTGGATCAAGTCAGTGGTGAACTCGGTGATGTGGACCATCTTGGTCGACGAGGCGTGGTCAAACGTGGTTCCCGTAATCGGCGACCGCGGTACCTCCAGGAAATCCGCCGGCCCATTTAACGTGTCCATGTACTGATGAATCACACGCCACATATGGCCGCACTCGCCACCCAGAATCCACTTCACGCCCAGCCGCTTCGCCTCCGCATACATCTTCGCGTTGAGCCTCTTGATCATTTCAGTCGAGTGAAAGAGGCCGAAGTTGCCTCCCTCCGACGCGTAAGAACTCCAGGTGTAGTCCAAACCGATCTCGTGGAAGAGCGCGAGATAACCGAGCAACGTAAAGTAGTGCGGTGACGCGAAATAATCGGCCGACGGTGCGATAAACAAAATCTCCGCACCCTTTTTGTTAATCGGGGCATCAACACGAATTCCGGTAATCTCTTCGAGTTCATCCACGGCGAATTCGATGCTGTCTTTAAAGCCGTGCGGTTGGATCCCGAGATGATTGCCCGTCCGGAAACAGTTCGACAGCGGCGTGCAAATCCACTCGATGCTGAGGCCGACGAGGTTCATCATCTCGCGCGCCATCATCGTGATTTCGGCCGTGTCGATGCCGTAGGGACAGAACACCGAACAGCGACGGCATTCGGTGCATTGGTAGAAGTAGTAAAACCACTCCTTCAGCACACCGACCGTCAGCTTCCGTCCACCGGCAATGCTGCCCAGGATCTTGCCCGCCGTGGTGAAATCGTTGCGATACACCGATCGCAGCAGTTCAGCGCGCAAAACAGGCATATTCTTCGGATCACCGGACCCGATGAAGTAGTGGCATTTGTCAGCGCAGGCGCCGCATCGGACACAGCAGTCCATGAACACCTGGAACGAACGGTACTTCTTGAGTCGCTCGCGCATCCCGGTGAGAATGATCTGCTCCCATCCATCCGGCAGTTGCCAGTCATCGTCGGTTGGCTGCCACTTGTGCGGGTAAGGCAAATCCAAGTACTTCAGCGTCTCCGGGACAGCCGCGTAGTTCCACGTGCCCTTGCGGAACTCGACCGTGGGATCCATCCAGCCCTTGGGAGATGCTTGGAATTCCACCTGTGCGAGTTCGTCCGGTTTTTTCAGCTTATCAGACATCCGCTAGTCCTTCTCCACCGGCAATTCCGCCGCCTTCATCACGTCGCGGAATTCGTCTTCATATTCCTCGTATGTGTGCACTTTGACCGGGTAGTCCCACGGGTTGACATGACGCTCGCGCCGATTGTTGTTCACCATGTTGCGTGTCGGCGACATGAACACACCCGCCATGTGAACCAGCTTGCTCAACGGGATATAAGCCAGCAGGATGCTCACCAGAAACAGGTGAACACCAAACGTCGCGCCCAATCCCTCGGGCACAAACGGCGAAAACGACAGCAGTCCCGTACCAAGCTGCTTGGCCGCCGTGATATCAGACTTGTCGAAATACCTCAGATAGATGCCCGACCCGGTGATGCCCAGCAGCAGGAACAACGCGAAGTAATCAGCCGGCAATGAGATGTAGCGCAGCTTGGCCTCCCACAGCCGCCGCAACACAAGATAACTAAGCGCGGCAACAACCACGATGTCCGTCAGCAACAGCACCGGCAAACCGATCTGGAAGAACCCGTCGAGATTCTGCAACCCGATGATCCAATCCGGAATCGGTTCGACAAAGTACTTAAAATGCCGGACGAGGATGATCAGCAATGACCAGTGAAACAGCAGGCTGCTGGCCCATAGCCATTTGTCGGGACTGTGCAGCACGCGTGGTGGTCCCTGGCGGATCTCGGTCGTGGTGTTCCGGAACAACGAACGGAAGAACAGAACCTCCAGAATCATCCGCCAGATCACGCCGAGCATGTTGTGCGGATTCTCCGGGTTATTCGACCGAATCCACGGCAGTGACTTCTGCTGACCGCACGATGTCGGAATCCGGAACGGCACCGGTGACCGTGCCCAGTGGATCACGCGATAGACAATCCCCAGCACGAAGATCGCCAGTCCGGCATACGGCAGCACCACGAAGAACAGATAGCGTGCACTACCGCCACCCACGGCCCCGAGGACAATCAGAACCAACACCGCAATGAGAGGGATCAGGATTCGCATATTGGGTCCCCAAGTCGTTCCAATAACTTGCTGACTCGACGTCGTTCACACTGAACACGAATCTCCGCAAGCCGTTCACGGCAGGCGATGTACTCCTCGAATGCCGCCAATGCCATCCGGTCAACCCGCTGTTCGATCACCACTGCCTCTTTGGAGTTTATTGCTGCGTTCGGTGCATCGGACAGCACCTCGCGAATGACCGATTTTAGCGAGAACACGAAGCCGAGTGCATCCGACGGGTTCCACTCTTGGACGGCCAGTATGCGGATCAATCGCCCCATTGAGTCGTGAATGGATTCAACGGGAGTATCGTCGGTGATGTGTGCTAACAGAACGGGCAGTTCGGTCCGCAGCACGTGGCCGATCGGATTGCGGAAGCGGTCCGTTTGTGCTTTGAGGAATTCGTGGCTTCCTTCGGGGAAGCTGTCGACTACGCGGTCGACCCATTGGGTCGCTATGGTCTCCTGCCGCTGTTGTAGTACACTGCGCAGCATTGGCCTGCCCCATTTCGCAACGACCTGCCGACAGACGCCCCCCTTCCGCCCGCGACAAGTGCTTTCGATGCCACGCGCTGCACGTCAACTCATGCCGGAGGTCAACCGATCATCATCCGATCGGTTACAGGCGCGAGTTGACGCGCGCGCAACCGCAAACCGGGAATTACACGCAGCCGGTCGGCTTGGCCAAGCCCGCAACTTTACAGGCACCCTTCGCCGGTCCCGACGGAAACAGCTCATACACCTTCTTGAGCGGGAAACCGGTCTCTTTGCAGAGCTTCCGAATCATCGGCGCAATGCCAAACTTCAGATAGTATTCTCTCAGGTAGTTGACCAGTTTCCAGTGCTCCTCGGTCAGTTCCTGGACGCCTTCGGTCGTGGCCAGAGCCTTGGCGACCTCTTCGTTCCATTCCGAGGGTTCGTCCATGAAGCCGTCTTCGTCGACTTCGATCTTGATGGTGCCGTGTTCGAATGTTGGCATCGCAATTCCTCGCTTCCGTTACAACTTCAACACCTACCAACAGTGACTTTAGTGCATCTCGATATATCCACAGGGACAGTTCTCCGCACACTTCTTGCACCCGTTGCAGAACTCCAGCTTGAACTTGTACGTCCCGTACTTGGTCAACGGCTTCACCACGGCGTTGTCCTGGCAATAACTCCAGCAACTGCCGCAATCGAAACACATCCCGCAGCTCATGCAGCGTGCCGCCTCGGCAAGCATCTGCTCTTCCGACATCGTCTTCACGATCTCGGCGTTCATCTCACGCAGTCGCAGATCAACCGGGATTTCCTCCGGCTGGTTGCGTTGCGCCTCATCGTAATAGCTCAGCTTCATCTGGTCGGAGGTCACCACTGCGAGCATGGGCTTGTCGGGCAGCTTCTCGCCGGTCATCATTTCGTGGATGGCAAACGCCGCTAACCGTCCGTGAGCGATCGCATCCACGACCAAGCCGAGATTGGTATCATCGCCGCCCGAGAACACGTCGTGTTCCTCCGTGTGACCGTGCTCGTCGATCTTGATCCAGTCTTTGCCTTCGTGCAGGTTCTCAAACCCGTCGAATTCCGGCGCTTGGCTGATCGCGGCGATGAGGGTCGTGAATTCAACGTCGAAGGTATCGCCTTCAATCGGGACCGGCCGGCGGCGGCCTGAGTCATCCGGCTCGCCGAGTTCCATCCGCTGGCACGTCATACCGGTGGCTTTGCCATTGTCGCAATGGATCGACAGCGGAGCGGCCAACAGCTCGATTGTGACGCCCTCCTCCTCGGCTCCTTTCACTTCCTCATCGATCGCCGGCATTTCGGTACGGGTACGACGATAGAGAATCGTCACGTCGGCGCCCAGACGACGCGCAACACGCGCCGCATCGATCGCGGTATCACCGCCACCGACCACGACCACCTTGTCGCCGACGTCGATCATCTCGCCGCCATTAATCCGGTGGAGGAAATCGGTTCCGGCCCACACGTTCTCGGCGTCCTCACCATCAAGACGCAACTTCAACCCCTGGTGTGCGCCGATACCGACAAACGTGGCACGGTACTCCTTCCGGAGATCGTCCATGGAAATGTCTTTGCCGATCTTGGTGTTGAGTTTCAACTCGACACCCATGTCCAGAATGCGATTGATCTCGCCGTCGAGCACATCGGTCGGCAGACGATAGTCGGGAATGCCATACCGCAGCATACCACCGGCCTTGGGGAACGCCTCAAAGACCGTCACCGGATACCCGCGCCGTGCCAGGTGGTAGGCACACGTCAGACCCGCTGGACCGGAACCGACAACCGCAACCTTCTCCGCCCGCGTCTCCTCAGCGACTCTCTTCGCCGGCAGCTTGTGCTGCAGCCCGTAATCACCGATGTAGCGTTCAACCTTGTTGATGTTGACCGACCCATCTTTGTCTTTACGGTTGCAGTCGTCCTCACACGGATGCGGGCACACCCGTCCGCATACCGCCGGAAACGGAGTCGTTTCCAACGCAATATAGAACGCTTCTTCGAGCGCCTGTTCGTGAGTCTTGCCTTTGCCTTCGGCCTGAGAGATGGTGGTCAGCCAGTCCCGAATCAGATTGTGATTGGGGCACCGGTTGATGCATGGCGGCGTCTTTTCAACCAGCTGAGGTCGTAATGGTGACGTCTCAACACTCGACCCACCACTAGAGCGAAGGCTCTTGAGACCCTTTTTCTTCTTCTTAATGATCTTTGCCATAATGCATCATCCCAATTAGAGTGGCACGTTATCGAGTTAGTTTCTCCGATTCGGGAGTACCGTCGTTTGTCTGACAAACACTCAACGATACCCTTCCACCTCTCCAGCACGTCATCATTTCCGCATGGCCATCATCTCCGGACGAGCGGATGTCGTTGTCGCGCTGCGTCCTCCTGTTTCCGATCGATCGCGGTACCGCTGTGCTGCTTGCACCACGGCCGGCGCCCAGCCGGGCGTTCCCAGCGCGTGCAAATGCGAATAGCAGGCCAGCACGTTGTGGCACACAAATCCGTCACGTCGTTTCCCCACTCCCACGCCGCGTGACACCGCCATGCACGTATCGGCATCGCCGAAATCACAATCCGGACTGGAGTAGTGGAACTCGTGACCCCGAACGGTCGTCCCGATGGCGAAGAACGGGTTCTCACGATCAATCGACATCTGGGAATACCCATGCCCCGCCGGTTTGCGCGACATGGTCAAATCGATGTCGAAGACGCCCGACATCAAATATCGCCGGTTGTCATAGGTGATCGACGCCGCCAGGTAGATCAGTCCACCGCATTCGGCGTAGACCGGCATGCCGTCTTCGGCGGCACGCCGGACAGCGTCCATCAACGCCCGATTCCGGCGTAGACGGTCGGCATGCACTTCGGGAAAGCCGCCGCCGATGTAGAGAGCGTCGATCGGCGGCAGGCTCGTGTCGTGCAACGCGTCAATACTCACCATTTCAGCCCCGGCCAATTCCAGGGCCTCGAGATTCTCCGGGTAATAGAATGTAAACACCGTGTCGTGGAAGTACCCGATCCGCACGGACGGCTGATTCGCCGCCAACGGATGCGGCACACGAACGTCGAGAGCATCGGCGTTTCGTGCCACGGATTGCAGCGCGGTAATGTCGAGATACGATGCTCCCAATTGAGCCAGCCGATGATCCATCTCCGACTCGCTGGCACGTTCGGCCACTGGTACCAGACCGAGATGCCGGCTGGGCAGCAAATCGCCACTCGATGTTTGCCTCGGTACAACACCAAGGACCGGCAGTCCGCAATACGACGCGATCGCTTCGCGAATGACCTGCTCGTGCCGCCCACCGGCGACACGATTCAGAATCACTCCCGCAACGTCGAGCCTCGGATCAAACGACTGGATACCGTTGATCAGCGCCGCCACCGTCCGCGTCACCTTCGTCGCATTGACAACCAACACAACAGGCGCCTGCAAAAGCGTCGCGAGTTCAGCGGTGCTATGCGTACCCGTTGCATCCATGCCGTCAAAGAGTCCCCGGTTTCCCTCGATGACGGCGATGTCGGTATCGGACGCGGCGCGCACGAAGTTCGCACGCACGTCATCCGCGTTAGCGAGATACGTGTCCAGGTTGCGACATGGCCGGCCGGCCGCCCACGACAACCACGCAGCATCGATGTAGTCCGGCCCCTTCTTAAAGACAGACACCGCTGCCTCACGCTCTCGCAGCGCTCTCACGAGGCTCAGACTAATGAGCGTTTTGCCGCTGTCGCCGGATAGACCGGCGATGACCAACCGTGGTACGTTCATGGTTCTCGACCGCGTTCTCTGGTTTACGCCCAACTAATCGTTGGCCGCGCCTTCCCGATGCGGTAGCTCGAGGAAACTGCCACCGAAATAGGTGTACACACACCGTCCGGAGTTGACCAACTGCTTGATCGCTTCCTTGCACAGCTTCTTGTCCACTTCGTCGCCGTACATCTCGATCATGGCCTTGGTCAGGTCCATCGGTTTGAGCTTCTTCATTCCTTGTGCGTCCTTCACCATGGTGTACATGGCGTCCGCAACTTCTTCTACTGTCTTTGCCACATTAACCTCCTCAGAAGGTTAAATGGGTCGAGCGTTTGAATGTCAGTCCGGCATGCTTGAAGTCGTCGATGTGCTCTTTTTGGAACTCGATGTTGGCCATCTTGAAGAAGCGCGGCCACCCAATCCGTTCGATCCATTCGCCCATGCGCTCATACTTCTTCGCATTGGCGGCCCACAATTCCACCAGGTTCCGGACGGCCTCAGTGACCTCCGGCCAGCGCGGCGGATTGTTCGGCAAAAACGGAATCGCCAGCTTCGAGAACATCGGTTCGTGACGCGCGTTCGACACCTTGCCGCCGACCCAGATCGACACACCGTCGTTCAACGGACTGTTGAGCGGCATCGCCGGACACACGGTATAGCAGTTCGCACAATACATGCAGCGGTCTTCGTCGACCTCGACGGTTTCCACACCCTCGAGCATGGTCGGCTTGATCGCCGCGGTCGGACACGAGGCGACGACGTTCGGAATCTCGCACACCTTTTTCAATTTGCTGTGGTCGACTTTGGGCGGACGACGGTGGATGCCCAGAATCGCAATGTCGGAACAGTGCACCGCGCCGCACATGTTGAGGCAGCAGGCCAGCGCAATACGCAGCTTGCCCGGCAACTTCTGTCCTTCAAAGTACTCGATCAGATCGTCCATGACGCATTTGACGATACCCGATGCATCGGTCGCCGCCGAGTGGCAGTGCACCCAGCCCTGCGTGTGAACGATCGACGAGATCGCGTTGCCTATGCCGCCGACCGGATGACCCATCTCCCGCAAATCATTGATCAACGGATCGATGTTCTCGGACTTGGTCAGCAGGAACTCGACATTGTGCCGGCTGGTGAAACGGAGAAATCCGTCACAATACTTGTCGGCCAGATCGCAGTACATGCGGATCTTGTCGATGCTGAGCAGACGGCCCGAGGAGGCGCGCACGGTAAACAGCTTCGCGCCGGATTCGGACACATGCACCATGACACCCGGCTTCACGTCTTCGTGGTACTTCCACTTGCCGTAATTCTCTTTGATAATGGGCGGCAGAAAACGCTCATGATGTGGTGGACCGTAGTCTGTCCGCCGTTCTTGAGTTGCAACTTCAGCCATGATATATCCCTCGAATCGTAAGTGGTCTCCGGTTAACGATTAGCTCTCGTCGTCTTCCTCTTCATCGTCTTCCTCGTAGTACTCCTCGTAGAAGACATAAGGATTCTCACGCGGATGCGCGACCATCTCGGGAACCGGTTCCACCTCGATCGCTTCGAGGAAGTTGCCGAGACCGACGCGTTGGATAAATTCTCCAATTCGCTCACGATTCTTGCCTTCCTCACACCAGACATCCCAGATACGTTCGACCATATCTTTGATCTCCTGGTAAGGTGGCTCCATTTTGATGAACGGGATCAGCACCGAGGACAGCATCGCGCCCTCGACAATCGGCGCTTTCGATCCGATCAGAATCGTCGCACCGCGATCCTTGCCCGGTCGCAGGGCCTTCGGCATCACGTTGATGCAGTGCATGCATCTGCGGCAGTAGCTGTTGTCAATCTCCAGCTTCTCGCCGTCCCATGCCATACACTTGGCCGGGCAGTTGTCCACCACGTCTTTCTGAATGTCCATGCCGTTGTCGGCGTATTCCTTCACGGCCGCCTCATCCATCTGGATATCGTCGCGCCACGTCCCGATAATCGACAGGTCGGAACGCGCAATCGACGCCACGCAGTCGTTCGGACATCCACTGAACTTGAATTTGAACTTGTACGGGAACGCCGGGCGATGCAATTCATCCTGATACGCCATGGTGAAATCGTAGCAGGCGCCCATCGTATCATAGCACGCCCATTCGCAGCGCGCCTGTCCGCAGCAGCAGCTCGGCGTGCGTACGTCCGATCCCGATCCCCCGATGTCAAAGTCGATCTTCTGCAGTTCGTCGAACACCGGCTCCAATTGGTCGGTCGATGTTCCCAGCAGAATGATGTCGCCGGTGGACCCGTGCATGTTCGTGATACCCGAACCGTGCTTCTCCCAAATGTCACAGATGCTGCGCAGGGCGTCGGTCGTGTAGAACCAGCCGGCCGGCTGGTTGATGCGCATCGTGTGGAAGTGTGAGACGTTCGGGAATTCCTCCGACAAATCGGAGTAGCGGCCGATGACACCGCCGCCGTATCCCATCACACCAACGATGCCGCCGTGTTTCCAATAACCGATCTTCTCACGATAAGATTTTTCCAGTTGGCCGAGCAGATCTTCCGCCATCGGATTCCGCTTGGCGGCCATCTTAATTTCCTTGACGAAACTCGGCCAAGGCCCCTTTTCCAGTTCGTCTAGCAGTGGGGTTTCTCGGACATTGTCTGCCATGTTGCCTCCTTCCGGATTGCCTATGGAAGCCGGCGAGTGTGAAACCCGATTGCCGTGACGGTGGTCTGCCTGTCAGATCGCGTGCTGATCGCAGATCGTACAAGCATCGCAGGGGTCCTCATGCGCTCGGGTTCAATCCTCCGTGTCGTTGGGCCCTGGCCCGTGCACGCGCACGGACCAGGACACCTCACAGTTGTCGTCAGGCCATCGCTGGCGCTGCTTCCGTAATGGACAGGATTTCACGCTTCATCATTGACCATTCGTTGGTCTTCGGATCGTACTTGCAGTTCGCAAATACCTTCCAGTCGTCCTTCATTTCCGGCTTGTCCGCGCGGAAGTAGTAGCCCGGCCACCGCGTCTCTTCGCGGAACATAATGGTCCGCATGTGCGATTCCGCCTGCCACATCCGATGGACGTTCTCCCAGCAGCGCAGCAGCTCGTGATGGTTCTCGGCTCCGAGATTCTCGGCGTCCTCTCTCAGAAACGCAAGAAGCTCGAGACCCTTCTCCAGCATCTTCTCACTCGTGGTGAAGTTGGTGGAGACGCCACCGGCATACTCGTCCATGATCTTCTGCAAACGGAACATGAACTGCTTCGGACGGATGTACTTCGGATTGACGTCCGGATCGGTGCTGGCATTCTGGTTCTGCTCGAAGAGATCGAGTGGACGCAGGATGCGTTCTCTCAGTTCTTCGACCTTGGCATCCGGAACGTCGCCACCGGCGCCATTGTCGACGGCAAATGCAACCGCGCCCTTGGCAGCGATGCGGCCTTCCGCATGAGAACCGGAGGAGAATTTGTGGCTCGACGCGCCGGAGGCATCGCCGGCCGCAAACAGACCCTGCACGGTCGTCATGTTCGGATAGCCCCAGAAGTAATCCTTCGGCGCCAGGTCCTCAGGACCGCTGACCCACGCACCCGAAGCACCGGAGTGCGAACCGATGAAGTACGGCTCACAGGCCGCGATTTCCGACGGCTTCTCTTCCGGGAAGGTGTTGGTCGACGCCCACAACAAGGCCTGCGAAATGGTCATGTCGAGGAAGTCTTCCCACGCTTCCGATTCGAGCTCTTTGAGTTTCTTCTTCCGCTCTTTCTCATCGGGCACTTCGGCAGAGATGCGCTGCAGGGCCTCTTCGGTGCGCATGTAGATCGGGCCCTTGCCTTCCATGACGTCGAGCATCATCAGCCAGTTGCGCAGATTGGCCGGAACCGGCTTGACGAGGCCATACGGTTTCCACTTCTGCAGCTCGTCGGCACGGGTTTGCATGTAGTTCTCACCATTGGCATTGGTCGCCCGCGATTTGAACAGCAGGAACCAGGCGCCCACCGGGCCATACGCATCTTTGAAGCGGACCGGAATGAACCGCACTTCCTGGCAGGTCATCTCCGCGCCGGCCTTGATGGTGAAGTAGGCGCTGGCACCGGAGTTGAACGGCGGATACCACGAGCGTCCCAGACCTTCACCGGTCGACCGCGGCTTGAACACGTGCACCGCACCGCCCATGACCGCAATCACGGCCTTGGCTTTGAACACGTAGAACTTGTTCTCGCGGACACTGAAGCCGACCGCGCCGACACAACGGCCCTGATCGTCGATCAAGGGCTCGGTAATGAAGACACGCTCGTAAATGTTGTCCATGCCCAGCGCGTTCTTGGCGGCTTCCGCAACGATGATCTTGTACGACTCGCCGTTGATCATGAGCTGCCAGCGACCTTCGTGCACGTACTTGCCTTCCGCATCTTTCCAGATCGGCAGACCCCACTTCTCGAACAGGTGCACCGACGAGTCGACGTGGCGGGCAATGTTCGCCACCAAGTCTTCGCGGGTGATGCCCATGAGGTCGTTGCGAACGTAGTCGATGTAATCTTTCACGGTGTTGGCACCGGTGTTCACATCAACGTACTGGTTGATCGCTGACAGACCCATCGCGACGGCACCGGACCGGTCCATCGCCGCTTTGTCTACCAGCGTGACTTTCAGGTTGTTCTTCTTCGCCCAGTGCGCGGCCTCGACCGCCGCGCCGCAGGCGGCCATACCACCACCGCAAATCAGCACATCGGTGGTGACTTCTACGGTTTCCCATTTTGCCATGGCATTACCGTCCTTTCGCGCTTAGAGGCTCGGGAGTTCCGCGCACTTGGTTGACTCGGGTTCAGTGAACAACAGTGGACTCTTCAGATCGTCCGTCGTGGTGGGATATCCACCATCCGGTTCCGCGCTTCCCTCCGGCGTCGTGCGGATCGGGAACTTGAAGCGCTTCAAGGTGCCGTTGCGGAACTTGATCGTCCACAAAATGCTGTCTGACGAGCGCATCGGCGTCACCATACCGTTCATGGGCATGAAGTCCGCGTAACCGCGCAGTTCCATCGCTTGCACCGGGCAAATCTTGACGCAGCACATGCACTCCCAGCACATCGCGGGGTCTTGGTTGTAGGCTTTCATTTTCTCCCGATCCAAGACCATCAGATCGTTGGGACAGATGTACTGGCAGGCGGTCTTGTCGAGCGCCTTGCAGCCGTCACATTTGTCTGGGATTACATAACTTGGCATTGGTACCTCCCAATTTGCCGGAAACCCTGTGACTGTAATAGTTCAAGCGTTAACTTTTGCATTTACCGCTTCGCCTCGCCTGTTGCGTGAGCGTGCATCTTCACTTCCACTCTCTCACCGTCTTTCAGCCCTGCATAATACTCCCGCAGGATCGTGAGCACTTCCGGACGGCTGAACTCAGCCGGGACATCGCCACCTTCGGAGAGCGCCTTGCGCAGAGCCGTACCCGAGAGGAACAGACGATCTTCTTTACCATGCGGGCAGGTCTTCATTGAGCACATGCCGCCGCACTTGTAGCACCAGAACGTCCAGTCGATCGGCAGCATCTTGCATTTCAGAGAGCCTTCTGGCAACTGGTGGAAGATCTCCTGTGCGTCGAACGGACCGTAGTAGTCGCCCACACCGGCATGGTCGCGGCCGATGATCATGTGCGTGCATCCGAAGTTCTGACGGAAGATGGCGTGCAGCAGTCCTTCGCGCGGGCCGGCGTAACGCATGTCGAGCGGATAACCGCCCTGCACCACGCGGCTCTTGTCGAAGTAGTTCTCCACCAGCGTGTCGATGCAGCGGACACGGACGTCGGCAGGAATGTCGCCGGGCTTCAACTGGCCGACCAACTGATGAATGAAGACACCGTCGGACACCTCGATGGCGATCTTGGCCAGGTACTCGTGCGAGCGGTGCATCGGATTACGCAACTGCATCGCCGCAATCGTCTTCCAGCCCTTCTCCTCGAAAATCTTGCGGCTTTCGGCCGGACGCATGTAGATGTCGGCAAAGTCTTTGGGGAAGTACGACTCCGAGAGAACCTTCACCGGACCGCCCAGATTCCACGCCTTCTGCTCCATGACCTTTTGCACACCGGGATGCTCGGCGTCCGTCGTCGTGAAGACATGCTGACATTCGAAGTCTTTGTCGATCTGGTACGACTCGTTGACCGTCATGGTCCCCATGACTTCATTGGTCTCACCGGACACGAGACAGATCTCCGTACCCGGAGCAATCTTCTCATCGTGAGACAAGGTGATTGGAATCGGCCAGAACGTTCCGTTGGCCATCTTCATGGTTTGGCAGACGCCTTTCCAGTCTTCCTGCTCCATGAAGCCTTCGAGTGGCGTGAACCCGCCGATCCCCAGAAAGATCAAGTCCCCGGTTTCCCGTGAGGACATGACCACTTTCGGGAGGGTCTCCGCCCGTTTCAATTCCTCCTCGCGCTCCTTACCTTCCAGCAGGAGAATCCGCAGCGTGTCGCTGCCGTGGGGAGATATCAGCTCCGCTTTTTGCATGATCACAACCTCTCCTAATTAGGGGTTTGCTGTTCGTCCCATGTCGTCAGCCGATCGCAACAGATTCAGCCTCCTTTTTATCCGTAATTTGATACGCTGAACTCCACTCATTTGATCGGCTTTATTGTTATCAAATTCACAAACATAGTGCTTTCTGACAACACTTGTGACAATCGCAATCCCCACCCTCAAAACAGTCGTTTCGGCGTCATCGAAGCCGGGGGGCGGCACGTGTCAGTGCAACCCGACGTCAAAACCTCAACTTGCCCTTTTTCAATGACTTGCACCCTATGAAACCTCGTCAATTCGCTGTGCCAACCTCTTCCCCGCGCCATCAGCGGCGGGGCGGTGAGCCCGTCTACTCAGCTTCGGGCAAGCAGTACCGTAGAAAATCGCCGATTCCATGTCAAGTCGGCTTGTGAAATATATGTCAAGACTTGTCAATTTTCGCGGGTTCATGACAAATTGAAAATCATGTTCAATATCGTCGATAGTAATTTCCTCAAATTGTCAAAACCCCGACCAATTTGACCCACATTGCCGGCACACTTGCGTTACTCTCAGTGGAGGTCGATAGAGACCGAATCGCTGTAACGAAGGTTGGAAACCGGGAAATCGAACCGTGTCGCGCTGCGGCACAGAGAATCGAGCCACCATATGACCACCAACACCACACGGCTGCACGAGTTGGACAACACCGTGGAGAGTCTGTCAACTCCACCACCAGTCGCCTTGCATCGGACCACAGCACCGAGTAAGTTCCTCACCGATGTGAAGACCATAAGCAGGGAGAGTGCCGCCGTGACCACAGACGACGTCAATGACAAGTGCCCACATTGCGGAATGACCATGTCGAAATGGATGCCCCCGGATGACTCCGGCTGGAATCCCCTCTACCAGTACATCTGCTTCAATGACGAATGTCCGTACTACATTCAGGGCTGGGAATGGATGCGCACGAAGTATGAGCAGAACGCCTCCTACCGGCACCGTTTCGATCCACACACCGGTGACAGTGGCCCCCTGGCGGTCTGGTCACCCAACGCCCACCGTGGCCGCATCATTGACTGAGGGGAGGCCCAATGCGTGAAGTAGAAAAACTCAAAGAGGAAATCCTGAAGGATTATCCCCGGCTGACGAAGGACGACACGTTCGCCTTCGCCTGCCACTCCGGCGTACCCTGCTTCAACGATTGCTGCGGCGATGTGAACATCTTTCTGACACCCTACGATGTCATTCGCCTGAAAAATGCGCTGGGCATCTCGTCGCAGGAGTTCCTCGACCGCTACACGATCATGCCGTTCGACAAGAACCTGGGCTACCCGGTGATCCTCTTGCAGATGACCGACGATGAGCGCAAGAGCTGCCCCTTTGTCAAGGAGGACGGCTGCTCTGTCTACAACGACCGCCCGTGGTCCTGCCGCATGTATCCCCTGGGCATGGCGTCGCCGGGCGAAGGCAGCAAGGATTTAGCCGACGAGTTCTATTTCCTCCTGAAGGAATCGGTCTGCAAGGGCTTCCGTGAACCGAAGAAACAGACGGTCGATGAATGGCTGGCCGATCAGGGGATCATTGAGTACGATGAAATGGGCAAGGACTTCAAAGACCTCACTCTCCACCCATTCTTCCAGGAAGGATCCAAGCTCACGCCCGAGAAGATCGAGATGTTCTTCATGGTCTGCTACAACATCGATCGCTTTCGCGACTTCGTCTTCAAAAGCAGCTTCCTCAACAAGTTCGAAGTCGACGAAGACACCGTCAATACGGTCCGCGAAGACGATGTGGCACTGCTGAAGCTCGGGTACAAGTGGCTGCGGTTTGCGCTGTTTGGCGAGAAATCCATGACGGTCAAAAGCGACGTCCTTGCCGACAAAGAGCAGGAACTCCGGATGAAACAGAAGCTGCCCCCCCAACCCGGCAAGTAGCGAACACCCTGTGATACATCGCGGGCCGTCGAGACAGAACGAATCTCGGCGGCCCGTTTTTTGGGACATGGTAAAAAAACCCGAATCGATGATCGCGCGTGAGCTCAGCGGCTACTGCGGTACGAATGCAGACTCACGTAGGTGCGGCTCTCAGCCACACCGGTCCGGCTGAATAGGACAAGAGCAACGTCTTCAACAAGTCCCCTTGTGCGGCCCTTTCGTGCTTACTCCTTGTCAATGATCAACTTACCAGTCAAATGAGTCATCTTGTCACAACCTTGTACAATCTTTCTCTAATTCAAAGTGTAGACTTCGTATACTCTCATAGTCAGAAAGGCCAGATTTTGGGGTGTCCAATGGCTCGATCTCGCAATCGCACAAAAGAAAAACTTCACAAGATCACCGCGATCGAACCACACAACATTCCCTCTGAACCTGAAGCTGACTGGGACCCTGTTATTTCGATTGGCATCGCGGCCTCTATGACCGGTCTCTCGGTGTCGGCACTTCGCAAGTATGAATCCGAAGGCTTGCTGCGCTATCATCGCACGCCAACCGGCCGTCGGCTGCTGTGCCGCGCCGACATCCGCCGTATCAAGACCATCCAATACCTTATTAATGATGAAGGCCTGAACATTGAGGGCATTCGACGTCTCCTGGCCCTGCTCCCGTGTTGGGATGTCACTCATTGTTCTCCGGAAATGCGCCAACAGTGTCCGGCCGCCAAGCACAGCCGTCAACCCTGTTGGATGGTGTGCCAGGAGGAATGCGCAAAACTGGGCTTTAACTGTAACGAGTGTGACGTCTATCGATACGGCACATACTGCATTGGAACGATGAAATCGCTCGTCTACGGGACAGACGAGTCGCAACGGTGACCGATGATGCTTAACGCCGACATGATCGAAACCATCGGGATGGGGACTGCTCGACGAGAACCATCTATCGCATCGGAGATGACAGGCGGTAACGGGAGGGGTTTATGAGCGCATTGCAATGGGTTAGCTACGTGGCGGTTGTCTTCTTTGTGGTCGCGGTGGCGGTGAAGATGATCCGCATCGCCCGCATGCCGGTGCATCTGCGCTGGGACCTGTATCCCATCCCCCACGAACGGGGCAAGGGCCACTACGGCGGCTCCTACTTTGAGGAAATCGACTGGTGGACCAAGCCGCGCGACTTTGCCCTGATGGCTGAGCTGACCGAAATGGCCAAGGAGATCATCTTGGTCAAGGGCGTCTATCGCCATAACCGTCCGCTCTGGTACTTCTCCTTCCCGTTCCACTTCGGACTCTACTGCCTGGTTGGCTTCACGGTCGTTCTGGTTGTCGGCGCGATCATGCAGGCAGCCGGTGTGACGGTCGCAGCCAACGCGGGTAACGGCTTTGCGGTCCTGGTACACTACGCCACCGTGGTACTGGGTTATGCCGGCTGGATCTTGAGCTTGATCGGCGGTGTTGGCGTGCTGCTGAAACGGATGACGAATCGCGACATGCGCGCCGCCACCGTGCGCGGCGATTATTTGAATCTGGTGTTCCTGCTGGCGGTGTTTGTAACCGGCTTGTTGAGTTTGACCACGGTCGAACAATCGCTGGCCATCTGGCGGGGATTTGTCGGTAGCTTGATTACGTTTCAAGCAGCCGGACCACTGCCGACCATGTTGTCGGTGCACTTGTGGCTCGTCGTCATTCTGCTGCTCTATTTCCCGTTCACGCATATGACCCACATGGTCGGCAAGTATTTCACCTACCACACGGTGCGCTGGGAGGATGAACCGAATATCCGCGACGGACACATCGAACGTGCAGTTCAAAAGGCTTTGGGATACAAAATCAACTGGTCGGCGCCGCACATTAAGTCGGGCAGCACCTGGGCCGAAGCCGCCACCTCGACCGAGGAGGAAAAGAAAGATGAGTGATACGAAACCCGCAACCACCTACAAGGACTTTGCCCACAAACCGGGTCAGCTCATCGATCTGAGCGAGCAAGCGTTCGAACCGTTGCCGCCGCCGTATGACAAGCCGGAAAACCTCCCCGACTTCCCCGCGCTCACCGAGGAGCAACGGCAGAAGTACGAGTCCGATCTCGACGGTGTCACAGCGTTCAAGTTCCCGCGACCGCAGACGGAAGAGGAGAAGAAAAAGTACATCGAGTCCTTCCTCTCCGGACTGAAGAAACTGTTCGAGAAGGAGAACAACTGGACCTTCCAGCAGACACTCATGCTGACGATGGAATACTGTGCGAAGTGCCAGACCTGCTCGGACGCCTGCCCCATTTATAATGAATCGGGCCAGATCGACATCTATCGCCCGACCTTCCGCTCCGACATTTTGCGCCGGCTTTACAAGAAATATATCAGAACCGGCGGCAAATTCATGACCATGATAACCGGGAACGAGATCGACGTTACCTGGACGATGATCGCGCGCCTGATGGAGCTGAGCTATCGCTGCACCCTGTGCCGTCGCTGCGCGCAGTCGTGCCCCATCGGTGTCGACAACGGTTTGGTCACCCGCGAATTGCGTAAGATCTTCAGTCAGGAAATGGGTATCACGGTTGAACCGCTGCATGATAAAGGATCGCAACGCCAACTCGAATCGGGGTCATCAACCGGTATGACACCGATCGCCTTTCTCGATACGGTCGAATTCCTCGAAGAAGAGGTGGATGAGCGCACCGGCCAGAAATTCAAATGGCCGATGGACAAAAGCGACGCCGACATTCTGCTGATCCACAACGCCGGCGAATTCCTGGCCTGGCCGGAAAATCCCGAAGCATTTGCGATCATCCTCGAAGCGGCGGGACTCAGCTACACACTATCGAGTGAATTAGTGGCTTACGATGGTGTGAACTACGGTGTGTGGTATGACGACGTCCAGTTTGCCAAAGTCGCGCTGAAGCATGCCGAAGTGGCCAAGAAGCTGGGCGTGAAGAAGATCGTTCTGGGCGAGTGCGGACATGCGCACAAGGCCCTGACGGTCATTGCCGACCGTGTCCTGGTGGGCGACCTCAACATCCCACGCGAAAGCTCGATGACATTGCTGCGCGACATTGTGTTGAGCGGACGACTGAAACTCGATCCCTCACGCAACGACGACATCACGACCACTCTCCACGATCCGTGCAACCTGGTCCGCCTGATGGGGGTTGTGCAACCGCAACGCGACGTGCTCAAGGCGGTCTGCAACAACTTCCGTGAAATGACCCCCCACGGAGTCGAAAACTACTGCTGTGGCGGTGGCAGCGGCTTCGCGATCACCCAGGACCTCAACTTCCCCGCCTTCCGCGAGATCATCTCGGGACGGGCCAAACTGCGGCAAATCCTGAATGTGTTCCAGGATATCATTGGCACCGAACACAAGAAGTTCGTCTGTGCTCCCTGCTCCAACTGCAAGGGTGCGATTCGCGACATGTTTGCCACCTACCAGGTCTTCGAAAAGTGCAATATACTGTATGGTGGACTGGTGGAACTGGTCGTGAACGCCATGACCGATATCGACAAACCGTTCCTGGAGTGGGAGTGGCATTAAGCCGGGAGGTGGCTGACGTGGCCAAGAAGATTCTGATTATTGACGATGAACAAGATCCCCGCACCTATCTGGAAATCCTGTTTCAGGAGCACGGTTACGAAACCGAGACGGCTGATGATGGTGACGTTGCGTGGAAACAGGTGCAAGCCAATCCCCCCGATCTCATCACGCTCGATATTGTCATGCCGCGTGAGACCGGGGTGAAATTCTACCGGAATCTCATCAAGGATGAGAAGCTCTCCCAGATTCCCGTCATCGTGTGCAGTGGTGTGGAACGCTACAAAGAGTTGTTCGCCCGCGATCATCACACGATGCCAAAACCACTCGGCTTCATCGACAAACCGATCGACCGGGAGAAACTGCTGCAGATGGTCCACGACGCGATCGGGACGTAGTGTCGGAACACTGGCCGGGTACTCATCGTAGCAGGGCCGTCCCGCTCGTGCTACGTTAGAAAAACAAAGTGGGGTGCCCCACCCTAACGAATGATCGCCAAAGGCGATCATTCGTTAGGGTGGGATTCGCATCAGTCTCGCGACAGCCCGCCGGCCACCAACTCCCCAACCGTCGTCGTCTGAAACGATCCATCGCCGTAATCATACACAACAACTTCCGCATCATCCGACCGTAGCGGTTCCACCGCGCCAACGTGCGTATCCGCATCAACATGCAGCAGCGTCAACGCCGCAAACGCCCGGATCGCCGCATCGGCATCCGTGAGGGAACGGACCAGTTGCGGTGTATTCGACGAGTACACCTTGGGATCCACTTGGGCAATCCGCCACATCGCGAAGTGCGTCCCGCGCTCAAATGGCTCTTCGACTAAGAAGGAAGGCAACAACGGCGCGAACTGCTCAACCAGTGACGGAACATTGACGAGGATCTCCCCTATCAGTTCCGGCGAATGCCACCCCAAGCCCCCCGATTCATCATTCATCAGCCACAGTTGCCGTCGAATCAGATCCTTTACTGGTCGCAACCCGTCCTCGGCGACAACCGCCGCGACCCACCCGGTGGCCTCAATCGCCCGCCAGACAAGCAACTGATCGGTGTCGAATGTCATCGAGGTCAGTGTACGCAGCGAACCCCGCGCCTCGCGTGCCCAGCGCATGATCGTCTCCCGGTCCCGTGCGGCAAGTAACTCCCTAAGCGTTGCTTTCTGTTCGCTCAGACTCGACATGAAAGGGCATCCTCAATACATAACGTCACGTAGATAAATCCTCGCGTAGGGGCGGCTCTCAGCCGCACCGGTCCGGCCAGGAACCAGACCTGTGCGAAACAGAATACCAATTTTCAACGAACTCTCAATAGAGGGCTCTATTGTCCGGCCCCTCAGATTGTCAAAATTCCATAATTGAAACATAATCCTGTTTCAAAGTTGAACATCTGGACCAAATTCTGCCGTAACTAGAATAGAAGGAGGCCGCTCCCATGGAAAAAACCAAGCAGGACCGACTGCATGAGACCATTCTCAGTTGCATCGCCGATGGTGTCTTCACCGTCGATGGGGAGTGGCGCATTACATCCTTCAACAAAGCCGCCGAACGGATCACCGGTGTGCCCGCGGCTGATGCCATCGGACGGAAATGCTCCGACGTTTTCCGCGCCGACATCTGCGAGCGCGGCTGCGCCATCCGTCAGACCCTGCGCACCGGCAACGAAATCATCAACCAGCCCGCCCGCATTCTTGACCGCGATGGACGCAGCCATCCGATCAGCATCTCCACCGCTGTCCTGCGTGATCGCAATGGTAGCGTGCTCGGCGCCGTCGAGACCTTCCGCGATCTGTCACAGATCGAACAACTGCGGCGTGAGATCTCAAGCCAGTATGTCTTCGAGGACATCATCGGCCGTAGTGAGGCGTTTCGTCGTATCTTCACGCTCCTGCCTGATATCGCCCAAAGCGACAGCACGGTTCTGATCGAAGGACCCAGCGGTTCGGGGAAGGAGTTGATTGCCCACGCCATTCACAACCTGAGCAGCCGACGATCAAAACCTTGTGTGGTGGTCAATTGCGGTACACTCCCACCCAGCCTCTTCGAATCCGAGTTGTTCGGGTATGTCAAAGGGGCGTTCACCGACGCGCAGAAGGACAAACCGGGACGAATCGCGTTGGCCGATGGCGGTACCGTGTTCTTCGATGAAATCAGCGAACTCCCCTTGGAAACCCAAGTCAAGCTTCTGCGCCTGCTGCAGGAACGCGAATACGAACCCCTCGGCTCGGTCGAACCGCGCCGTGCCAATGTCCGTATTGTGGCCGCTACCAACAAACGTCTCTTTGAAATGGTGAGCAAGGAGCGCTTCCGCGACGATCTCTACTTCCGCCTGGCCGTGGTGCGCCTGACGGTGCCGCCCCTGCGCGAACGGCGCGAAGACATTCCGCATCTGGTGGAGCACTTTGTCAATCGCTACAACGCGAAACGCGGCAAGCAAATCGAGGGCGTCACGCCGGCGGTGATGGAGTTCTTCATGCGCCATGATTTCCCCGGCAATGTTCGCGAACTGGAAAACCTCATCGAGTATGCCTTTGTGCTCTGCCACCAGCGACGCATCCACATGCGTCACCTGCCCGAAGAGTATCAACCCGAGGATCATCTGGCCGAGGACATCGATGCCAACGGTTGGAACCAGTCACCGCTGGCACGTGCCGAGCAGCAAACAATCCGTTCGATCCTGCAACAGAACAAAGGCAACTTGGGACAAACCGCCCGCCAGTTGGGGATCAGCCGTACCACACTGTGGCGCCGACTTAAAGCGTTCGACATTGACGCCACAGAGTTTCGAGATTGAAACGTTTCAATGTTGCACCAGAGAAACAGATGAATGTTTCGATTTTGAAAAACTTCGCACCGCCACTCCGCTCTTAATCGCTATTTCTAACCTCTTAATCAACAGCACCTTATAGGCTATTGTCAGCCCCAAGTTGCAACTGGCGTGTCGCTTGCAACACTCAAGCAACGGGAGTTCGCAACATTCGGACACCTTTGGTTAATGGCTGAGATGAACTCCACACCCGCTTGGACACCACGGGGAGGCAGGTAATCAACCCAAGGACACGATGCCAATGAGCACACGAGACAAATACGCCTACTACATCGAACAGCGGACGCTGGATGTCACCGAGCGTCCCCGCCGGTTCCTCGAGGCATTCGCCGCAGTGCTGAACAGTTCGAGTTATGGCCCGGCCCTCGACACGTACACGCGCTTGACGACACACTGTGGACGGTGTGCGGTGTCGTGCCAGCTCTACGAGGTCACGCGCGATCCGCAGGACATCCCCTGTGAACGATCAGAGATGCTGCTTAAGGTTTACCGCCGCTACTTCACGCGTGCCGGCCTGCTGAAGGCACGACTCTACGATAATTTCACCCTGACTGACGAGTACCTCGACCAGATGGCCGACGCGTACTATCGCTGCACCGCCTGCCGTCGCTGCAAGTTGACCTGCCCGATTGGCATCGATCACGGGCTCGTCACCCACTTGGGGCGTTACCTGCTCGCCGAGATTGACGTCATCCCCAAAGCGCTCGTCGTCGCAACGCGTGAACAGTTGGAGGGTGTTGGAAACACCTCGGCGATCCCGCCGGCGGCATTGACCGACACCTGTGAGTTTCTCGAAGAGGAACTCATGGACATGTACAACCTCCCCGCAAAGTATCCGATCGACGTGGAAGACGCCGAGTATGTCTTCTTCCCGGCGGTCTCCGACTTTCTCCTTGAAGCCAACACGCTGATGGGCAACGCCGCCGTGATGCACGTCACCGGCGGTTCGTGGACCATCGGCACCGGCAACTTCGACGGTATCAACTACGGCCTCTTCTACAGCGACCGGATGCTCGAACGAATCGTCAAAAATGTTGTCGGTGAGGTTAAACGGCTCAAAGGAAAGAAGGTGTTGGTCGGCGAATGCGGCCACGCCACGCGCAGCGCCTGGTTCGTCCCGACCTTCGGTGGACCCGATGCTCCCGAGGTGGTCAATTGCATGCAGTACGCCTATCAGCAATTGAAAGCCGGCAAGCTGCCACTCAAAGACGAAAAAATCGCCGAACGGGTCACCTACCACGACCCGTGCAACATCGCACGGACCGGACGCATCACCGAAGAACCGCGCGAACTGCTTAAAGCAATCTGCAGCGACTTCGTCGAGATGACACCGAACCGCGAGGACAACTACTGCTGCGGTGGCGGCGGCGGCACCGTCTCAATCGACGAGATCCGTGCGTTCCGTACCGGACCGCTCGGTAAACGCAAAGCCGACCAAATCCGCGCCACCGGCGCCAAATATGTTGTGGCGCCCTGCGCCAACTGCAAGAAGCAGCTCCGCGAAGTGTGCGAAGACAATGATCTCCCCGACGTGGAAGTGGTCGGTCTGCATGATCTACTACTGAGAGTCATCGACTATACCGGGTTCACCGAAGAAAAGGCGGAATCCGATACCGATGCCGCCGACGATCTCCTCAAACCGGCCAAGGAAGGAGTGGAAGCATAGTGGAAACCGCACTCCAATGGGCTCGCGGTCCGATCTTCTGGACAGCATTTGCCTTTATGATTCTGGGACTTCTGCGGCTCGTGGTCATCACGGTGCTCGACATCCGAAAGATCATGCGCGACGCCGGTGATAAGAGCCTTCCGGTCGGACAACTGATCCGCACGACACTCTCCTGGCTGTTTCCGGTCAGACGGTTCACGCACCGGATCACCTACAGCCTGACGACGATCATCTTCCATGTCTCCATCATTATAGTACCGATCTTTCTGGGTTCGCACGTGCTCTTGTGGGAACGCAGTATCGGCCTGTCGTGGCCGACCCTGTCGAGCACCGCGGCCGACGTCCTGACAATCCTCGCGGTCGTCACGGCACTCGCGATTGTCATCCAACGCACGATCTTCGCCGACGCTCGCCGCTTGAGCCGTTTCCAGGACTATGCGATTCCGCTGTTCATCGCGGTTCCGTTTGCCTCCGGATTCGTGGCGATGCATCCCATGATGAATCCGTTCCCGTATGAAGCGACGATGCTTGTTCACGTGATGAGCGCGAACATTCTGTTCATCCTGATCCCGTTCAGCAAAATCAGCCACTGCCTGCTGTTGCCGTTCACGCAGTTTGTCTCGGAAGCTGCCTGGCGGTTCCCCAGTGATTGCGGCACGCAGGTGGCCGTGGCCTTAGGCAAGGAGAAACAACCGGTATGATCGACTCGCCATCGATACTGATAGATGTCACCCGCTGCACCGGGTGTGAGAAATGCATCGACGCCTGCAAAAAGGCCAATAACCTGGGACACGACTGCCTGCGTCCCGGTCAGCGATCGGTCGACGCACTCTCGGCCAGCCGCTTCTCAACCATTTTGCGCAAACCCGACGACACCTTTGTGCGCCAGATGTGTCTGCACTGTTTGGAGCCCGCATGCGTATCGGCCTGCCTCGTCGGTGCAATGAAGAAGACAGACGCGGGGCCGGTGATCTATGATGAAGACGTGTGCATGGGGTGCCGATACTGCATGCTCGCCTGTCCGTATGGAATCCCGCGCTACGAGTGGGACAAACCGACACCGCTCGTGCGCAAGTGCACCTTCTGCTACGACCGACTCAAGCAGGGCCAACTCCCCGCCTGCGTGGAGGCGTGCCCTGAGAAAGCTCTCACGTTCGGCACTCGGAACGAAATGCTCCTCGAAGCGAAGACACGTCAGCGCCAATACCCGGGGCGCTACCTCGATCACGTCTTCGGTGAACGGGAAGCGGGCGGCGCATCGGTTCTCTACTTGTCGAACATCTCCATGAACTTCCTGGCATGGAACAATAAGGTCGGCGATCAGCCATTGCCGGAACTGACGTGGAATTCGCTCAAGAAGGTCCCGCCGACGATCGCCGTCATGGGCGGCGTGATGACCGGCATCTACTGGATCATCGGCCGGCGCATGAAACGCGCCGTGCAAAACGGCGAGGCGGACGGACCCGACTCACAAGCAACCGATACGGCACCGGAAACCACAGAAACGAGAGATGATTCATGAATAGCCGCTTAAACATACTGAAGAGCATCCTCTGGGCGATTGTCGGTGTGTGGGCTGTGGTCAGCGTGGCGCGCTTTGTGCGCGGGCTTGGGGCCACCACGAATCTCTCCGATGGCGCACCCTGGGGACTGTGGATCGGATTTGACGTCATGGCCGGTGTGGCGCTCGCGGCCGGCGGATTCGTCCTCGCCGCCATCGTCTACATCTTCGGACTCGAACGGTACCGCCCATTCGTGCGTCCCGCGATCCTGACAGCATTTTTAGGCTATGCCGCGGTGGCGGTCGGGTTGCTCTACGATCTCGGTTTGCCCTGGCACATCTGGCACCCGCTCATCAATTGGCAGCATCACTCCGTGCTCTTCGAAGTGGCCGCGTGCGTGATGATTTATCTCACCGTGCTGACCCTCGAATTCGCGCCGGTCATTCTCGAACACCCATTGTTTAAACATCGCATCTTCAAAGCAATCTACCAGTTCCTGAAGAAGGCCACGATTCCACTGGTGATCGCCGGTATTGTACTCTCGACATTGCACCAGTCATCGCTCGGATCACTGTTCCTGATTACACCGGGCCGTCTGCATCCGCTGTGGTACAGCCCGATCATCTATGTATTGTTCTTCGTCTCCGCGGTTGGCCTTGGCCTGATGATGGTGACCTTGGAATCAGTGCTGTCGGGGTATTTCTTCCGTCACAAAGTCGACACGAGACGTCTCGCGGGATTGGGTGGGGCTGCGGCCGCGGTCCTCAGTCTGTATGCACTGATCCGCCTCGGCGATCTGGCTTGGCGCGGTGTTCTGCCAGAGGCCTTTTCCGGGAACTGGCAGGGCAACCTCTTCTTGTTTGAACTCGGCGTCAGCGCGATTATCCCTGCCCTCCTATTGATGGTTCCGCGCATTCGCCGCAGCATCGGCGGATTGGCGACGGCCTCTGCACTCACTGTTCTGGGGATGATCGGCTACCGTCTTGATACCAGCATCGTGGCGTTTCTGCGTCCGGAGGAGGCCGCCTACTTCCCGCATTGGATGGAGTTCGCCATTACGTTGGGCATCGTCGCGGCTTTCGGATTGATCTTCATCTTTTTCGTTGAGCACCTGCGTGTCTTTGAACACCATGACGAGGAAACGGCGTCGACAAAGCGATACGTCCCGATTCCCGTCGAAGCCAGCAGCGTCCGTGATTTCGGACAGCGCGCCTGGCGCGGGCCGGCCTGGTATTCACTGATCGCCATTGGCACGGCAGCGATGACGTTGGTGTTTCTCCCGGAACACATTCGCTCGGGAGATTTGCATCGTGCGGAAAGTGTCTCAGGAGTTCGCACCATTGAAGGACTGCGTCTGACACGCGCCAGCCAGGAGGGGACACGGTTCGCGGTGCCGGTGGAAGAGGCCATGGCCCAGTTCGCCGTACCCGGCGCCGATCCGGTCCTGTTAATGGTGATTGATGGGAATCGCGACGGCAACATGGTGCTATTTGATCATGAAAGTCACCGTGTGCGCGAGGGTGGCGCCGGCTCTACGGACAAGGGATGCGGTGTCTGCCACCACATGAACAAGCCGTTCGACCGCAATACGTCGTGCTACGAATGTCACCGTGACATGTACAATCCGACGATGATCTTCGATCACACATCGCACACCGCTGCGATGGGTGGCAACGAGGGTTGTGTGCGCTGCCATCGTGATCCCGATGCAGTTAAAACCGCCGACAACATCCGTCCCTGCTACGATTGCCACGCGGACATGGTGGCCGACGGCTCGACGATGATCCAGGCGCCGCCCAAAGACGGACCGCTGTGGCAGGCGCCCGGCTATCGGGATGCCATGCATGGGTCGTGTATCGCTTGCCATGAGAAACACATGGCCAAAGATCCGGAGTATTACTCGGCGCAATTCATCCGCTGCGACAACTGTCACAACGCCGACTATGACACCGAGCTGCGTCACTTAAGCCCCTACGCCACTTTCTCACAGGCCGAGGGAGGTGAGTGACATGACCGCAAAACCTGGCACCAAACGGTCCACCGCGCGTCCACTGCCGGTCGTGGCCGGGAGCCAAAACGGTATCGCGAGTGAGGAATTCTCGCATTGGATCAAGACACAACTGTTCGATGATGTGCCCATTTCGATCTGCGTGATCGACCGTCAGTTCCAAATTGTCGAGGCGAATAAGACGTTCACAGACACTTATGGCTCATGGAGCGGCCAATCTTGTTTCCGCGTGTACAAAAACCTCGATGATCGCTGTGAGCAGTGCGGCGCCATTCGCACTTTTGCCGACGGCCAGACACGTGTGCGTGAAGAACGCGGCAAAATGCAGGATGGTCGCGAAATCAGCTATCTCGTCCACATGCTGCCGATTCGCCGGCCCGACGGCGAGATTCCTTATGTCGTCGAGATGTCCACCGATATCACGCACATCAAACAACTGGAAAGGGAGAAACTCGAAGCTGAACGGCTCGGGGCGGTCGGTGAAACGGTCGCCGGTATTGCGCACGGCATCAAGAACGTCCTCATGGGACTTGAAGGCGGCGTCTACGTCGTCAACTCGGGACTGCGCCATGGCGACGGTGAGCGATTTGCCAAAGGCTGGTCGATGCTGCAGGAAAACATCACCCGCATCTCGTCATTCGTCCGCGAGTTTCTCGATTTCGCCAAAGGGCGCAAGACCTCCGTCGAGAATATCGATCCGAATGAGCCGGCGCGACAAGTCTACGGGCTCTTCCGCGATTCGGCCGACCAGTCCAAGATTGATCTGCGCCTCGACCTGCAGGACGATATCCCGGAGGCGCCGCTCGACGCCAACGGCATCCACACCTGTCTGGTCAATTTGGTATCCAATGCCATCGATGCCTGCCTCATGAGCGAAGGTCAGCGCAAGTTCCATGTGACGCTGACGACGCGTGAAGAAGACGGCGTCTTAATCTATGAGGTTGTCGACAACGGTCGCGGTATCGATTATGAAATCAGCCGCAAGATCTTCACCAGCTTCTTCTCAACCAAGGGCTCGGACAAGGGCACCGGCCTGGGCTTGCTGACCACGAAAAAGATCGTGCATCAGCACGGCGGAAAGGTTTCGTTCAATTCCAAAGAACGTCAAGGGTCGACGTTTCGTATTGAACTGCCGCGACACCGTCTCCCCAAACCCGGAGAGACCACAGCCGCATCGGATTCAGCGGAGACGACGTCGGGCAACAAGTGACAGGACTGAACAATGGCACGTGCAGAAGACAAAACGATCCTGGTGGTCGACGATGAACCGAACGTCCGCTTCTACCTGGCCAACATTCTGGAAGATGCCGGGTTCAATGTGCTTACGGCCAGCGACGGCCTCGAAGCGCTGGAGATGATCCGCCAATCCAAGCCCGACTTTATCTCCCTTGACCTGGTGATGCCGCGCAAGTCGGGACACAAGCTCCTCTACGAATTGCGCCAGGACAAAGAACTGTCGCGGATTCCGGTGCTGATCGTTACCGCGCATGCAAGCGACGAGATGGGCAAAAGCGATCTGGACGACATACTCGAAAACCGGATGATCTCCGGACCGGGCACTTACCTGGAAAAACCGGTCAAACCGATCGACTATGTCCGCAGCGTCCAGCGTGCCCTTGGCGTCGAGGAAACACCGGACCTCGCTGATTCGGTCGACTTGAAAGACCAGTTGATGGAACGCATCAAAGGCGCCGATCCGGCGACACTCCAGAATGCGCTCGAGGCACTTGAGGCGCGTAAGAAGAGCAAGACCTAGACGCATATGCCGATGACGTCAGTTGCAGGTCTGCCGGCATGTTGTGGGAGATGGTTACAATGGACAACGGCAACACAGCAAAGCGCATCCTGATCCTGGACGATGAGCCCGACATTGTCACCTACTTCGAGACACTGCTCAATGACAACGGATACGAAACGTTGAGTGCCGAAGATGGGATTGAAGGACTCGAAAAGGCCAAAAACGAGAAGCCCGATCTGATTACGCTGGATATCTCGATGCCGAAAAAGTCCGGCGTCCGTTTCTACCGTGAACTCAAGTCCGATCCCGAGGTGAGTTCGATTCCCGTGATCATTGTCACGGCGGTAACCGATGATGCCGGTGATCCATATTCGCTAACGGAATTGATTCAGGGCAGCGAGTCCCTCCCCGCCCCGCAGGGATGTATATCCAAGCCAATCGAACGCGATGCGTTCCTGGCCGTCATTGAAAACACCTTGGCATCCACCGGCCCATGCCAAGTATCTTGAATAGCACGAGCGTCCGGTACCCCACCCTGACGGTCTTTCGCTTTCAGCGAAAGACCGTCAGGGTGGGTTCCGATTGTATACCAAGAGCGCCACGAACCCAATGACTCAAATCACGTTCATCCCCATCGGCATCATCCGCACGCCGTTCAAGACTCCCGAAGGCGCACCAATCCAACCGCACCGCTCGGGCGGCGCCGAGGGTACGGTCGAAGTCGATCGGGAATTGGCCGAGGGCCTCAGCGACCTCGACGGATTCTCACACATCATCCTGCTCTATCATCTGCACCTGTCCGAAGGATACAAACTCAAGGTTGTGCCGTTTCTCGATGATCAGGAGCGCGGGCTATTCGCTACCAGAGCCCCACGCCGTCCCAATCCGATCGGACTGTCGGTGGTGAGACTCCAGCGGATTGAGGGCAACGTCCTTCATATCGCCGACATTGACATGGTCGACGGCACACCGTTGCTGGACATCAAGCCGTACGTCCCCCATTTCGACACAACTGACGACTTTCGTATCGGATGGCTGACCGACAAGGCCCGGCACTCATCCGACAAACGCGCTGACGGTCGATTTCGAAAAGATAGTAACAGAGACGACTCAGTGCAGAATGTATGATGATCTACCTCGCCCTCGGCGACAGCATGAGTATCGACAAGTACACCGGTGTCGTTGGCGGTGGCGCGGTGGCGCAGTTCCACAAATGGCTGGGCACGGAGTGGCAATTGCTTGATCAGACCGCCGACGGCTGCACCATGGATTGGGTCGACACCAAAGCCACTGGCGACCTGATTACCTTGACCATTGGCGGCAATGATGCCCTCCAGCATATGGAACGCGTCATGACCGAAGGGGTGTCGTTTCTACTGCAACGTCACCGCGATCTGCTCGAACGCATTCGTCAGACCAACCCTACATCTTGCCTGATTGCGGGTAATGTGTACTCGCCGCAAACCACGCTTCCGCTCGATCTGGAACAGATGCTGACGCAACTCAACGCGGGGATTGAACAGAATATCCACGACGTCAACGGCTATCTTGCCGACATTTACGCAACATTCAAAGGCCACGAGGCCACACATCTCTGCCAGGACATTGAACCGACACTGGAGGGGGCGACGGCCATTGCGCAGTTGTTCATTGACCAATACACCCAATGGCAGTCGTCGAGCGGTACGGACCCGACCGGCCATTAAAGATGCATGCACGTTGTATAGCAATTGGCAGAAGAACTGTCCGATTCCAAAGTGCCGTCACGCGCCCTCGCGTGACGGCGATCTCCCATACCGACAAGGCATCACCCGAGGGCGGGTCACGCCACGCTCGGGACCAGCCGCGCAGACTTACTTAACGGACTTCCGGGACACGACACTAGCCGGGATGTCGTATGTACCGATCCATCTTGCATCGGTATGCTGAAAATCAAACGAGACCGTTTGAATGGCACCCTGGCGGTTGAACGCACCCTCCCAATGACCGTCGATCCCCGCCGTCGCGGGGATGGCCAGCACCAGAGCCCATGCACTGACCAGCCCGGACATCCGTAGCGCACGTATCCCCAACCAGTAATTCGAGAGCCGTTCCATAAGAACTACCACGGAATTAGTTGCTTGGTGTTGAGGGTTTTATTGTGACTTCTGAAAAGGGCGTTTCAGTGCGCCACAGGCGCGTCTAGTGTTATGTCACGCGTGATATGTCGTAGGGCAGGAGCACTGCGCGTCCATGACTTCGGAGACTGCGGGGGGCGCTGGCAGCACAGGGCTCCTGCCGATGGCGTTGTCGCCTGTCCGGCTCTTGGTGCATGACATGACACTAGTGTTGTGTCACGTGTGATATGTCGTAGGGCAGGAGCACTGCGCGTCCGTGACTCCGGAGACGGCGGGGGCGCTGGCAGCGCAGGGCTCCTGCCGATGGCGTTGTCGCGTGTCCGGCAGGAGCCCCGGGCGGGCAGCCGAATTGACCATGCCGAGCACGCATGGCGCCCGGTGCTCCTGCCCTACGGAGTTCTGTCCGGCTCTTGGTGCGTGACATGACACTAGACCAACGGTTCAAGTACGGTCTCCTCCTGTCAAAAAGTCCCCCCACCAGATTGCTAAGTTGCTCACCCGTTTGCAATCAGACCGAAAATCGCCTATCAATAGATTTTGAGGTAGTGGCGGCAGCAAATCGCCGTCCACAAGGCGCTTTCGCCGTCCAGCCAAGGGGAATTGCTATGAGCCAAGTAACTGTCGAACACGTGACCAATCATCAAAAGCTGAATGAATGGGTCGACCATTGGGTCGAACAATGCCAACCAAACGCGGTCCACTGGTGCGATGGATCGAAGGAGGAGTACGACCGCCTCTTTGACGAGATGGTCAAGGAAGGATTGGCCATCGAACTCAATAAAGAGAAACGACCGGGCAGCCACCTGTTCCGTTCCGATCCGTCCGATGTCGCCCGTGTCGAAAACCGGACCTACATCGCCTCCAAAAAGGAAAGCGATGCCGGCCCGACGAACAACTGGATCGATCCCGAGGAATTGAAAGGGACGCTGCGCGGCATGTATAAAGGGTGTATGCGCGGGCGGACCCTTTTCGTGATCCCGTTCTCCATGGGTCCCGTCGGCTCGCCGATTGCCAAGATCGGCATGCAAATCACCGATTCGCCGTACGTCGTGACCAACATGCACATCATGACGCGGGTTGGCACCGAAGTGCTCAAGGTTCTGGGCGATGATGGCGAGTTCATTCCGTGTTTGCACTCGGTCGGCAAACCGCTCAAAGAGGGTGAATCAGACAACGGCTACTGGCCCTGCGCACCGATCGAAGAGAAGTACATCTCCCACTTCCCGGAGACGCGTGAGATCTGGTCGTACGGTTCCGGTTACGGCGGCAACGCGCTGCTCGGCAAGAAATGTCTGGCCCTGCGCATCGCTTCGGTGCAGGCGCGCGACGAAGGATGGCTCGCCGAGCACATGTTGATTCTCAAGCTGACCAACCCGCAAGGCAAGGTGAAGTACATCACCGGCGCCTTCCCGTCGGCCTGCGGTAAAACGAACCTCTCAATGCTGATCCCGACGATCCCCGGTTGGAAAGTGGAAACCGTCGGCGACGACATCGCCTGGATGCGTTTCGGCAAAGATGGGCGACTCTACGCCATCAACCCCGAAGCGGGCTTCTTCGGCGTGGCGCCCGGGACCTCGATGAAATCGAATCCGAACGCGATGAAGTCGATTGAAAAGGACAGCATCTTCACCAATGTGGCGTTAACCGAGGACAATGATATTTGGTGGGAAGGCATCGGCTACCCACCACCGGGCAAGCTGATCGACTGGAAGAATCGCGATTGGACGGCTGACTCGGCCACAGAACCGGCCGCTCATCCGAATTCACGATTCACTGCCAAGGCAAGCAACTGCCCTGTGATCGCACCCGAGTGGGAAGATCCCAACGGTGTGCCGATCAGCGCCTTCCTGTTCGGCGGACGTCGCCCCAGTACCGTTCCCTTGGTGTACGAGGCGTTCGACTGGAACCACGGGGTCTTCATCGGTTCCAGCATGGGCTCCGAGGTCACCGCGGCCGCGCTCGACCTCAAGGCCGGCACCGTCCGTCGCGACCCATTCGCCATGAAACCGTTCTGCGGCTACCACATGGGTGACTACTTCAAGCACTGGATCAAGCTCGGCCAGCAGGGCGACAAAGACAAACTGCCGAAGATCTTCAGCGTGAACTGGTTCCGCACCGATGACAACGGGAAATTCATCTGGCCGGGCTTCGGTGAAAACTCGCGCGTTCTCAAATGGGTCTTCGAGCGCTGCGACGACGAAGGCGAATCCGTCGAGTCAGCCGTCGGCATTCTCCCATCCCCGAACGCCATTGAGCTGAAAGGGATCGAAAACGACATCTCCGTAGAAATCATGGCAGATCTGCTCAAGGTCGACAAAGAGAGCTGGCTCAAAGAAGCCGATATGATCGAAGAACATCAAAAGCAGTTCGGCGACCGCCTGCCCGAAGAACTGCGGGACCAACTGAAGGCCCTGCGGGAGCGTTTAAACAAAGCGTAACAGGCCGGTTGTTCAACTCTGTTGAACACGTGCTTTTTGTGTAACTCACAGCCCGTCATCATCTTCGATGACGGGCTGTTTGTATAATCAGGGGAAAATCCTCGGATTAAACCAATCAAAGCAACTGTCATATCCGTTGTATTTATTTGTACGTAATCCCCGGCAACAACTGGAGATAGGACACGAAATGGCGAATGACGTATTCACAACCTTAACTGACATTCTAACCCGACGCATCCTCCTCCTTGACGGCGCCACCGGAACGGCGCTGCAAGCCCATGAACTGACCGAAGACGATTTCAAAGGTGAGCGGTTCAAAGATCATCCGAGCCTGCTGGAGGGCAATAACGATATCCTCTCGTTGTCACGCCCCGAGATTGTCACGCAACTGCATACTGACTACCTCGAGGCGGGCGCCGACATCATCAGCACCAACACATTCACGTCCACGTCGATCGCCCAAGCCGATTACGAACTCGAAAAGCATGCCTACGAAATGAACGAGGCCTCGGCCCGGCTGGCGCGCGAGGCGGCCGATGAGTTCACGCAAAAACAGCCCGACAAACCGCGCTTTGTCGCCGGTGTTATGGGGCCGACCAATCGCACGGCGTCGATTTCCCCCGACGTCAACGATCCCGGTGCGCGCAACACATCGTTCGATGAACTGCGCGATGCGTACGCGGAAGCCGCGCGTGGGTTGGTCAACGGCGGTGCACAGATCCTGCTGGTCGAAACGATCTTCGATACCCTCAACGCCAAAGCCGCGATTATGGCAATTCATCGCGTCTTCGAAGGGCTGGGACACAAACTGCCGGTTTGGATTTCCGGCACCATCACCGATGCCAGCGGACGCACACTGTCCGGACAGACAACCGAAGCGTTTTGGCATTCGGTACGCCACGCCAATCCCTTCTGCGTCGGGCTCAACTGCGCTTTGGGCGGCGACGCGCTGCGGCAGTACGTGAAGGAAATCTCGCGCATTGCCGACGTCTTTGTGTCTGCCCATCCGAACGCCGGTTTACCGAATGAATTCGGCGGTTACGATCAAACACCCGACCAGATGGCGGAGTTGCTGGCCGAATACGCCGAAAGCGGACTGGTCAATATCGTCGGCAGTTGCTGCGGCTCCGGACCCGACCACACCCGTGCCATCGCCAAAGCCATCGCCGGCATTACACCGCGCGAAGTACCGGACGTTCCGCTCGCGACACGTCTGAGTGGTTTGGAGCCGCTGACGATTGATGAGGAATCGCTCTTCGTCAATGTCGGCGAGCGCACCAACGTTGCGGGATCGCGACGGTTCGCGCGTTTGATCCGTGAAAATGACTACGACGCCGCCCTCGACGTCGCGCGTCACCAAGTTCAGAACGGCGCGCAAATAATCGATGTCAACATGGACGATGCCATGCTCGACGGTCCTGTGGCGATAACCAGGTTTCTCAACTTGATCGCCTCGGAACCCGAAATCAGCCGTGTGCCGGTAATGGTCGACTCATCCGACTGGGCGGTGCTCGAAGCCGGATTGAAATGCGTGCAAGGCAAAGGCATTGTCAATTCGATCAGTTTGAAGGAAGGACCCGAGGTCTTTCTCGAGCAGGCGAAGCTGGTCCGCGCCTACGGCGCCGCCGCCGTGGTCATGGCCATCGATGAGAAAGGCCAGGCTGAATCCTCCGACCACAAAGTCGACATCTGCCGTCGCGTCTACAAGATGCTGACAACAGAGCTGGACTTCCCACCCGAAGACATCATCTTCGACTTGAATATCTTCACCGTCGCCACCGGCTTGGAAGAACACCGGCGTTACGCGATCGATTTCATTGAGGCGGCACGCCTCATCACACAGGAGATGCCGCGCTGCCTGATTTCGGGCGGCGTCAGCAATCTGTCGTTCTCGTTCCGTGGCAATGAAACCATCCGCCAGGCGATGCATTCGGTGTTCCTCTACCACGCCATCAAGGCAGGCATGACGATGGGCATTGTCAATCCGGCGCAGTTGGCAGTGTACGACGACATCGATCCCGAATTGCGCGAGATGGTTGAAGACGTCATCCTCGACCGACGCGACGACGCGACCCAGCGATTGCTCGACGAGGCGACCAAATTCAAAGGTGCAACCGCCAACAAACAAAAAGATACCGCCTGGCGCGAGTGGACGGTCGAAAAGCGTCTCGAACATGCACTCGTCGAAGGAATCGTCGACCATATCGAAGAAGACACCGAAGAAGCGTATGCTAAAATCCAAAGTGGCTTGAAAGTCATTGAAGGGCCGCTGATGGACGGCATGAACATCGTGGGTGACTTGTTCGGGTCGGGTAAAATGTTTCTGCCCCAGGTGATCAAGTCAGCCCGCGTCATGAAAAAGGCCGTGGCGGTCCTGCTCCCCTACATCGATCAGGAGGGATCGGGCGAGAACAATCAATCACACGGCAAGATCCTGATGGCCACGGTCAAAGGCGACGTGCACGATATCGGCAAAAATATTGTCGGCGTTGTCCTGGGTTGCAACAACTACGAAGTCATCGATCTCGGTGTGCGTGTTCCGGCGGAAACCATCCTGGACACTGCGCGCAAAGAAGACGTCGACATCATCGGCCTCAGTGGCCTGATTACACCGTCGTTGCACGAGATGTCGCGCATTGCGCAAGAGATGTCACGACAGGACTTTGACATTCCCTTGTTGATCGGTGGCGCGACCACATCGAAAATTCATACCGCGGTCAAAATCGAACCGCACTACTTCGGGTCGACGGTTTATGTGAAAGATGCATCGACCGCAGCCGGAGTCGTGCGCAAACTGCTCACCGAGGAACATTCCAAGGACTTCGTCAAGGAGACCCGTGAGCAGTACAAAAAGCTGCGCCAGTCGCACGCGGACCGGACGCAGGCAGAGGACATTCTCTCTTTGGACGACGCTCGCGAGCGCCGCCTGGAATTTGATTGGAACGAATACACTCCGCCGAAGCCCGGCACACTCGACATTGCGGTCATCGATCCGTATCCGCTCGACGAATTGCTCGACTACATCGACTGGACCCCGTTTTTCAGCGTGTGGGATATCCCCGGCCGGTTTCCCAAGATTCTCGAGTACAAACGCACCGGCGCGCAGGCGCGCGAACTGTACGATGATGCTACAAAGCTGCTCAGGGAGATTGTCGACAACAAACTCCTGACCGCCCGCGCCACGCTCGGATTCTATCCGGCGAATGCCGACGGCGACGATGTCATCGTCTACACCGATGATTCGCGCAACGACGTGCTGACCACGCTTCACTTCCTGCGCCAGCAGCGTGACAATGCACGCAACCGGGCGTGTCTCTGTCTCGCCGATTACGTTGCACCGGTCGATTCGAACGTCAACGACTACATTGGGCTGTTCGCCGTCAGCGCAGGCTTTGGCATGGACGATTTGGTTAAACACTATCAAGCCGACCACAATGACTACATGGCCATCATGGCCAAAGCGATTGCCGATCGTCTCGCCGAAGCGCTCGCCGAACGGTTGCACGAACGCGTCCGCCGTGAATACTGGGGCTATGAGACCGGTGACGCACTCAGCAACAAAGACCTGATCGCCGAAAAGTACCGCGGCATCCGTCCCGCACCGGGTTATCCGGCCTGTCCCGATCATACCGAGAAGCAAACGTTGTGGGATGTCCTCAATGTCGAATCAAGCATCGGCATGAGCCTGACCGAAAGCTTCGCGATGACCCCCGAAGCGGCCGTCAGTGGCTTCTATTTTGCGCATCCCGAATCGCGTTACTTCGGAATCGGACGTATCGGCATGGACCAAGCCGAGGACTATGCCAGACGGAAAAACGTCTCTCTCGATGAGATTAAGATGTGGCTGGCGCCGCACCTGCCGATGCAGGCCCCACAAGAGGTCGAAGCGGAAGAGGTTGGTGCCTAAGGCAAATCGGGCAGATGTGGAAAACTTCACTCTGACGTGCCTCTGCGTTAAGAGCAGGTTAATTCTTAGGCCTATTATCACCCTCCGCCCGCCTGCAACTTGACTTCCGACCAACGGCTCGTAGCTTCCAGGCGTTGTGATGGGGATAGGATGCCCGTGAGGTTGATGTCCGAATCGAAACGTCCTCCTCACGCGCACTGATGGAACAGTGAGTGTTAATAGACGACATGATGCTGCAACGTGAACATAGTAAACATGGGAAATGGATCACGCTGACAAGCGTGGTGGCGCTTCTGTTCTGTGCGTTGATCTGGGTGTCGCCGCAACTGGTGAGTGCCGAAGAGTCCGGCACCGAGATGAGCAAAGTCGCCCCGATCCTGGTTAACCTGTACCGCTCCGTTACGGTTGCCGAAAACGGCGACGATCAGTCTGATTCCACCGTCGTCGATCCGGAGTTCTATCGCGATTTTGTCAAGTTCGATCAACGTAACGGCGAGTACTGGCTGCCATTGCAGGTCAGCGTTGTCAAAGACTCTGTTCAGGAGGCGCAGACGGCCGTCCAGCGTTATACCAACAGCTCTGTTCACGGTTACGGGAGTGTCCTCTACGGCGAGTTCCCGATCACCCGCCTGCCCGACCTGAATTCCGTGTCCTCGGTCCTGAAGATCACCGGTATCGAGAGCGGCGGCAGCCTCGGTTCGAGCGTGTTTCTCTCCAGTGAACCGACAGATGGTCCGCCCATCTCCACCGATGACAGCGACGCAAAAAAAAAGGCACGCTGATCGCCGTCATCGATCAGGGAATCGATCCGCACCACGAAGCCTTCATTAGAGAACAATCGAATACCTCACGTCTGCTCTGCATCTTCGATCAGACGGTACCGTCACCCGACCAGCGTCTGATCCACGGTGTGCCTGGCATCATCTATGACAGTGCCGACATCGCAGAGCACGTCGCAGACCGTGTCGAGTTCGTCACCGATGAACTGGGCCACGGTACGTCAGTCGCTTCGGTCGCGGCGGTGAATGCGCCGGCATCCGATCTCATCGTTGTCAAGATGTTGGGTGACTGGTATGTCTCAGACTATCCGAAAGGCTTGCTGGCAGCCCTCGATTTTGTCGATAGCATCGCCACGACAGTCCTGAAGCGCAATTACGTCATCAATTTGAGCATTGGCTCCAAGCGCGGCCCGCGTGATGTATTCAGTGATCCGTACGAGTCGCGACTCTACGATCTCCTGCATAAGTATAGCCTCGGTGGATATCTGAAGGGCATCGTCGTCGCCGCCGGCAACGAGAACTATGACAGTACGGTGTCCATTCGACCGCGGCATCGCGATGCGTACGCGGAGCAGGAAAACCGCCGGATGCATGCGCGCGATGACCTGCCCGGTGAATTCACCCTCGAAATCAACGCCACGGTCGCGGATACACTGGATCGTTGTCGCGTGGAAGTGTGGTATCCGTACAGCCAGCCCTGCTCGATTACGGTCACGGCTCCCGGCGGCAAGTCGGTCTTCAGTCCGATCGGCCCCGACAACATCTCCAACTACACGATCAACTCACCGGACGGGTGTGTGTTGATCGACGATGACACACTGATGATCACCTATGGCGAATCGGCGCCGGAGCCCCGCTGGGGCCGGTTCCGCATTGATCTCGCCGACGGGTATCGACGCGGCCGTGTGAACGGCAACCCGCTGGCGGAAGGCGAATGGACGATTGCCATTACCGGCGGCACCGGCGTGTGGGATGCCTACATCTGGGATGTGCGCCCGCGCAATCTCGTCAAAGCAACATCGCCCGTAAGCAATCACAATGGGTACAAGATCCGCTCCGGCGCCAGCGTTCCTGAAGTCGTCACGGTCGGTGCGTATTCAAAGCTTGATGACGACACGTACATCTCCGTCTGTGAGGATATCAGCGCGTATGCCAGGTTCTGGCAGCACGACAGCCTTTTGCATTCATCAAGCCAGGGCCCGGCACGTCACTGGCTGCAGGCAAAACCCGATCTCTATGCGGTCGGTGCGCCGGTCATCACCGCTCTGTCGCGCCATGTCCCCGACAGTGTTCGCAAGATGCTTCCGTTGTGCGACGGTGACAATTACACAGTTGGCGCCGGCACCAGCCTCGCCGCCCCATTGGTCAGCGCATATCTCGCACAACTTGCCGACCGCTTCCCGCAATTGACGCATCGTCAACTCAAGTCACGCCTGCTCGATGAATGCGAAGAGGTGTCACCGCATCACACCCAATACACCCGCGAGAACTTCGGCCGTGTCCTTTTCAACCTGTATCTCCGCTGGGAATCGGCGCATAGCTTTTATAAGGACAACGACGATTCGTAATAGCCTGACTGACCCGCTGCTCGACTGACTATCTGTTCAATCCCTGGCGTGCCCTTCCAACCGTCAGATATCGCGGTTCAATTGGAACAAGCTCCGAGTATTTCGGGTAAATACATCACATGGCTCGCCGCCGACACTGATCCCCTTAAGCCAAAGTTCGTAATTGGTCGTGGATTGCGGCTGTGCTAAAGCTGTATATTCGACATCATGATCCGGCGTCCCCTCACACGAGCTATCTTTTTGTGCGCTATAGGCTTAGCCTTCCTGTCGTGCGGTGGACCCACGTCTGAATCCAATCGTGGCAATGCCGCCGGTACCCTCATCCCGGCCGTCGAGGCGGTGCAGGCCCAATTCGGATCCCTCCCACTGACCGAGCGACTGAGCGGCGTGGTTCGAGCCAAAAACCAGGTCGCGATCTATCCGGAAGTGTCCGCACCGATCGTTCGGGTACATGTCGAAAATGGAGATCTGGTCGGCCAGGGTGATCCGCTGGTCAGCCTGCGGGCGACCGAATTCGAGGAACGTCTCAAGCAAGCCAAAGCGAATCTTCAGATTGCGGCTGCCCAAGCCCGTCGGGCCGAGGCGGAACTCAACCGGATTAAATCCGAACTGCGTCGCGCACAATCTCTCGCGGAGAAGAATCTGAGTTCCGAGGCAGAATTGGAGACAATAACGACGCAGGCCGAATCCGCCGAGGCGGACGTCGCCCTCGCCCTAGCCCGGGTCGAACAGGCACAGGCTCAAGTGGACGAACGCCAGCAAGAGTTACAGCAAACCGTCATCCGCGCACCGGTCGACGGAACTGTCGGCAATCGCAATGCCGAAGTCGGCATGCTGGTCACCAACAATACACGCCTGTTTACACTCGGACAGCTCGACAACATTCGTGTCCAGATCGTTCTCACTGATCGTATGCTTAACTACATCGAAACGAAGCAGCGCACCGACATCCTCGCCGATGCACTCCCTTCGGGGTCAATCCAGGCGGAACTGTCACGTATTTCGCCGTTTCTGCATCCGGTCACACACAGCACCGATGCCGAGATCGACATGACCAACCCTGACAGTCGGTTGAAACCGGGGATGTTCGTGACGGTTGATGTCCACTATGGTGAAAGCGAGCAAGCGACCAAGATACCGCTCAGCGCCCTCTACGAGAATCCGACCACCGGCGGCACTGGCGTCTACGTTGCGGCTGATTCGTTGGATCGATTCGTATCACGACTCGAAGAAGGCACCGAATCAAGGGCTCTGACCGAACCGGTGGCGTTCGAATTCGTCTCGGTCGATGTCATCGCACGCGGACGTATGGATGTCGCGGTGTCGAACGTGGAGCCCGATCAATGGGTCGTCACCATCGGACAGGACTTGTTCGCCGGGCAACAGGGCGTCGCACGCGTCCGCCCGGTCAGTTGGCAGCGCGTCGAGACTCTGCAAACACTCCAGCGCGAAGACCTCGTACGGGACCTTATGCAGCATCAGCAGGCCGCCACCGGCGATTCGGCGTCACTCGATCATCAACAAGCCACACCACAATAGCCAAAACCGATGAATATTACGAAGATCGCTGTCAACCGCCCGATTGCCACGACGATGGTATTTCTCATCATCATCGTGCTCGGCGTGATGGCGTTCCGTTTTCTACCGGTCGATCTGTTGCCCCCGATTGAGTATCCGCAGCTCACAGTTGCAACCTCCTACCCGAACGTAGGCCCCGAAGAGATTGAAACGATCATCACCGATCGGGTCGAAAACGCTGTTGCCAGCGTTCCGAACATTGAAGAGATACGATCCAGCTCCGAGGAAGGACGCAGTCGGGTCCGCTTGGAATTCGCGCAGGGAACGAATGTCGACATGGCCGCCAACGATGTCCGTGCGGCCCTTGACCGCATTCGTGACGACCTGCCACCCGAAGTCGAATCACCCCGACTCTGGAAGTTCGATCCCGACAACTTCCCGGTCGCCATTTTGGGCGCACGCGGCTCGCACTCGATGGCCGATCTCACGCTCATTCTGGAACGGGAACTCGCGCAGCGCTTCGAACAGGTTCCGGGGGTGGGCTCGGTCGACGTGTGGGGCGGCATCTACCGCGAAATCGAAGTCCAGCTCAAGCGCGACCGCCTGATCTCCAGCCGGCTCTCGGCCACCGACGTGCGAGAGGCCATTCAACGCGAAAACGTGACCCTCCCCGGCGGTGACATGCGCGAAGGCACCACCGACATGTACATCCGCACGCGCGGCGAATTCCAATCCATCGACCAAATTAGTCAGACCATCATCACGATGATCGACGGTAAACCGATTCGCGTCGGTGACGTGGCCGAGGTGGTCGACGGCTACGAAGATGTCAATCGGCTGGTCCAAATCGACGGACAGCCGATGGTGCGCCTCGGTATCCGCAAGCAATCCGGCGCCAATACCGTCGCCGTCGCCGCCGACGTTCGCGACGTCATGCACGAAATCGATCTCGAGCGCGATGATATCGAGTTGATGATGATCATCGATCAGAGTGAGTTCATACAGGATTCGATCAACAATGTCCAGAACGCGGCGCTCTGGGGCGGACTGCTCGCCATCTTTATTCTCTACCTGTTCTTACGCAACGGTTCGACAACGTTCATCATCGCCCTGTCGATTCCGATTTCAATTATCGCAACGTTTGCACTGTTGTTCTTCAATGGCCTCACGTTGAATCAGATGAGTTTCGGCGGATTGGCATTGGGCATCGGGCTGATTGTCGACAATGCCATCGTGGTGCTGGAGAACATTGTCCGATTACGTGAAAACCGGGAAGACTTGCAGACAAGCGCCCTCGTTGGAACCAAACAGGTTACCGGTGCGATTGTGGCCTCAACATTGACGACGTGCGTCATCTTTCTTCCCGTAATCTTCATGCAGACAATCTCCGGCATGTTGTTTCAGGAACTGGCCTTGGTGGTCGTGTTCGCACTGGCGTGTTCATTGCTGGTCGCCTTGACGATTGTGCCGATGCTCAGCAGCCGTTTTCTGTCCGTCCGTCCGCGTGAGAAAGCGGATGCCGATAAGAAGCAGTCGCGATGGGCACGATTCTTTACCCGTCTGGAAACCAGCTACTCCACGTTCCTCGAGCGGGCTCTGATACATCGCAAAATTGTCTTCGGATTGACCGGCGCATTGCTGGTCGGCACGGTTCTGCTGTGGCCACTCCTGCCGATTGAACTGGCCCCGCAAACCGACGCCGATGAAATCGACATTGAGTTAGAGATGGCCCAGGGAACCAACATGGCCGTGGTCAATCAGTACCTGCAAGAACTCGAAGTCATCGTCCGCGACGTCGTTCCCATGGATCAGGTCGAACACCTGACGGTGGAAATGCGACCGGGCGACGCCGAAGTGGAAATCTCTCTCAAAAGCGCCGATGAACGCGACATCAACAGCTTCGTTCTGGCGGATCGCATTCGCCGCCACGTCGAAGGACGTATTCCCGGCGCTAATGTCCGTGTCGATGCCCAATCCGGCCTGTGGATGCTCCGGCGGTTGTTCGGTTCCGGCGGTGCCGCTGCAGTGGAATTAGAACTGCGCGGCTACGATCTCGCCATGGCCGATCGTCTCGCCGACGACATCAAAACCATCATGGAACGCGCGCCTGAGATCGCCGACGTGCGCATCAGCCGCCGCGAAGGACGCCCCGAACAGAACATGATTGTCGATCGCGAGAAGATCGCCGAACTCGGATTGACCGTCAGCCAGGTCGCCAATGTCATTCAGACCAACGTCGGCGGCAGCCGTGCCGGTGTCTTCCGTGAGGGCGGCGAGGAGTTCCCAATCATCGTGCGATTGCAGCCCGAAGACCGCCTCAGCACACAGGACATTCGCAATGTCTCGGTTCGCGGAGCGGGTGGAGAAATCATCCCCATTTCCAGCGTCATCAATACGGAGCGACGCCGCAGTCCGACCGAAATCGAACGCGTCAACGGCCAGCGCGTCACGTACATCACCGCTAATCTCATCAGCGGTGCGGCCCTGGGCGACGTCGTCGGCGAATTGCGCAACGAACTCCGCGACTTTCCGCTGCCGCGCGGCTTCTCCATCGTCTTCAGCGGCGAATACGAAGAGCAGCAGGAAGCCCAGTATGACTTCCTCCTGTCGATTATCATGGCCGTGATTCTGATCTACATGGTCATGGCGGCGCAGTTTGAACGGTTTCTCGATCCCATCATTGTCATGGTCTCCGTGCCGCTCGCCTTCATCGGCGTGGTGCCGACCCTGCTGATTACCGGCACCTCGCTGAACATGCAAAGCCTGATGGGCATCATCATGCTGATCGGCATTGTGGTTAACAATGCAATCGTGCTGGTCGACTACATCAACCTGATGCGGCGTGAAAGGAAGATGAACGTTCACGATGCGGTGATGACATCGGGACGGTTGCGTCTGCGCCCGATTCTGATGACCGCCAGCACGACCGTCCTCGGTATGCTGCCGCTGTCCTTCGGCACCGGCGCCGGCGGCGAAATCCAGGCTTCCCTTGCGCGCGCGGTCATCGGCGGACTAGTCGTCTCCACTCTGATCACGCTGATCCTCATTCCCGTCACCTATACATCGATTCACAATGTCCTCGGCCGCCTCCGTACCAAGTCGTAAATCGCAGATTAGAGCGGTTGTCACCGTAGATTTCCGATTGAGGAGAAGCGAGGCACCGTGTGTATCGTGATGACATCAGGGTGCCACGGGCCTTGAGGGACGTGTTACAAAACCCCCGAGAATCAGAGCCTTCGGGAGGGCGAGCCTCCCGGCGAGCCGCAACGGCATGTCCCACACGGCGGCTCGGCGGGAGCCTCGCCCTCCCCAGTCTGAGGTGATGATAGTCAGCAGGCTTTTCAACACGCCCCTTGAGGCCCATGGACGGGGGATTGTGCAGACGCGGACGCACGCCCCTCAAGGCCCGTGGCACCCTGATCCAAACGCAAAGGATTTATGACAATTGCTATAATGTGTGGGGTGCCCCACCCTCAATTGACGCCTTGCCCGGAAAGGAGATAGCGGTCACGCGAGGGCGCGTGACGGCACGCTGGAATCGGACAGCTATTCTGACAACTGCTATAACCACTCTTACCATATTATTGTCGGGGGATAATGGAAACAAGAAGAGGTGTTGATATCACATTCTCACGTGTCGCTACTCATCGGGCCGCACCACACCCCATCGTCGTAAATGCCGCCGCAAGCTGCTTTCATTCATGTCCAATTCGCGTGCACTGGCGCGTTGATTCCAGTCGTGCTCGTCGAGCACACTCATCACACGCTTCTTGAATTCCTCTTCCTGACGGCGGTCGTCCCGCTCGATCCGTTCGTTGTAATTGAGCAGAAAGTCCGCCCACTGCGCCCACGTCGACGGATCATGCAGGTCGGCCACACTCGCCAACCGTCCGATGAAGGCGCACAACTGGCGCACGTTGCCGATCCATCGTTGCGACAACGCCCGCCGCATCCACGGCTGGCCGTTTAGCGTGTTCACCCCGTCCTCGGTCGCGCCATAGTCACGCAGATAGTGACGAATCAATGCCGGGATGTCCTCCGTGCGCTCACGCAGCGGCATCAGATGCAGGTGCGCCTGATTGAGACGGTAGTACAGATCAGAACGAAATTGTCCTTCGTCGACCGCGTCGCGCAGATCGCTGTTGGTCGCGGCAACCAAGCGCACGTCGAGCTTGGTCCGCTGCGTGTCGCCCACACGACGAATCTCGTGGGTATCCAGAAACTCAAGCAGCTTTGCCTGCAAGGTCAGCGGCAGATTGCCGATTTCGTTGAGAAACACCGTGCCGCCATCAGCCGATTCAAGCAAACCAACTTTGTCGGTCACGGCGCCGGTGAATGATCCTTTCTTATGTCCGAAGAGTTCGCTCTCCCAAATCGTATCGGACAGCGTGCTCAGATCGATGTCGACAAACGGCTTATCGCGTCGCGGACTGTTTTTATGGATAATCTCCGCGAGGAGATCCTTGCCTGTCCCGGTTTCCCCGGTGAGGAGAATGGCCAACTCCGATTGTGCCCAGCGCTCGGCCAATTGCAGCGTCTCGCGCGTGTTGGCATTGCGCGTAATAAACGTGGGCGTATCGCTGGACTGCTGCCCCGCACGTAACTTCGGTGGTTCGCGCTCCTGCTGCACAAAGACAGTGTGCAACGCCTGGTGAACCTGCTCGACCCAGCGCACGATTCCGCTTTCACTGAACAACCGTTCCGCCTCGAGGAGATGGCCCAACCGCTGACGGCGGTCGATCGCTCGCTGTTGCGCCGCCGCCAAAAGGGTGCGTCCCAGTTCGACGCGCGCACCGATCATCCGCAGCATCCGAATCGACGACTCAAAACACCGATGCGCGTCATCGGACTGCCCGCTGCGCTCATGAATCTCGCCCATAATCCGGTCGCAAATAGCCACTTCGATCCGTTCGCCGACAGTTCGCACCGCGTCGTACGCACGCTGACATTCGGCCCGGGCCGCGCGAAGATCACCCGCTGCCAGATGGACCTGTGCCAGCAGACGGCGCGACTGGCCGATCAACAACAAATCCGGTCCCGACTGCTCGCCGATCCGAATTGCCGTCTTGAGATGATGTTCGGCCTCCGCCAGACGGTCGCGCGACAATTCCAGCTCGCCGAAGTACTCGTACCAGATGCCCTGTTCACAAAGGGGGAACGACGCGCGGTGCTCAGCGGTGTACGCCTTAAGGCAGCGCTCGGCGCGGCGGAATTGGTGTTTGAGGATGCAGAGGTAGGCGAGGGAGAGGTCGTGCCGGTATATATTAAGTCGCTCGCGACGAACAACGTGGTGTTTTCTGGTTCCCAAGAACGCGCTCGCCGCGTCTTTGGCAGACCCTAGGAGCATGTAAACTCGGCCCTCATTCTCCGCCGCCAAATCTGCCCAACGCTCAAAGCCCGGCTTGGATGCAACCAAATCGCGACATCTGGCGAAACACCGTAGCGCCTGCCCATAATCTCCTTTGTGAAAGAACACACCTCCGAGCCAATTCAAAGATGATATCGTCCAATAGTCGTCTTCGGCACGGCGGAATGTGTAGTGCGCAAGATTGGCGTTGTCGACCGCCTCTTCCAAACGTCCCGTATATGAATCGACGATTGACAGCACATGACAACACCGTCCATACAGATCATGTTCGGCGCCCAGCCTTAGCGGACTAATGAGTTGTCGACATATTCTCTCGGATTCAACGTAACGTCCTAAGAAGGCGAGGCTCTCTGCACGAATCAGTTTGATCAGTAGACGGTCTCGTTCGCTGAACGCTGTTGAAGACTGTTCCAGATGGTCAGCGAACAACAAAGCTTTACGATAGTCGCGCTTGTAGACCAGCCTGTCCAGCACGGCAACCCGTGCCGGAGTGGTAGTCGTACTGACACGCAACTCTCCGTCACGACGTAATTCACGCATTTCAAAACCTCAGCCAGTTAATCCGACAACCCCTCCAGCGATCAGAAACCGTCAAGAGGAATGACTATGACGCCGTACCAAAATGCAGGGATAGTCAGCACGTCAGAAGATGTTGTCTCCTGTTCCGATTGGCCATCGAGCTCCTCGGTCCCGGTGCTAGTGTCGGATCCACCGTCGGCTGAAGCGCCCGTCACATGGCCCACCGGATGCCTATCGACAATTCGATCACGGCTAATATACGCCAGCCCCAGCGACGGCCACGCCATCATCAGACACACCACACCAACCAGCACTACACGCCATATCCGGTGCATAACAACACCTCCTGACTTCTCTGCCACCAGTCTCTCAGACACACACCCACACGCGCGTCATGAGGTCTCTTCTCTTGTCGCTCTCTCGCTGATCCTTGATATCGCCCTAAGATGCACTACCAATTTAGTAACCCATTATTCCATGTCAATAGAATTTCGCGAAAAAATAATGCTCCGCAGATCCACCCTGTCCGACCAGTTCGTGATAGTGCGTCACTGTTGACGCCTGATGACGCAGTCGCGACGCAGTCGTATCGACTGTCCCGCAAGGGATTAGTACAGGAGTGCGTCACCAGTGCGTCACCAGCGCGACGCAGTCCACCGGATCACCCCTCGGAACACTCCTCCAACTCGTTGCCGTACAACAGCTACAGCGGTCCCGATCCACGCGCATATTCCGGCACACCAATTGCCATAGCACACACCGGGCAACCGTCATGCTCGTCGGACCAACGCATCATCACCTCCGGCATCGCAGGGGCGCCGTCCGGTCCGATGTGGCCCATACGCCGCACCGAGCCGATCTGCCACCCGGCGCCCCGCGATGAGGAGGGTCGGTTCTCGGCTGTGTGAAGAACGAGGGTATGAGATATTGCTGAGCAGAGGATTCCAATCGGAGAGGGTTATCTGAGCTTTTGCTCACCAACGAGGACTGTATCATATCATCGGAGGACACACCATGAACCATCGCGTTCGAAGACTACCGAAGCTGATTGTCGGGCTCATGTTGCTCGGATGTGCTGCCGGGAGCGGCCTGCTGTCAACCGCATGGGCGTACATTCCTCCGGCTGGCCATTTACCCCGTCTCGATATTGATATGTCTCTTCAGTTTCCCGACACGGTGCGAACCGGTGATACGGTGTCTATCTCAATGACCTACCGGTTGCTGCAACCGATTCCAGAGCCCGAACGCGGAGCTGCGACTTTTGCCAGTATCAACTGGGCTGTGCGCCATTGCCATGGCAGTTTTCAGTTTCTCGACTATGCACCATGGATCTACGACACGCTGAGCGTTGGCGATGTGCGAACCATCGAACGCAAAATCGTGCCGACCAAGCCGGGCTGTGCGGCCGTGGTGGGAGCGGTGACGAGTGGAATTCCGTGGAAAACAGTGCGTGATACCAGCTATTGGGGCGCGGGGCGCTTTCGCAACCAGGTCTTCGACACCGTTACAATCATCGGCGACTCGCTCGATTTAACCAAAGTCGCCATCCGGCATCTCCCCGACGGGACGCCCCTGTTGCAGCCGAATATCACGCGATCGGGCCCCTTGGCATCCCCCCAACAACTCTCGGCCACCCGTCATCTTCCTCCTGGCCAGGGCGTGCCAGTGAATCCGCGCGATTATCCGCTGACGCGGGAGGTCACTTCAAACGGAAAGCGCCTATGGGTGTTCGACTGGACACAACTGCAACAGTTAGCCAACGAGACGCACGACTCTGTTCTCGTTTACACCATCCCGCGCCGTCGTGACGACACGGTCCGAATCATCATCCGCCATATCGCCCATGAGTTGGACCGTCCCATGTTCGATGTCTCTCACTCGTCACGACCACTATCGTATTCGACCGACTCGCTCATTTGGATCCCACCGGCTACCTACCGCGATTCCACCACGATTGATACGGTCCATATTCTCGAGCCCGAAACGGGAATCCATCTGCTCATTCCGCTTCGCATATCCGCGACCACACCCGAAGACTGTGGCGCCAGCACTCGGCTGTCTCTGACATTCTGAGTGCCTCACCTGCGTCACCCCCTGACGCACGCGTTTGCGTTGCCTCACAATGTGTTAACGTAACGCTGCGGCGCGACTGCGTCATTAACCCGACGCACTCACCGGATGCCCATTCGAGCGTAATTTCCCAAGTCATTGATATACAAGCGATATCATCAACTACACTAGTGGCAGCACGTTGGCACACCAATTGCCATAGCGCACACCGGGCAACCGTCATGCTCGCCGGATCAAACGCATCATCACCTCCGGCATCGCAGGGGCGCCGTCCGGTCCGATGTGGCCAACACGCCGCAGCGAGCCGATCTGCCACCCGGCGCCCCGCGATGGGGGGAGCATGGCTTGGAACGAATACGCAAAAGGAGGGCGCAATGAACAGGCAGTGAGAGCGAATCGCAACGATGACAGGAGGCATTTTGACTTGACACTAAGGAGGAGAGCAATGAGATTCCGATACACACTAGTAGCCGTCGCGACGCTATGGGCCATCGGCGGCTGCAACATCGCTGACGATAGAACGCAAGCGGATCGCGTTATGAACGATCCCGTAAACGAAACCGAAGCGCTGAAGCCGGCATTGGAAGTGGCATTGCCTGCCGCCGTCGTCGAGGTCATGCCGTATGATCCGGTGCATCTGCAACCACAGGATCAGTACGATATCGACCTGCGGGTCACCTACGACGACGGCATTCCGCGTGACCGTACACTGCGGCTCGCCAAGAGTGCCGGACTCGACGGTGAGGGCATCGAAGTAACACTCTTCGATGAACACAATAGCATGATTGCTTGTGTCACGCAACGATGGGGCATGGATGGGAGCGCTGTCCAATCGTCACTACATGAAAGCACAGCATTTGATGAGCTAGCCGCGACAATGAGAGTTGAAGGGAGTGCCGTTGTTGAATTCTATGAGATTAACGGCCAGGCCGCGCAATTCGAATACATTCGTGGCGAGCCCTCCGAGATTATCGCTGGCGATGATTTTGTTGAATTCTACCATTCCGCCCCATGGAGTCCGGCGCGGACACTCGACGACAACATTGAAGGTTCGACAATGATGCTCTTGGTGAACGACACATCCTTCGCAAACTGGATGGCGTCGACTATCGTCCCTGCGTATCAAATGGGTCCGGCGATGAAGCCGGCCTGCGATGCAGAATGTATTTGCGGGATTGCAAGTGTCTGTTCGTACTTCAAATGCACATTCGGCGGCGGCTGGATGAACTTTATGTGCGATGCCTGTGTTGGGACGTCTCTTGCATGCGGTATCGCCGCAATTGTCAACAATTGGAGTGACCGATAATGTGCTGCGCACCGTATCCCCGTGTTCACAGCACGGGGATACGAGTGCCGTTTGGAACACACTGATGATCGAGCGCACAATTGCAGTTTGGCAAGCGAGAACGGCAACAATCACGGCCTGTTTCGGAGTATACCAGATCATTTTCGACACGATCTCCAATCGCGTCGGCTACGGAGGTGCTCTATGCTGATCACATCCTCAGCTCTGATTATTCTCGGAGGAGTCTTGTTCTTTGCTTCGGCAATGTTTCGAACTCCCGAGGCACCGCCTTTTGGATCACTGAATCCCAGGCATTGGAAACCGATGTGGAACCGGGAGATGCGGACGTGGTTCCGACCGCCCGGATATACGCTCATGGTGGGAGGCTGGGCTCTGTTCGTGATCGGGATCGCAATGCATTGGATATTTATTGGGTGGATATGGTAGACTGCGGCGCACCATTGCGACTACCTGTGAACGCGACAGAGCAATGGACACTCGAAAGTGCAGTCTTCTGGCGGTGATGGCACTTGTCAACGATACGGCATTTGTCAATTGGGCCAAATCGGAGATCATCCCGGCGTACGAGCGCGGGCCGATGGTCAAGCCGGCGTGTGATTTGGAATGTGTTTGTTACGACGCCGGCGCATGTGGCATGGTCAAGTGCCCGATCGGACTCGATAGTAATGTAGTGTGCGTTGTGTGCGGGACAGTCGCAGCAGGATGTGTAGTCGCAGAGATTGCGAGTTGGTTGTTTGATTTTTGAGTGACTTTCCTTAGCGGGGACTGGACGTTTATCGATGCCTGACCACCAGAAAGCCAAGTGATCGTGGAAATAGGAGGCTTTTATGGCAGAAAGCACAATCGCAATCATCACGGCTGTCGCGATGCTTGTTGGACTGCTGATGTTTGTCGGTTCACTGTTCTTTCGCACCGCGGAGGCGCCGCGCGGATTCATCTGGAATCCGAAGAAGTGGACACCCATGTGGAAGCAACGCGCATGGTTCCGTCCGCCGGGTTTTGTTCTGATGATGGCGGGTTATGCAATCTTCGCCGTGGCGTTTATCGTACGTGTGATTTTGCTCCCGTGGCCGTGTTGACATGACGTACCAACGTCACAATGATTGAAGGCACCGAGTGGCTCATTCCGTATCGTCCGTACCTGTCGGCATTCACGGCGATCCTGAGCGTGTGCGGCGCGGTCTTGTTCGTGTACGCGTTCCGTTTTCGCAGGCAAAACAGGCCTCTGTGTCTCATGTTCAAACCCAGGTACTGGTGGCCGTCTGTGACCCGGCTGAAACGGTTCCTTCGTCCGCCGGGATTTGCGTTTCTGATGGCCGGCTGGTACCTGCTGAACGTCGGATTGATCTGGCGTCTCATGTTCGTCGGCTGGGACCACTGGTGGTCACTACCATGGCCGTAACGATCCCAAAACACACGCAACCCCATGTACAGCACTGACGGACCAACAGTACTCGGCGCCATTACGTCGATCGCGTCGCTCCTCGGACTGGCGTTGATGTATGTATCGCTGTTCTACCGCCGCTCCGATGCGCCAATGATCGGATCCACCGACCCGAAAGACCGCGCACCGATCTGGAAACTCAAATCCCGGTATCGTGGTCCGGGATTTTTGTTTTTGGTGATCGGTTTCGAGTTGTGGACCGCCGGAATCATGGTGCATCTGCTGTTTATCGGATGGTAATGAAACGCCCGTCCGACGCGCGCGCCTTGATGGGCCCGATTGGGATTAGAGCGATTGTCAAATTACATGTTCGATTGAGAGGACATGAGGCACCGTGTGTTTTTGATGACATTTGTGTGTCCTGGGCCTTGGGGGCAGTGTTGAAAGGGGTGCACCATGCAGTCTGCGAGTTTTCGTAGGGGTGTATTGCATAAACCGTAGGTCAGAGCGATTGTCAGAATTCTTGTCCGATAGCCCGAGTATCACGAGTGCATCAGCTGTCCCGTCACTTCCCTCCACCCATGGCATTCCCGGCATTCGGCTACGTAATCCAGAAAACGTCTAACTTGTTGTCATTCCCGCGAAAGAGGGAATCCATTTGAGTCTCTTATAGCGATTGTCAGAAATATTGTCCGTTTGAAGCCAACACGGTGGTCATGTGTGGCGTCACCCGCCCTCGGGTGACGCCTTGTCGGTACGGGAGATAGCCGTCACGCGTGGGCGCATGACGGCACGCTGGAATCGGACAGTTCTTCTGACAACCGCTATAGTGCGTTCAAAATGGATCCCCGCGTTCGAGGGGATGACAGCGGTGAGCTGTTTCACCCGAATGGATCGCTGACGCAAACGGACAATATTTCTGACAATCGCTATAGGAGCACGGCGCACGCAATGCCGTTGCGTTCACGACCGCGTGACCGCGCCGGGCTCCTGACTATCGGGCTCCGGATGACCCGACGAGCACGCTCGTACTCTCACTGACCAAGGTCAGTGGCACCCGTACAACTTATTGAACCGACTTCCGGGACACGACACGAGTTTGCAGCAACCTACGCGCCGAGCTTCAGCCACTCGAACAAGAGGAACTGCACACGCTCAATCAGCAGCGACACACGCGCCATCACCGTGAAGCCGAACGATGCGCCGAAGCCGATCATCAGAACGCCGATGCCGAGCTGTGACACGCGTCCGGTGATGCCGGTGTGTGCTTTCGAGAAGAAAAAGTAGATCAAAGAGGACAGGACGCCTACCAGAATGACCACGTTGTTGATCACCGTGCCGAATCCGGCGTCCATTTCATGCATTTGTACAACCAAACCGACCGAACCGTACAACTGCTCAATCACCTTGGCTTTCATTTCGAGTGGAATCGCCACACCGGTCGCAATGCCGAGATAGAACGCCAACGGATACCGCGAAATCCACGCCGTCTTCTTAAACAGACGCGTCCACATCAACAAGCCCAGAATGAGCGGGATGATGTAGTACCACTTGCCTTCGGTGAACAAGGGGTCAATGGCATCGGGCAAGAGCACATTGTAAAACAGCAGAATGACCCAGTACCCGGCCGATACGCCGACCATGAGGTGCTCCGCGAACTTATAGAAGGGATTGTCCTTATATAAGAACGAAAAGATCGACAGCGTCAGAAACGCCGCTACCCATACACCTACGGACGTCATAAAATCCATGACCGTTAGACAGCTCCGCCGCGACGCTTCCGCGTCGAGAAATACCCAATGTTGCCAATGACAATAAACAATATGATAATCAAGTGCGCGACAATCTGCACCTTCATTCCGTCGACCGCCTTACCCGGCGTACCGACCAGCGTCTCGTATTCCGCCGCACCCTTCAAACCGCCAAGAATGCCGAAAATCTGACCTGTCTGCAAATACGGATAATAATCAGTCGCCATAACACCGGTGACGCCGATCGCCAGCGGGACGTTGTACCGTCCCTGGCCGTAGGCGATCCACCAGTCCGTGGCCGACGTCCCGGAAACATTGATGATCGCTTCGATGTCGTCGTAATTCTGGATATCATCCATCATCGGCAGCGAATCGAGCATCACACCGTAGTAATCGGCCGGGAAGGGAATGCGGTAGTTCTGACCCATACCGAGGATGATCAGGGCCGGATACGGTTTGTATCCGAGGAACACGTAGTCCTCGCCGCTCTTCATCTTCTCCCCGTACAGCTCTTCATGTCGTGCCACGGCAGTGTCAATCGCAGCGGCCGCCATTCCGGGACCAAACTGATGCAATGCGGTGATGACGACTTTCACCTTGTGATCGAAACACTGTTTCAGAATGGCCAATGTCATCGGATGGAGTTCCGCCAGTGTCGACGGATCGTAATCGAGCGCCAGATGAATGGCATCTCCGGGTTCCACCTGATCCACGTAGTCATAAATGTTCTGCGCTTCATCCGAGATCGGAATAGGAATCGAAAACGGGATCAACAGCGAGATCAAGATCGCCAGCCCGAGCGCCAGGTACACCCAGCGCCGGTCGATAGCGAACATTTTCTCGAAGAAGTTCATATCAATCCCGTCCCATATACGACCGCTCCACGCCCAAAATGATCTTCAGCGCCGTGGAGACAATGCCCAATCCCACGCCGATCAAAATCGCGCGCTTGGCGGCGAGGTTCGGATAGTTCAACACCCAGTCGGCGGTCACCGCGGCCGGTTCGGTGAACGGTCCCATCGGGAAGAACCGGATCATCACGATCACCGCCGACACCAACAGCAACGTCGCCAGCACTGACCGCGCACGAAACGCGCGGTATGCCGCCGACGCAATGAAGAAGGCCAACAGCGAAAACATCGTTGCCGTGATCGGCCGCATGATGTAATCGAATTGCCACTGCACCACCGGCGACGTCTGCCCGCCAAACCACGGCAGACCCGCCGTCAGCATTGCCGCCAACCCAACCAGTGTCACCAGCGCATACTGCCAGTTCTCGTCGCGCGTACGGACCCGCTTGATCGACACACGCACGAGCGAGATGATTCCCAGCGCCAGTGCAAACACACCGATGATCGGCGGCCAGTCGAGGGCGATGAATTCGTAGAGGAACTCCGACTTTTCGTGCGGCACGAAATACTGAAAGACCATGAACAGGCCGAAGATGAAGATGATCGTCAGTGGGATCTGGCGTTTCATGGTCGTGTACCGTTAAAACGTAATCTCGAAAATCGATGTAATCGTATCGAACTGGAAGGCGGCCGCCAGGATCCCGATCAACATCATGATCATGAAGATGCTCTTGGCGTAGTCCTGTGCCTTCAACGTTCCCAGCAGTTTCGGCTCGCGTCCCAGATAAGCCGACGCGGCGTACAGCTCTTCACCAATCAACGTGTAATCGCAGGCCACAATGAAGAACGGCAACTGCGTCGTTCGATCAGTTCCGGAGATCTGGATCGATCCGGCAATCGAGCCGGTCTCCGCCAGAATCAGCGATTCCGCAAAGAAAACACCCAGGTAGAAGTTTGTGGCGGTCTGGCGGCGAATCATCGTGCCGTTGACCGACGCCACATAGGCAAACTGCTCCTGCGTGACAAAGTAAACGATATCATCGCGGTACTCATCCGGACGGCCGGCGTCGAGATACGCCTGCTTGACCGTCTCCTGCGCGATCGACATCACGACGGCATCGTAGCAGGGGACCAATAGCTCGGTGCGGTGTTCAGCGACTTTGTTGGCGACGCGTGACAGAATGGTGAGTGAGGCAATCGTCCCGATCTCATCAGCCGCCCCCAATCCCAGCACGTACAGAATGGGACGGTTCATTTCCGTGGCGCGGCCAATCGCCTCATCCACCGCCGAGATTCCCGCGAGCGGCCGGATGTACAACTCACGGCCCCGTTTGGCCAAACTGATAAAACCCAACACCAGGGTGGTGAAAATGGCGACTGGGATTCCGATGTGAAACAGCTTGCCGATATGGATGATCTGCCCATAGGCCTGCACCGGTTCCGATGGCGGCGATACCGACCCCACACCTTCGGAGCTGACGGCGACAACCCGATACTGGAAGTCGACATGGTTGGGCAGATAGTCGTTTGCGTCGCGCAGCTTTCCGCCGCGGTCTTCGTACGCGGTCGTCCCTCCCGGCACTTCGCCCACGGTATCCCAAACATAGGGCACCAGCCGCCAGACCGCCTCGTTATAGACCGCACTGTGGAAGAGCCGGTACTGCCCGCCCGGAGGCTGTTCGGCCGGATTGAACGGCCCTTCAAAGCGTGGGGTCCGTTCGATGCGATAGAGCATCACATTGTTCTTGCCCTGACCGTCATCCGGAGACGCATTCCATTCCACGTAGAGAGCATGGCCGTGGTCATTGCGCGCGTCCCGGGCCCGCACATTCGATGGCGGCAGTGGGCCAACCGGCGCCTCGGCCGTGTCGGCCATCGTGGTATCGGCCGGTTGTTCTTGCGCGTGGGAGTGAATCGGGCAGAACACACTAAACAGGACAGCACAGGCCGCGAGCGGGATCAGGATCAAGAGATGTCGGAGTCGGCAAACCATAGGTGCGCTGCCCTCAAAGGCTCCCTAAGTTAACCCCGTGTATTTCCGGATGCAACGCTTTTGGTCTCCCTCAAAGCGCAGGATTTCAGGATTCCGGTGCCCGATCGGCCACTCGAACAAGACCCCAACCATCTCATGCTCTCATCCCTGCCCGGCCTTCAGCGTCGTCACCTTCACCACACCGCCATCCCCGACCGCCGTTCGCGATAGCGAACGACGAGATCGGGGGATCCAGTGTCCTCACACCCGAGACAAACGACCACCCCCGAGGACCAGGGGAAGGAGCCCATGATCATACCAGGAACTGCGGCCGAACGCATTGAGCTGGTCTGGCAACTGACACGAGAGGGTTGCCTGCTGAGCCCTTATCATGATTCTGAACGAAGACTACAAAGACATATTGCGGGCTTTCGGCGCCGAGAAAGTTAGCCCGATTGTCAGAATTGCTTTCCATTTGTATTTGGGTGCCACGGGCCTAAAGGGGCGTGTTGCAAAACCCGCCGAGAATCAGAGCCTTCGGGAGGGCGAGCCTCCCGGCGAGCCGCAACGGCATGTTCCACACCGCGGCTCGGCAGGAGCCTCGCCCTCCCCAGTCTGAGATGATAATGGTCAGCAGGTATTTCAACACGCTCCTTTAGGCCCGTGGTACCCAAACCTAAATACCATGTGAAACAAGATTCGCTCTTGCTCAATCGGACAGGAAATCTGACAATCGCTATAGAAGGCAACCGGCAGACCACAGGACCTCCTTGACGCACAGAGAATGGGAAGCCATCGAAAACTCCAAACCTCCCTCAGATACTGATCAATAACAAAAAAAACACCCCACCCCGCAACACGCGGGGCAGGGCGGGCAAATCCGTGCTAGTCAACCGCTGGGGGTTAGAGCTTTTGCACGTTGGATGCCTGTGGTCCCTTCGGACCGTCGGTGATTTCAAACGACACACGATCGCCTTCGGCAAGACTCTTGAAGCCCTGCGACTCGATGGCGGAGTAGTGCACAAACACGTCCTGGCCACCCTCTTGCGAGATGAAGCCAAAACCCTTGCTGTCGTTGAACCACTTGACTGTGCCTTCCGGCATTTTCCACTTCCTTTGTTGCTCTGGGACGAATCGGCATCCCAAGTCCGTTGGCCCCCATTGGCCGTTTGAAACAGGCCGGTCTTTTCTTGGATTCAGTTTCTCGAGAGTTTTGGTACGAGAGTTGTTCTGTGTTCCTTCGATCAGATCCGGTGTTTCAACTTACACTAACGCAACAATAATACGCTTCTCCGGTCGCAACGACCTCATTTTTTTTATCGTCACGGGCAAAATATGACTTTACTGATTCCGCCCCCGGGCCTACCCCGGAAGCACCGGAACCGGCCCACAGCAGACAATGTGAGCGGATGATTGCAGGATGCTCATTCTCCCAAGCGACGGCCCCATAACCGGGAGATTACCAACGGGTTGGTTAAGATCGCGGTCGTCGGCCGGGTGGCACTGACGACCTTCGGGATGAGCGGAGCCGAATCCCCGCCAGGGCTTGCCTTGATCGACCACACACGGTCAGTCGGCCTCGTAACGGGCAACCCCAACTTGGTCAAGGAAGACCGTGACTCCTGTTGCAAGGTGAATAGATTGAACCCTGACGAGGGGCACCCGTGCACAACTGCGACTGGCACCCACTGGATCTTCATCTGACTCACCTCCAGAATTGGATCATTTGAGCAAGACAATTTTCTTGGTTGCTGAGTCGTTCGTTGTGATAGCGCGAACGAAGTAGATTCCGGAGCTTAGCGTGTTACCGCTATCATCACGACCATTCCATTCGAGTTCATTGGATTCAACCATTCGACCATCATGCAATTGTCTGATCCGTTGGCCCAAGATGTTGTAAATGGCCACCTTGCATGTTCTGATGTGTTCGGAGAGGTGTATCCGGGTGCTGCTGTTGAACGGGTTCGGGACAATCGATTGAATCAGGTGATACGTGGTGGGAACGCCGTCAGTATCATCGTCGAATACGGCTGTGTTCATGTCGGGGTCGAACCCGGCGAAGATGTAGACTGCCCCCTCGCTCTCTTCGTGGACCGTACTTGTCCAAGTCCCCGTGGCGATATCGTCGAATCCATCACCGTCGATATCTCCAACACTTGTCGTCGATTGGCCGAACGGACCATAGGAGAGAAACCAATCATTGCCGTATATCGACCAGTCGCCTTGTCCGTTGATGTCAGGTACGGAATAGTGAATGGTGATGATCCCGCGAAACCCCAGACTCCGATCGCCCTCCTTTACCGTCCCGAAGTCTGCGTATCCATCACCATTCACATCTCCCAGTCGGAATGCAGCATCGCCGATGCCGTAGTTGGCGGGCCACGGTTGGGTTAATCCAAGGTCGACGGTCGTGTCGAAGTCGGGACCGCCCCAGTAGATGTAGCCCGGTACAACACTCGATCCGGAGATGAGGAGGTCGTCCAAGCCGTCGAGGTTTACGTCACCGACGTTTTTAACGATTCCGCCAAAGAGGGCCGCTCGTAGATTCTTGACCACTGGATGGTAACTTGTATCAGGAGGGAGAACGAGCAGGTCTCGAACAGTGTCAGCATCGGGACCACCCAAGAATATGTCTACTCTGCCTAAAGGATCTTTGTCAGCTAAGTTGATTGAGTTCCTACCAATGACGATGTTCGCATACTGATCACCATTGAGGGATGGGACAACGGCGACGGCTCCTCCAACGGAGATTGGCTTATCTTGTCCCACCCAGAAGGTGTCAGTGAACACCAGATCAGGGATGGAGTCCAGGGCATCACCAGCCCAGTACACATATGCGCGTCCATACTCTTTGGGAGATGTTTGAATGTAGCTTGGGTCGCCAATGATGAAATCGGGTTGACCATCACCATTGATATCCAGCCCCCCACTGACAGCATGCCCATTGGCTCCGATATTGATGAAGGCGGTGTCATTGACAATGAAGTCGGGAATCGTGTCAAAGGCAGAACCGGCATGATAGATCTCGAAGTGCCTCTGTAACCCGGGTCGAAGACGAAACAGGTCTGGCTCACCATCGCCCGAAATGTCAGGGATCGAGGCAAAATTGCCCGGGAATCTATCCCCACATCCATACGTGGTGTCGCCCTTTGGCCAGACCAGATAGGGGGTTTTGTTGATGAGCGTATCGCCAAGGTAGATCCGCCACTCACACTGCTCTCGGACCGATACCATGAAATCACCGCGTCCGTCATCGTTGATATCCCCCAGCGACACGATACGGTGACCGAAATCATCCCCTTCTTCGTCACCCATCATTCGAGCGATGAACCGGACGCGCTTCCCATTCGGGCCGACATCGTCCTGCCAGCCGCGACAGAAGTAGATGGAGGTGTCGATTGTGAGGTCACATGAAACGAATTCGGCATGCACAGCACTCGGCGCAGCCACTGATGCAGCTATCAGCCCGACGAGGCATACGCAGCGCGCCGTAATCTTGGTCCAAAGTGACGATTTCGGATGTCCGGTGAGGACGGCCGAGCTTAGGATTAGCCAGCCCCTATGAAGAAACGGCGAGATCACCTGCAAATGCATTGAAACCTTCCTCCGGCGGCAAGTGTCGCCTTTGGTGGTACTCCATTCCCGCCGCCGGGTGCACCTGACAACTGTGCAGTGAAGATGGGTGGCCCGGACGTTCGTCCGGGTCTCAAAGCTCTGTCTCAATACGAATGACCGAATCACTTTCACACAGACCATACAAAAGGACGCCTCTCTGAGGCAAACACATTTAACTCTCAAGCGATAAGGGTGTAGTGGATGCCGGAGCGTTCTGAAACCCGGACGAACGTCCGGGCCACCCGCCGTCAATCGGCCAAGGAATAGCTTGCCGACCTTCGTACCGATCATACTGAGCCTGTGCAATTCAATGGCGGAACGCAGCCGAAGTCGCGCCAAGGTCCTGCTCTCTGAACGATACTATGCCCTGACCATTACGATCCCATAGCAAAGCTATGGGGCACCCGCCGGTGTGGAATTTCCAAATCAACGTATCGTCCCGGCACAACTACTCGAGGCTTGTGGCGTGCTCGTTCTGATTGTGGGTCTGTTATTTGCAGAGAGGAGTAAGCGTGCGAACGGTCAATTGGCCGGCTACGCCTTAATCGGGTACGCTGTCATCCGATTCTGTTTGGATCTTGTTCGATACTATCCGGAACATGAGATTGCGGCGCACGTCCTCAATCAGAGAATAGTCGTCTCCCAGGTCATGTCTTTTCTTATCGCTGTTCTCGGGGTCGTCTTCGTCCTTGGCTGTCGGCGTTGCCGGTGGTTCGTACCAAAGTCGCGGAGACCTTGATCTCCTACCCCAATAACCCCAGCCAGTCCCCCAGCAGAAACTGGAACCGCCCCACCAACAGCGAGATACGCGCCATGACCGTATAGCCAAATCCGGCCCCGAAGGTGATCATCAGAATCCAGATCCCGACTCGCGAACCGACGCCGAACGCCCCTTTGTGTTCCTTGGAAAAGAAGAAGTAAATCAGCCCGCAAAACACCCCGAGGAAGATCACAATATTCGAGATCGAGGTCAGCGTGTCGATGCCGCCGTTTTCGAAGACCACCAACGGCAACATCGACGAATTGATCTGCCCCAACAGGTCGGAGGCCATGTATCGGATGAAGTTGAGACCGGCGGTCGTTCCGACAATAAACGCCAGCGACCAGCGCGAAATCCACGGCCACTTTGGTGACAGCCGCCACAGAAGCATGATCCCCAACACGGCCGGGATCAGATAAAAATAGTTGGCCGGCTGGTCAGCAATCGCCGGGACAAACGGACGCACAATCGGCGGATGCAGCTTGCCAATGAGATTCGGAATCAAAACCGTCCAGAATCCCATTGTCATCCAATACCCCGCCGACACCCCGACAAACAGGTGCTCCGCCGCCTTATAGAAGATGTTGTCTTTGTAAAGGAAGCTCAGAATCGACAGCGTCAGGAACGCGCCCAGGGTGATGTAGAATCCCTTCAGCGTCGTCGACACGATGAACGCGAGCACGACGGCCACGAAACCGAGCAAATACCATATAGCCCGACGTTCCACGGCTTACGCTCCCCGATCCATCGTCGTCTTCTTGCGCGTGGCGAAGTAGGCCACATTGCCCACAATGATGAACAGCATGATCACAATATGCGCCACCGCCTGTGGCCCCATCATATCGAGCCCCGGCGTGGTGGACTCGGAAAATTGCGGATAGCGTCGCATCAGTTCGGCTTCGTATTCGGCCGCGCCCTTGATTCCACCCATCAATCCCAGCAGCTGCGACGGATAGTACGGGTACAGCAGCGGCGCCGACACGGCGGTGACCCCACCGGCCACTGGGACATTGCCCGGATCACCGGCAAACAACACCCATTCCTTCACCCCGGGAAATCCACCGCCAAAAGCAAGGATCATATCGAAATTCCGCAAATTGCGAATCGACGCCATCATCGGAATCGAATCAATCGCCGTCCCGCGCACATCGGTCGTGTACATCTTCTTCAAATCGGTCAGGATCACATTGATCAATCCCTGATTCCCCGATTTGTAACCGATGTTGACATAGTCTACGCCATATTGGTAGTCCGGGAATTCCGGTGTCAGAATGCGATGAATCGTTTCGTCCGCAATATTTTGGCCCGTCGGCCATAAGGCCATGATGTAAATGTCGAGATTCTTCGTCGCCGCGTGACGTATGGTAGCATCGACCATCGGCTGGATTTCCGGAACGGTCGATGGTGAGTAGTCAAACGACAGCAGAACCTTCGATCCCTCGGGCAGATTATCAACACGCTCAAAGATCGACCCAACAATCGGGGAGACCTGTTCCGGGAAGACAACGTGGAACAACAGCGGGATTGCAACGGCGAGCGCAATGAACAAGAACACCACGCGGCGGTCGAGCGCCTGCACCTTCTCGAAAAACGTCTGTGGTGTTCCGTTAGGCATCCGTGGTCCTACTTCCTACTCGCGATCCGATCCGAGATACGTCCGTTCAACACCCAAAATCACCCGCAGCGACATCGCAATCACACCGAGTGCAATCCCGATCAGAATGGCACGCTGCCCGGCCAGATTGGGCACGGCCATAATCCAGTTCGCCAAATTCGGGACATGGAGAAACGACAGGCTTTCGGGCATCCAGCCGGTCGCATAAGCGCCGGCGGGCGTCCGTCCCAACAGAATGATAAACGCGGTCGCCAGCAGAATCGTCGCCTCCGGGTTCTTTGCCCGGAAAGCGCGATACGATGCCGACGCGACAAAAAACGCCAGCAATGCATACATCGTCGCCTGCAACGGATTGAACATATAAATGTAGAACTGCTGGAAGGTCGACAACGGATGCGTGACATTCCCGCTCCAACCATCCGGGTTGCCGATCTTGAACAATCCCACATACAGCATCGCCACAAACCCGGCGAGCGTAATAAACGAGAAGAACCAATCCTTCCCACGTTTGTCTTCCAGTCCTCCAAACGCCAGGAAGGGGAACTCGATCAAAAAGGTCAGCGGCCAGAAACCGCCGGTCTTCTTCGCTGCGGCGATCGACAACTTGATCCCGCGCGTGAACTTGCCACCGTGGATGCGGATCAAGTTCCCACCGCCCAGGATAAAGGCGAAGACCGCAATGATGTCAAAGTAGAGAGAGAAATTCTCGCCAAGACGCCCGAACGGATAATGCGGGATGAACGCCGCAATGATCAGAACGGCGCCGACAATAAACGTGATGATTAATGGTACTTGACGTCTCATGAGACTAGTTCAACAGGAACTGATCCTGTAACCACTGGGCGGCGTTGTTGATCGATTCGGCGCCCGTCAATTGCGCAAGGGTGAACAGTCCGACACCAGCCAGGATCGCCAGCATCGCGACCAGCTTGCCGACGTCCTGACCCTTCAATGATCCCAACTGCTTCGGTTCATTCGAAAGATAGGCCGACGCGGCGAACAGCTCTTCACCGATCAGCGTGTAGTCGCACGCGGCCACAAAGAACGGCAACTGCGCCGGCATCGCCGTCCCGGCAATCTGAATCGCGCCGATCGAATTGCCGGTTTCGGCCATAATCAGCGATTCGGCGAAGAATGCACCCATGTAGAAACACGTTGCCGGCCTGTCGCGCACCATGATACCATCGACCGCCGCCACATAACCAAACTGCTCGTCCGTGACATAATGCACGGCGTCATCGGAGTACGCATCGGGCCGGCCCACAGCGATGTACGCGGCCTTGATCGTTTCGCGTGCGGTCGACATTACAATCGACCGCGACGTCGGCACGTCTATCCTGGTGTCGTACTCGGCAATCGTGCGCGCGACATATCCCAATATGGTCACACCGGCAACAGTCTGGACGTCGTCCATATCCTGAATGCCGGGAATGTACAGAATCGGCCGACCCATTTCGGTCGCGCGGCCGATCGCATCATGTACCGCCTCCAAACCGGCAATGCGCCGGATGAAAAGCTTCTTACCCTTACGCGCCGAGGCAATGAAATAGAGAATCGCTGCGGAAATGATAAGCCCGATAACGAAGACATTTGTCCGATTCGTATTGAACCACTGCGCACTCGACTGCACCGGCCCAATAACGTCAGATTCGGCGCGGCCACCCTCCCGCGAGGCGGTCACCACAACGTAGTAGTAGGTCGAATCATCCGATGTTGTCGCATCTTCGAACCGTTCCGAACCGGGCGCAGCAAATCCCGTCGAATGGAATGGCACATTGTCGGGATCTATGGTCCGACGGATCTCATACCCGATGACAGTTATACCCTCGGTGTCGATGCCGGTATCATCCGCCGACGGCTCCCAGAAGACCGTGATCGAACCGCCCTCATCGCCGGGCGTATCCTCGGCGCGCACATTCGTAACCGGTGCCGACCCTTCGATGGCGGGAGCTGTCTCCCGCAGCGTATCGGCCGGTGTGGCCTGCGCGGTATCGTCTTGTGCAAATACAGAAACAGCAAGAACCGCCCAAGCCATGACGGCCAGGAGGAGGAGAATCGAACGAATAAGCGAGCGGTTCATTGCGCGAATATAGCACAGACCACAGGCTGCGCTACAGGATTAATTGGAGCCAGTCCCCGAACAGAAAGTCCATGCGGCCGATCAACAGCGACATACGACTCATGACCGTGTATCCGAACGATGCACCGAACGTGATCATCAGAAACCAGATGCCCACCTTGGCCGCCGTTCCAAACGCACCCTTATGCTCTTTGGAAAAGAAGAAGTAAATCACGCCGGTGATCGTCCCAACCATCACCGTCAGGTTGCCGATTGACTGATACCAATTCAGCGACCCATCGGCTGCATATTCCTGAATCGGCATGATCGTGTTTTGCAATTGCAGCATCGCATTCGACTGCAGATAGGTGATAAACCACAACCCCGCAGTGGCACCGACAATCACCGACAGCGGCCAGCGCGAAATCCAGCCGATGCTGGGCACCAAACGCATCAGCATCATCAGGCCCAGAATCGCCACGACATAATAGGAGATTGCGCCGGACCCGACCGGATCGGCAACCAATGGATCAATCAGCTTCGCCAAAAGATTCTGGTAGTACAGCGAGACAAACCAGTACCCAGCCGAAATCCCGACAAAGACGGCTTCGCAGAACTTGTACATCGGGTTGTCTTTGTAAAGGAACGAAAAGATACCGAGCGTGAAAAACGCCGCCAGCGTCAATGCGAATCCATAGCTGTTCGCCGACACCACAAACAGAATGGCCGAAACCACGAGGATGATGATCGTTGAGGGACGCAGATTCATATCAATTCAGACTGCTTAAAACCGCCGCTTCCGGCCGCTGGCAAAGAAAGCGACGTTTCCGATGATGATGAACAGAATCACGATCGCGTGGGCAAATGACTGCGACAGCATGAACTTGGTGCCTTTGCCCACCACACCGACAACCGCTTCGAACTCCGCCGCACCTTTCATTCCACCGAGGATCCCGGTCAATTGCCCGGCCCGGTAGTACGGGTAAATCATAGGCGCCTGGACCGCGGTGTTGGCCGCGCCAATGGTCGCGTGAAACCGATCGCCCGCCAACTGCACCCATTCCACCGTTCCCGGTGTCCCGGCGGAGAGATTAAACACATAGTCGATGTTGTTGAAATTCGATACCCCCCGCATCAGCGGCAGTTCTCTGACGGGCGTGCCGGCATAATCGCGTGGGAAGGCGGCCGCAATTGAGGAGCCCATGCGCTGGATCACAAATTCTCGACCCTCCTGAAAACCGAGATTCACCCAGTCTTCACCGTACACATAGGTCCTTCCCTTATAGGTAAACGTCTCCGCGGGCGGCTCGCCGACCACTGTCTCCAACGCCTGGTTCGCTTGCTGCGGCCCCTGCGGCCACAGGCCCATCAGGATCATTTTGAGATCGTTACGAAGGCAGTACTCAATGACCGTCACGGCCATCGGTTGCAATTCGGGTGCCGACGGTGGATCATAGTCAAACGAGATCAGGACCTTCGATCCGGACTGGAGCTGCTCCAGTGAATCATAAAGGTCGGTCACCTCAGGTGAGACATAGATCGTCTGGGAGATATTCAAAAACAACGGCAACGAGACTGCGATGGCCACCGCGAGGAAAATCACGCGGCGGTCAATCGCCATCAGCGATACCCAGAAGTTTTTTGTCTCACCGATTGGCACAACAATGCTCCACTGCTCAGGCCTAGGATTCGCCGCCGAGGTGCGATCGCTCAATCCCCAGAATAATGCGCAGCGACGTCGATACCACACCGAGCGCAATACCGATCATGATCGCCCGCTGGCCGGCTGCATTGGGGAAGTTCATCACCCAGTCGGCCAAACTCGACAAGCGCGCCCCTTCGGGCATGAATGATGTCATCAAATCGCCCAACGGTACGCGCCCCAGCATCACAAAGAACGCCGCTAACAGCAGCATCGTCGCTTCTTTGTTGCGGGCGCGGAAGGCACGGTACGACGCTGACGCGACGAAGAATGCCAGCATCGCGAACATCGTCGCCGACAGCGGTGAATACACATATTGATACACATAATCAAACCGCGTTCCCGGTTCGAGGAACTGACGTCCACCCGAGAACGCGAAGCCTGCAATAATAATGATGACGAACGAAACCACCGTCGAGACCGAGAGGAACCACTCCTCTCTCACCCGCGAGCGTGAGTACTGCCCGGCGAACATCAGCAGAAACGCCAACAGAAACAGAATCAATGGCAGGCGTCCCGCCAAAAACCCCGGGGCATAGAAAATCGCAACAAGCAACGCGAGGGACACCGCCGATCCGACCGCGATCATCCCCTGCTTGCCGATCTTGTCGAGCGACAGCTTGACCAGGTTCAATGCGCCGAGCCAGATCGCGCACGCCTGAATGATCGAAAACCAGTCGGAGAAAATATCCGAGAGCGAATGAAACGGCTCATGCGGAATGAAAAACTGGATAATGAAAACAATGCCGATGACGGCAGTGATGATCAGTGGGATCTCGCGTTTCATAATAAACTAAGCGTCGCTGTTGCTACCGAACGATGAACCAGGTGGACAGATCATAGAGCCCGAACGTGGCCAGGATGATTCCCAAAATCGCGAATATCAGAATGAAGAACTTGCCGACGTCCTGGCCCTTCAACGATCCAAGCTGGCGCGGCTCTTTCGAGAGATACGCCGACGCCGCAAACAACTCTTCGCCGATCAGCGTGAAGTCGCACGCTGCCACAAAGAACGGCAACTGCGCCGGCATGGCGGTCCCCGCGATCTGAATCGCACCAATCGAATTCCCGGTCTCCGCCATAATCAGCGATTCGGCGTAAAAGGCGCCCATATAGAAAATCGTCGCCGGCTTCTGACGGACAAACATCCCGTCGACGCCGGCGGCATAACCGAACTGATCGTCGGTCAGATAATGAACCGTGTCTTCGTTGAAGGCATCCGGACGACCGGCGTCGAGATACGCTTCCTTCATCGTTTCCCGCGCCGCCACCATCACCAGCGAACGCCGAACCGGCACATCGATCTGGGCCTCGTACTGCGCCGCCATCTTCGACACCCGGCCGAGCAGCGTCACCCCGGCAATCGTCTGGACATTGTTCATATCCTCGATCCCCGGGATGAAGAAGATCTTGCGGCCCATCTCCGTCGCGCGTCCCACCGCTTCATCGATCGCTTCGAGTCCGGCGATTTTGCGGATAAACAGCTTTCCGCCGGTCTTGGCGCGATTGATGAAGAGGAGAATCGACGTGGTCAGCAGAATGACGGCGATCAGTGAATTGAGCCGTCCGGTGTGGAACCACTGCGCCGATGATTGCACGGCCACCGACGGGTCCGACTGGGTCCAGACGGTCCGCATCGTCCCGTCCGGCGACGCCACTGTCGACCCGGTTGAGATCGCATAATAGTAGGTCACACCGTCCTTCACATCGCCGTCTGTGAATTCGGTCGTTCCGGGGGTATTCGTGCCGACCGTGTCAAACGGCCCGCTGGGACTGGGCCCGCGCAGGATAGCGTATTGAGCCACATTCTCCAGCCCGCCGCCGTCATCAGCCGATTTGGTCCATTCAATATGAATCGCCCCGCCGGCATCGTTGGGATTGTCGTACGCCTTAACGTCGGTCGCCGGGGCGGGGGGAGGTGTCTGCGCGATGGTGATCGACGGCGCCTGGTTCGCGGTATCCGGCGGCGCCTGCGCCACAACCGAGGTCGCACCCAATGCGATAAGAATGAGGAGAGCCGTCAGGCCGGATAGGCAGGCTGAAGCGAGGCGTGGTGACGGTCGGGCCGCCGGTATGATCGTCGTGCTACGCAAATGAACGCGTCTGATGCTCGTGGTCCGTCTCTACGCCACTGTGGGCGCCAACCCCTCGGGGATGGGGCCATTAGCACATCGAACGTATTGGTCAACCGGCGGACTGTCAAGTGCTATGTCTATGACCGGCATAGCCAAACGCCGATACGCAATCACTACACCTCCTCGATCATCTCCACATTCGCACGCGGGACAATCGACTTCTGCCCGTCGCTGAACTCGACTTGCAGGACACGCGCCCGTGACTCGGACTCGAGCGTCTGCAGCGGCGCGGGGAGGTCGGTCACTGTTCCCAGTTCGCCGAAACGGGGCTCACGGATGATGCGGACCGGTGATCCGACCGCCAATCCCCCAATTTCGCTCTCCGGCACATTATCACGCATCGCCGCGCCCGCCTTCGGGATCACCACTTCGGGACGGATCACGCCCGCGCGAATTTGCGTGGCGCCATTGATGCAAGCCAGCTTGCCTTCGTAGCGTTTCAGCAACTGGAATGTCTTATCGGCCATGGCGATTTCGCCAAAGCCCTCGGTGACCACCAGGGTTACACCGAGCTCTTCGGATCCGGTAATCGCCACACCCAAGTCTTTACCAAGGAAATCGCGCAAATCGCGATCATCGAATCCTCCGGCCACGACACCGGCCGCGCCGACCTCGATGGCCCGCTTTAATGCATCTGCTGTCACCCGCGAGCCGCCGATTACAACTTTGCCTTTGCAGTCATCGGTGAACTTCTTGTCGTCCAAGACTTCGGTGTTATCGGCGCAGACGACCTTAATCTCGCCGTGCGTCTCGCCACCGATCCCGAAAATCCCCTGCACGAACGCCCCAATACACGCCACCGTCACACCCTCTTCGGGATGGATTTCAGTGACCTCGCCCTTGATGTAGGCCTTCACCTGCACCGGAAGCGGCTCACCGCGCAGCAGCACTTGGCCGGTGACATGCGAGATATTCTCGACGGTGCCGGTAATCTTCGATTTGCATTCCGACTTAAAGAGGCCGAAAAACGACGTCGAGCGCCCGATCACCTCACCCTCTTTGACCGGATCGCCTTCTTTCTTGAGCATGCACTCTTCGATATCCTCCGGCGGCAATCCGAGGATATTGGCGACATTAACCGGTTCGACCGGGCCGGGCAGATGCGTCTGCGCCACCACCGTATCCGGCTTTACTTCCGCGCCTTTGCTCACCAGCACGTCGCCCTTCAAAGGCAGAATGCGTTCCTTTTCGACCCAAATCTGGTCGGTGACTTTCAATCCGGGGGTATATGCGTGGGCCATTACCTATTCCTGTCTATCGGTCGCATAGGACCTATACGACCTAAATTCACTACTCCCGCTTCAACGCATCCACGGGATAAATATCCAACTCCGCCATCCACTCTTCGAGCTTCGCCACTCGTTCCTTATCATCGGTGGGCACTTGGAACGGCCGCCCGCGCCCGTCGAGGATCACCCCGACTACGCCGCCAGAGATATGGCCCGCCCACTTATTGCCTCTGCCAGCGCCGACATCGAGATGTCGCGCCGGATCGAAGACCGCCTTGGCTTGGTGTGGCAGGCTCTTGTCTTCATCGATTCCCAGCGGGATCAGTTTCATCTGCCCGAATTCGAGAGAGCCCTCTTCGACCTTGCCATCGGGCAGCTCGATCCGGTAACTCATGATCTCGCCCTTGGTCGCCTTTGTCTCGCCCGCCGGCGCCACACAGGTACCCAAATGAATGAGGCAGTCCTTCGTGAATACCTCGGTTGCAGCTTGGGCATGAACCTCGGCCAAAACCCCCAACTGCGGCATCATGAAGATCGAGTCCACCGCCAGACGAGTAATCCCCTCCGGCAAAAACGCATCGACTAACATCAACGCCGCCTGCTGCCGCCTGGGAGCATGTGAAAGCACTCCACCAGAACCAATTAGCATGTCCAGAGACATCATGTTAACAATCGTCTTGCCGGACTCCGATTGATCAAACGCATCGGCGATGGTCCGCTGCTGCTGGATCCCTTTGAGCACAGTCGCGAACGACTTGTGCTGCACAAACGCTAACCGCAAGGCTTCCTTAGCGATAGCCTGCTCAAAAATCAGCTCCTCCATGAGCTGCGGGATTGTCGTCGGACGGATCATCTTGTTTTTCACACGGTTACGCAGATCCCGCTCATCCATGTGGAACGGCACCCAGCGCATCACGTTATCCAGCCCGGACTCGGCGAATACATTCGACACCGAGTACGACATCCCCAAATTGGCCGACACCGTCCGATTGAAGGTGTCCTGAAAGACGCTGAATACGTCGGTGGTCGCTCCGCCGATATCGACGCCGACCACCTCCATCTTCTCGATTTCGGAAACCCTTTTAATGATGGACCCGACCGCCCCCGGTGTCGGCATGATCGGCGCATCGCACCACGACATCAGCTTTTTGTACCCCGGCGCCTGCGCCATCACGTGCTCCATGAACAAGTCATGAATTTTCTCACGGGCTGGCATCAAGTTTTCGCGCTCGAGGACCGGACGCAGGTTGTCGACGACTTCGAGGTCGGTCTTTTCTGCGAGCGTTTCCTTCACCGCACCGGTCGCATCCTTATTGCCCGCGAAAATGACGGGGAGTTTATATCCCGAACCAAGTCGCGGCTTCGGATCGGCCGCAGAAATCAACTCGGCGATCTCGACCACGTGGGTCGTTGTGCCGCCATCAATACCGCCGGACAGCAGAATCATATCCGGGCGCAGCCGGCGAATGCGCTCGATCTGCTCGTGGGGCTGGCGCCTGTCGTTCGACGCGATCACGTCCATCACGATCGACCCGGCGCCCAATGCCGCGCGCTCGGCCGATTCGGCCGTCATCGAACGCACCACGCCTGCCACCATCATCTGTAAACCGCCGCCCGCCGATGATGTTGAAATGTAAATATCGGTGCCGACATCGCCGTTCGATGGTGTGATAATGCGGCCTTCGTCGTCGATCAGCTTGCGACCCGACAACTCCTCAACCTCGCCGACCGCGTTGAGTACCCCCATGGTCACATCCTCAAAGGGTGCCTCCACAGTCGTTGGGGCCTCACCGCGCACAATCAGACGGTACTCGCCCTCGCGTCTTTCAATGAGGATAGCCTTGGTGGTTGTCGAACCGCAATCGGTGGCAAGAATAATGTTGATATCTTCGGGCTTCAGACTCTTTTCAGCCATAATGGGGCAACTCCGTTTGACTCAACTTGATCCGCCCGTCACGCAGCCCTCTGCGCCGGCGAAACGAATCGGCACGATAGCGTCAATCGCCCCAATTTTCAAACGGTTTGTGGCGGAGGATGGCAAGGATACGGGGGGATCCCCAATCGGAAGTATCCTCCCGGGAGTCCCGTCCTGGGAGCGCCGAACCCTTCAAGGCGAGTCTACACTGTAGCGCCGAGGAATACTCACCTGATTGCATTCTTTGCGCCAAACGTCTATAATCGATTGATTGCAAGGGCTTAGAAATCATGTAGAACAGGCATACCTATGGCGCTTCACACCGAATTCCCTGCCTCTCCGCACGATCCACTGGATCCTCGGCATCGTTGGTTCCCAGCCGACGAGGCATTGCGAGAGACTACTTATGACCGACTGATCCCACCCCTTGTGGCAAAAATCCGCGCCGAAGTGCACTCGTGGCGCAAGAATGGCTACAGCGGGGCTTCGGCCACGTCCACCTCCCTCATGAAGTGGTGGTTTGAGAAGGAGCATGCCAAAGAGAACGCAGACGGGAAACTTGCGCAGTTCCGGTACTACTTCGCCCAGCGTGAGGCAGTTGAGAGCGTCATCTGGCTGTTCGAGGTCAAGCAAGCCCGTGACAAGTACGACATGATGCGCTTCGACTCCTCTGGTGATGTCTCAACGGGGATGTTTCATGAGGATTGGCCACGCTATGTCCTGAAGATGGCAACCGGTGCAGGTAAGACCAAAATCATCTCCCTTTTAATGGCCTGGAGTTACTACCACAAACTCTATGAGCCGGATTCTCCATTGTCGCGCAACTTCCTCCTCATCGCGCCAAACATCATCGTGCTCGACCGTTTGCGTACTGACTTTGATGGATTGAAGATTTTCTACGATGATCCGATCCGACCCGAAAACGGTTTTGAAGGACAGAACTGGCAGGACGACTTCCACCTGACCGTCCATTTGCAGGACGAAGTGCGCGCCATGCGCGACACGGGAAATCTCTTTCTCACCAACATCCATCGCGTGTATTTGCAGGATATTCCCGAACCGTCTTTGGAAGATGATGATCTTCGGGATTACTTTTTGGGCCCATTCGGGCCAAAACCAAGTGGAAAGACCACAGACAGCAAAGTCGATCTCGGGGAGATCATCCGGGAAGTCGATGAACTCGTTGTATTCAATGATGAAGCCCATCACATCCACAATCCACGGATGGCCTGGTTTAAATCGATTCAAGACATCCACCACCGCATGCTGCAGAAGGACACTCGCCTGTCCCTGCAAGTCGATGTGACCGCAACGCCACGTCACGATAATGGCGCGATATTTGTTCAGACAGTGTCAGACTATCCCCTTGTCGAAGCGATCCATCAGAATGTCGTCAAACATCCGGTGCTCCCAGACGCGGCCAGCAGGGCGAAACTGCATGAACAAGCCAGCGCGATTTTCACAGAGAAATACACGGACTACCTGAACCTCGGCATTGAAGAGTGGCGGAAGAGCTACGCCGACCATGAAAAGCTGGGCAAAAAAGCTGTGTTGTTTGTCATGGTTGACGATACCCGCAACTGCGATGAGGTTGGAGACTACCTTGCGAAGATCTGCCCGGAGCTGCAAGACAGCGTCTTGGTCATTCATACCAAGAAGAACGGCGAAATCAGCGAGGCCGCATCTGGCAAGGCGCGTGATGAACTCGAGCGGCTGCGCGAGGCGGCCCGCAAAATCGACGATTGGACCTCCCCGTACAAGGCGATTGTCTCGGTCATGATGCTCAAAGAAGGTTGGGATGTTCGTAACGTGACGACCATTGTCGGGCTACGACCGTATTCGTCGAAATCGAACATCTTACCGGAGCAAACTCTCGGGCGCGGGCTGCGCCCCATGTACTTCGGCGCCAATGGACGGGAGACAATCTCCGTGATGGGCACACCGGCGTTCATGGATTTTGTCGAGTCTATTCAGAGCGAAGGCGTGACCCTTGAATATCGACCAATGGGAGCCGGTTGGACTGGACGTGATTCACTCGTCGTGGAAGTCGACCAGGAGAACAAAAAGAAGAATGTGGAGCAACTCGACATTGCCATTCCCAAGTTAACGCGCCGCTTCTACCGCGAGTTTAAGGAACTCGACGAGTTGGACCCAGCGAACTTGGGGAACAAGAAGCTTCCGCTAAAATCGTTTACACCCGAAGAGACGCGGGAAATTGTCTTCAAACGAATGCTGGACTCAGGGATCGACCATACAATTACAATCGATACTTCCGGACCGGCAGACTATCGATCCGTGATCGCTTTCTTCTCTCGCCAGCTTCTTAAAGAACTCCGGCTTGTTGGGGGATATGATGTCCTCTATGGCAAAGTCAAAGAGTTCACACGAGAGCATCTGTTCAGTCCGGCACCGGTAGAGCTGGAGGACCCGGTAGTTTTGCGCAACCTGTCCGAGCCCGAAGCCGGTAAATTGCTCTTCGACAGCTTCAAGAAGGCCATCAATGCGCTGACCATTCAAGATACCGGGACCACTCACGTCGAGGACCGCATTCGTCTAAGCCATACCCGGCCTTTTACAACGGAATACCGGCCCTTTCTCGAATCTGAAAAGTGCATCTTCAATCGCATCGTCGGTGAAGCACAGTCCGGGGGCTTCGAGTTGACCTTTGCTCGATTCCTTCACGATGCCGAGGATGTTGCTGCATTCGCGAAGAACTACTTTGCCGTTGGATTTCGGATCGATTACGTGAAGGCCGATGGCGATTTGTCCACGTACACGCCTGATTTCATCGTCCGGACAACCGACGGCACGATCTGGATCGTGGAAACCAAAGGGCGAGAGGAACTCGATCTCCCGCAAAAGATGGCGCGACTGCGTGAGTGGTGTGACGATGCCACGGCAGCCGATGGCGAGGCGACCTATCGCTTTGTCTATGTCGATCAAGCCGGCTTTGATCAACACAAACCAGCTTCATTCGCCGGCCTTGCAGCCAGCTTCACGGAGTATCAGGCGCCAATTGGACCCATCTGACCTATAAGACCTATTCTCATGACCGACCTCATCCCACCACACGGCGGCTACAAGACTCTCAAGTCATTTCAGCACGCGGAGTTGGTATATGATGCGACGGTGCGATTCTGTGATCGCTTCATTGATCGCCGCTCGCGCACCCACGACCAGATGGTGCAAGCCGCCCGCAGCGGACGACAGAATATCGCCGAAGGCAGCCAGGCATCGGGTACATCCAAGAAGATGGAACTCAAGCTCGTCGGCGTGGCCCGGGCCAGCCTCGAAGAACTGCTCCTCGACTATCAAGATTTCCTCCGCCAGCGCGGCCACGCACTCTGGCCTAAAGAACACCCCAAAGCCCAGACCATCCGCCGCCTCGCCTACGCCAAGAATAGGTCCTATCAGACCTATCAGCCCTATATCGAGACATCCCCGCCCGAGATTGCCGCCAACACAGTCATTTGCCTGATCCACCAAACCAACTACCTGCTCGACCAGCAGCTCCGCCAGCTCGAACAGGCATTCCTGAAAGACGGCGGCTTCACCGAGCGGCTCTACCGTGCCCGCACGAACGCCCGCCGCAAACGACCATAGGACGTGCAACGCAATGAAAAAGAACGGCAACCCCAACTACGAACTCACCGACGCCGAAAAGCGCGACCTGACCGAACGTATCCGCGAGGGACAATACATCCCCGAGAAGTACCGGTTCGTGCTGTTCGAAGACAAACGCGAAGTCGAACTGGTATGGGCGGGAAAGACACGCGACGTTTGCACGACCGTCTTACCGTTTCAAACAATCGAACACATCGATGAACCCCGGCGTGAAAAGAAAGAAGACCAAGAACTCGCGTTGGCAATGCACGGTCAGCAGGCCAAGGGCTGGACAAACAAACTGATCTGGGGCGACAACAAACTGATTCTATCTTCTCTGAAGTCCGGCGCGCTCCGGCAACAAATCGAAGACGCGGGTGGACTCAAACTCATCTACATCGACCCGCCGTTCGATGTGGGCGCCGACTTCTCAATGGACATCGAAATAGGCGGTGAGACGTTCCACAAAGAACCGAATTTGCTTGAGCAGATTGCCTATCGGGATACTTGGGGGCGTGGTGCTGATTCGTTTATTGCGATGATCTACGAGCGACTGATCCTGATGCGAGATGCTTTAGCCCAAGACGGAAGTATCTACGTCCACTGCGATTGGCGAACTAACAGTACTATTCGTTTGGCAATGGATGAAGTATTTGGCAGAAAAAACTTCAGAAATGAAATCACTTGGGTTCGAGCTGCGTCGCACAACGATGCGACAGGACAATTGGGTCGAGTTAAAGACTCGATTCTCTATTATTCACGATCGCCGATGTCTTTACTCAACCCTATCTTTAACCCCTATAGTCATGAGTATCTTGGAGCAGAGTGGCGGCAGCTACCGTCAGGCCGACTGTACAAGTGTGAAAACATGCTCGATCCTCGCGGGTCCATGAAGGCGTACGACTTCCACGGAACACTCGCGCGTTGGAGAACCTCTCCCGAAAAGATGGAAGAACTGTGGAATGCACCACAAACAGAGGTTCCAAACAGTCACGGTCGCATTAAGTTGGGAAAGGGGGGCAAACCTATCAAGAGATGTAGAATTATGTTTCTCGATGAGATGCCGGGGGTTCCGCTCAGTGACAACTGGAACGACATTGCGTATCTGGCTGGCGGATCTCGCGAAGCAACTGGCTATAGAACACAGAAGCCTGAAGCTCTTCTAGAACGAATCGTTTCCATGGGTAGCCGTGACGGAGATTTGGTTGCAGACTTCTTTTGCGGAAGTGGAACCACTGCCGCCGTCGCCGAGAAACTCGGCCGCAAATGGATCGCCACCGATCTCGGCAAGTTCGCCATCCATACCACCCGCAAGCGCTTGATCCAGGTCCAGCGCGAACTCAAAGCCGAAGGCAAACCGTTTCACGCATTTGAAGTGCTCAATCTGGGCCGCTATGAGCGTCAGGCGTATCTCAACATCGACTCGCGGCTCACCGGCAAACGGAAAACCGAGGCCCTCGCGCGCAAAGAGCAGGAGTACCGCGAGTTAATCTTGAAAGCGTATCGGGCACAGCCACTGGAAAATGATGCTTTCTTTCATGGCAAATTGGCCGGGCGGCTCGTTGTCGTTGGACCGATCAATCTCCCCGTCGGACGGCTCTTTGTTGAAGAGGTAATTCTGGAATGCCGCAAACGACAAGTGACGCGGGCCGACATTCTGGCCTTTGAATTTGAGATGGGCCTTTTTCCCGCATCACTTGACGAAGCCAAGCAAAAGGGAATCGACCTTGCACCGAAGATCATCCCACCAGAGGTCTTTGAAAAACGAGCCGTCGAGAAGGGTCAGGTGCGGTTCTTCGATGTCAGCTACATTGAAGCCACGCCCCGCTATGACAAGGCCGACAAGCTGCGAGTCTCCATCGAATTGACCGATTTCTCGGTTTACTACTCGCAGGGCGTTCTGGACTCCATCGCCGCCGAACTGAAAGAAGGCAAAAGCGAAGTCGTCTGTGATCAGGGTCATTTGGTCAAGGTGAGCAAAGATAAGCAGGGTGTGATAACCCGTGAGACCCTGACCAAACATTGGACCGATTGGGTGGATTACTGGGCCGTCGACTTCAACTACGAAAGCCGCAAGGAGATCATCAAGGCGCCGAAGGCCTTCGGCAAGACGGGTGACTTACCGGGAGTCGTCACCGCCGATGACGGCCTGATTGAATTCGAAGACCGCTGGACCGGGGCCTACATCTTTGAGAACGAGTGGCAGAGCTTCCGCACCCGCAAAGACCGGAACCTCGAACTGAGCACTGCCTGGCACACATACCCCAAGCCCGGCCGCTATGTTGTTGCAGTTAAGGTGATTGACATCTTCGGGAATGACACAATGACGCTGGTGCCGGTGAACGTGGGATAGAAAACCGAAACTTTTCTCAACTGACTGAGCCAAAGGAGGATCAATCGCGCACGGAGACCATTCTCAGGAAGAGATAATTCGTACCCTGGTTTCGGTAGTGTCTGAGGAGGGGAATCGCAAAATTGAGTTCATTCTCAAACAGACGTCAATAAAGCTCGGACACAGAAAACTTGGGAAGAGGGTCCGCGAAGATATTGAGACCGCACTGAAAACCGCCATCAAACGCGGCGATCTCATTTCAGATCCTCAGACACTCGTCACAGTTCGAAAGGGGCGAGCCACGTGATTCTATTCAGGTTACTTCCCTACAACCCCAGCCACCGGATCGCCGCACCTGACAGGAAGATTGCCAACCCCGCCAACGCATGACTCCAGCGTTCGAGGCCGCGGAATGGGATGAAATCCAACCCCCAGATGAGGGCCAGGGCCATTGTGGTCATGGTAACGATCGTGGCGATGCCAAACACGCCCGCCACCATCAAAAGCCCCCACCAACTGTGCTCGGCCGCCGGGATCATCAATAGCGGGATCAATGGTTCGCAGGGACCCAGAACGAAGATCGTGAAGAGAATCCAGGGTGTAATGTTGGTGCGATCCTCTTGATCGTGGACATGGGCATGATTGTCCTCATGCGAATGAGGATGTGAGTGAACAGTTCCATCGGCGTGGACATGGCGATGCGTGTGCGGTCGGCGTTTGATCGCCCGCCACACACCCCAGGTCCCGTACGCCAGCCCGAAGCCAATCAGAGCCCAGGCAGCCAGTTCGCCCCGGAGGGCTTCGAAAACCTCCATCGACCCGACCGCCCAGCCCAACGCCACGCCGAGCATGCCAATCACAACGGAGCCAAACACATGCCCCGCTCCGCAGAGAACCGTAATTGTGACCGTCCGCGTTTTCGACCAATCCCGCGCCTTGGCCATCGCCACAAACGGCAGATAGTGATCCGGCCCCAATAAGGTGTGCATGACGCCGATGGTGGCGGCGGTGCCCATCAATAAGTTCAGGTTGGTTGACAAAGTATCTCCTTAACCCGAAGGTGTAATGACACTACGGACGAATGAACAGGGCGGAGAGAGAATATTGCGTGCCTATACATACGTGCCAAGGACGATTCAGGGATGCTCAGGACTGCGGACACAATATCGGACATTTCACTGGACATTCACACGTCCTTTGACGACATATGTCAGTGTACGACAGCGCACTATACAGTTTAAAACTAGTGGACAACGATGCGGACATTTGAAACCACACATCCGTGGATAAACTTCCGCTTCGATCTCAGTAAGGCCGGACCGACACTTTGGATGAAACTGGGTGAAGCAGCATCAAAGTGTGATCACATCGCTGGTGTCCCGCTACAAATCCGGACCGCCGAACTCTTGCATAGGCTTTGCTTAGCTAAGGGTGCACAAGCGACCACCGCCATTGAAGGCAACCCCCTCACGGTGCAAGAGGTCCAGCAACATCTTGCCGGACAATTGAAGCTACCCCTGTCCCTGGAATACCATGGAAAAGAAATCAACAACGTGGTCACCGCCTTCGCTGAAATCGAGCGAGAGGTCCGTGAGGGAAGTACCGAGATCACAGTTGCCCGGCTCTGTCGGCTCAACAAACTGGTGCTCTTCGGATTACCGCTGGATTCCTCGGTACGCCCCGGCGAGCTCCGCCGACACTCTGTAGTCGTGGGAAACGCGTACCAAGGGGCTCCCGCAGAGGACTGCGAATTCCTGTTGGAGAAACTCTGCGCGTGGCTGTCCGGACGAGATTTTGTGCCGCCCGAAGGCTATGTCAAGGTCTACGGAATCATCAAAGCCGTTGTCTCCCATCTGTATCTCGCTTGGATTCATCCATTTGGAGATGGCAATGGGCGCACGGCACGCTTGGTCGAATTTCACATCCTACTATCATCGGGGATTCCCACTCCGGCCGCCCATCTGCTAAGCAACCATTACAATCTCACCCGTGCGGAATACTACCGCCAGTTGGACTATGCCAGCAAGTCTGGAGGCGACATCCTGCCTTTTATCGAATATGCAGTAACGGGCTTTGTCGAGGGATTGAAAGAACAACTTGAGTTTATACGCAACCAGCAGTGGGACGTGACTTGGGAAAGTTATGTCCATCAGGTTTTTCGCGATAAGCAGAGCCCGGCGCAGATTCGTCAGCGATGGTTGGCTCTCGATTTGGGGGATCAAGATGCACCAGTATCCTACGCTCAGATTCGGGAATTAACACCGCGAGTCGCCAAGGCGTATCACAACAAGACCGCCAAGACGATCCAACGCGATCTAGGTGCATTGGAGAAGATGGGAATAGTTGAGCGTGGAAGCGACGGCGTGCGGGCTAAACGAGAAATTATCCTGGCGTTTCTCCCTTGGAAAAGCGATGGGCCAGAGAACTAGGCCATGAACCCAACCCAATCCGCCTTTACCTACGTATTACCTCACACCCGGACAAACCGCTTGATTCGGGGCGACAGACGAGTAGATTCCACAGTTTGCCATAGTGGCCGAACGACAGGATAGATTATGAAGCGGACATTTCAGCCATCGAACCGTAAGAAACTGGCCGACCACGGCTTCCGTCACCGGATGTCGACCAAGGCGGGCCGTCGGATCATTAAACGGCGGCGGTCCAAAGGCCGGAAACGTATGGCGGTTTCGGCTGCCTCGAAGTAGTGGCGATGAGCGACGGCGACGCGCCACGGCCTGCCGATAATCGCTTCCCCCGATCATTGCGTCTTAAAAGCCCATGGGCCATCCGGCAGATTTTTCGAGAGGGGGTGCGCCGGAAAGGGCACGGGTACGCCATCTACGGCATCCGCAGCGACCAACCCGGCCGTCTGGGCGTGGTGGTCTCGAATCGATTTGGACGCGGCGTCAAGCGGAACCGTCTCCGTCGACGGCTCCGTGAAGCAGCCCGTCTGAACCAGGCCCACTGGCCCGACCACATGGACTTGGTCGTCCGCGCCACCGACCGTTCACCAGCAGTCATGGACTTCAGCGAACTGGTCAACGATCTTGCCCGCACTTTCGATAAGCTGACCACAAGAACCCCATGACCCAAATCGCCATCAGCCTGAAAACTACCAGCCAACGCGTCGGCGTCTGGCTCGCCGTCGCACTGGTGCGCACCTACCAGTTGCTACTGGCGCCATTGTTTGTCGGCGGCGGCTGCCGGCATCTGCCATCGTGTTCGAGTTATGCGATTGAAGCATTCGAACGGCATGGACTGATGCGTGGCGGACGATTGGCGGCGTACCGCCTCTGGCGGTGCCGTCCCGGCGGGTCGATGGGCTATGACCCGGTACCCGAATCAGACGGACATGGTGATAGACCCGATTCGGATTGGCACAAATGTGCAGACAGGATCCCTCGACAAGCTCGGGACAAGATGTCCGCACCACGGAAATCTTAGAGAGAAATGACGCGATCGACGCATGGATGAACAAAAACCCATGGATGTGAGGGCGCTACTCGCCTTCGCCATTCTCATCGCCATTGTACTATTGCTCCCGAAGTACTGGGACGTGGTAGGCGGTGGCCGCCAACCCACCGACGTCACCGCTCCCGACACGGCCGCAGTCGCCACGGGACCATCCGATACAGCACGTGAACCGGGCGCGACCACTCAAGAACCGCAACCATTTGAATCACCCGAGCGAGTGGCTCAGCCGGACGACGCCGACACGCTGGACACCGGCATCTTCGCCGCTGACTCATTGTGGTCCGAAGAGACCGTGACCATCGAAACGGATCTCTATTCCGCCGAGCTCTCGACACGCGGCGCGGTGATTGAGCGGCTGATTCTCAAAGATTACGAGTACACCGAAGGTCCGCGGAAAGGCGAACCGGTCGTGATCGTCGACACGATCGACAACGCCGGCCCGCGACTGGTGTCCTCCGACAAATCGTTCAATCTCGAAAATGTGCCGTTCCGCGCCGACCGCACGTCGCTGAGGCTACGCGGCAATGACTCGAATTCGGTCACGTTCACCACGCGCACGCGTGACGGCAACGAGGTGGAGATCGAATACCTGTTCCACGGCAACCGGCACGACTTCACGATGTATGTGTATGTGCCGCGTCCCGAAGACGCGGGCATCGAGCACGAGTACTGGTTCGGCTGGCAGGGGGGACTACGCCCGACCGAACCGAATCCCGAAGACGACATCAACAACTTCGCCGCAGCCGCCCTCATGGGCGAGGACATGGAAAAGATCGACGATGTTGATCGCGAAGAGCCGGTGCACAGTTTCACCGGCATCACCCACTGGGCGGCGGTGAAAACAAAATACTTCGTCTGCGCCGCCATTCCGCGCGACCGCGAAGCCGACGGCTTTGTGGTCGAATCGAGCGAACGTCCGTTGCGCTTTGAAAACGAACGCCTCGCGCTGAAGACCTTCTCCGCTTATCTCCGCCATGATTTGTCGCGCGGTGCACCAATTGACCAGGAGTATCTCGTATATGTCGGCCCGCTTGAATACAGCGAACTGAAAAGCTACGATCTCGGTCTCGAAGACTTAATCGATCTGGGTTGGCGCTGGATCATCCGCCCATTCGCGCTGCTGGTGCTCTGGCTCTTCCGCCAGATTCACAGCGTGATCCCGAACTACGGTGTCGTGATCATCGTCTTCGCTCTCCTGATCAAGATCATCTTTCATCCGCTGACCAAGAAGAGCATGCGGTCGATGCGTCGGATGCAGGAACTCCAGCCGCGAATGGAGAAATTGCGCGAGCGGTTTAAGGACAATCCGCAGAAGCTCAATCAGGAAATGATGAAGATGTATAAGGATGCGGGCATCAATCCGATCAGCGGCTGCCTCCCATTGTTGCCGCAGATGCCGATCTTCTATGCTCTCTTCCAGGTCTTCCGCACGACGATTGAGCTGCGCGGCGCCTACTTTGTCGGCTGGATCACCGACCTGTCACAGATGGATCCGTACTACATCCTCCCGATCATCATGACGCTCAGCTTCTTTCTCCAACAGCGGCTGTCGACCAAGGACCCGAAGCAGAAAATGCTTACCTATGTCCTGCCGCTGGTGTTTGGCTTCATGTTCCGCAACTTCCCGGCCGGCTTGACGCTCTATTGGACCATGTACAACATCTTCTCGGTGATCGAGCAGGTGTGGCTGATCGGCCATCCGCAGACGCTGAAGGAAGACGATGACACCGAGGCTGAGGTGATTTCGTCGACCCCGGCTCGAGGGAAGGGGAAGCGTGGTCGATAATGAACCGGAGAGCGGTTACGGTGTACGATTTCATACCATGGCGTTACGAACGATCATCACCCTGATTCTGGCGGTTGCCTGCGTGGCGACGCAACCCCTTGCCGCACAGGCACAATCCGATCACAAAATCGACTTCTCCAAGTCACGCTTCGACTCGACCACCCAGGCCTTGTGCAATAAGCACATCTCCGGGCCGCTGAAGTACAGCATTGTGTCGTCGGAGATGGATCCGCGTCTCGTCCCAGCGTTCGTTGATGCCGAGGATTACCCTCCTGGCGACATGGTCCCAACACTGAAGTTCATTGTCGCTTCCGACGGGACGATGTTCGCGGAGTTGATCACCTTGCGGCGGTTGGAAAACGGCGAATACGAATTGATCGATCGGATCACCGACGTGCCCCCCGGTCATCGCGTAAAGGTAAGAATCCGTGAGCTGACCGGTGATGGAAAACCCGATATCGTCATCACCTCACGCGGTGGTCAACCGCTCTTGGAAACAATGATGGTTTTCGAACTTGACGAAACCAATCGCGTCCAACCGATGTCGCAACGGTCCGATTGGAAATACGACATCAACGGCCTGCAGGGGGTGGCCGTGGCCGTGATCGATTCACTGGGACGCAATGACCGTCCGGCGATCGAAGTCTGGCAGGACGACAGCCTCCGTTTCGCCACCAGTTACACGCGAATACGGCATCAGTTTGATGAAGAAGAACGGCGCTTCGTCCCAACATCGGTCGACACGCTCCCCGAGTTGCCCTACTGGTGCGATGGACGTCGGGCGATGTACATCCCACACGATTCGCTAGACCGCTAGTTCACTCAAGATGGTTCTGTGTCCCCTTCGTGGGGGGTAGCCTCCGGACGGGATCACCACAGCTCTACTGTCGGACCCCTTGCTTGGACACCCCTGCAAATCGGAAGACCGGAGGCCCTCACGTCGTTTATAGCGGTTGTCAGAATAACTGTCCGATTGAGAAAGAGCGAATCTTGTTTCACATGGTATTTAGGTTTGGGTGCCACGGGCCTTTAGGGGTGTGTTGCAAAACCCCCGAGAATCAGAGCCTTCGGGAGGGCGAGCCTCCCGGCGAGCCGCAACGGCATGTTCCACACGGCGGCTCGGCGGGAGCCTCGCCCTCCCCAGTCTGAGGTGATGATAGACAGCAGGTTTTTCAACACGCCCCTTTAGGCCCGTGGTTCCACGTTCACACGTGCCCGGTTCACGGGCCTCAAGGCCCGTGGCACCCAAATTCAAACGGACAATACTTCTGACAATCGCTCTAAACTTCAAACTCACGTAACAACGCCTGTATTTCCCTCTGCACAGTAATCAGTCCGAAGAGCGTTGTTGACACCATCCAAACCACATATACTCCGAAAGCTGATGATACAAGCAGAGCCAGCTTATAGGGGAGATGTGAGCATACGATGATACGGGCGTTCCCGGCAGAGATCATCGCGGTGCTGCGGGGCCGCCGCGGACGCCGTAACCTCCGTGTACTGACTCGCTTCGTCATCGTGCTGACCGTGATGATTGTGATCTACTCCATCCTCTTCCACGTGCTGATGCTACGGGAGGGGCAGGATCACACCTGGATCACGGGCTTATACTGGACTCTGACGGTCATGTCGACACTCGGCTTTGGAGACATCACATTTCACACGGACATCGGTCGCCTCTTTTCTATCGTTGTACTGCTGTCGGGCATGATCTTTCTGCTCGTCCTGCTCCCGTTCACGTTCATCGAGTTCTTCTACGAACCGTGGATGAAGGCCCAGGCCGCGACACGTGCGCCGCGTCAACTTCCACCCGAAACCCGCGGTCACGTCCTGATCACCAGCCACGACGCTGTCACGGGCGCCCTGATCCGCCGCCTTGAGCAGTACCAGTATCGTTATGCCATCCTGGTATCCGAGGTGGAGGACGCCCTGCGGCTGCACGACCTCGGGTTGAAGGTCGTAGTGGGGAACTTGGATGATCCGGAGACGTGGACGCGCGTTCGCGTGGAGGCGGCCGCCCTCGTTGCCAGCACCGGTACAGACGTCGCCAACACAAATGTCGCGTTCACCGTGCGGGAGCTTGCAAAAGATCTGCCGATCATCACCACGGCAAGTGACGAAGCCTCGGTGGACGTCTTGACGCTCGCTGGGAGCAGCTATGTGTTGCGCCTCGAGGAGATGATCGGTCAGTCGTTCGCCACACGGACACTGGGCGGCGACAAAATGTCTCATGTGCTCGGGCAGTTCGACGACGTGCAAGTCGCCGAGGCGACTGCTTCTCGCACGCCACTCGTGGGCAAGACGCTTCGCGAGAACGCGTTGCGCGAAAAAGTCGGGGTCACCGTAGTCGGTGTCTGGGAACGCGGGCACTTCGAGGCGGCGCGCGCCGAGACCCTGATCCGTGAAAACACGGTGCTTGTTCTCGCCGGTTTGAAGCAGCACCTCGCCCGTTACAATGAACTCTTCGGCGATTACAGCGTCGCGGCCGCACCGGTCGTAATTTTAGGCGGTGGCCGCGTCGGTCGCGCCACGGCTCGGTTCCTGGCGCGACAAGCGGTCGACTACCGGATCGTGGAGATGGTTCCGGAGCGGATACGTGACTCCGATAAATACGTGCTCGGGAGTGCCGCCGACCTGGCAGTACTTGAGAAAGCCGGTATCCGCGAAACGTCAACCGTAATCATCACACCCCACGACGACGACTTGAATGTGTACCTGACAATTTACTGTCGGCAACTTCGCCCCGACATTCAGATCCTCAGTCGTGCCACCCGCGAGCGCAACGTTGCAAGGCTTCACCGGGCGGGTGCGGACAGCGTGTTGTCCTACGCGTCCATGGGCGCGAGTGCGGTGATGAACATGCTCCAGCGCGGTCAGATTCTTCTGGTGGCCGAGGGGCTGCAGCTCTTCAAAGTTCGTGTGTCTGGCAAACTGGCCAACAGGACAATTGCGGAATCCACAATCCGTGAACTGACGGGCTGTAGCGTAGTGGCGATCCAAACGGAACGCGGCACAGAGGTTATTCCGGATCCGTTCACCCGTCTGCCGGCCGAGGCGGACATCGTACTGATTGGCGGCGCCGAAGCAGAGAAGCGATTCCTCGAGCTTTATGCGGAGGACGGGACGTGAGTGGAGGAGACGGGGCCGTTGCTGCGATCTAGAGCGATTGTCAGAAGTATTTTCCGTTTGTATTTGGGTGCCACGGGCCTTGAGGCCCGTGAACCGGGCGCGTGTGAACGTGGAACCACGGGCCTCAAGGCCCGTGGCACCCAAACTGACAAACAAGACTGAGGCGACCTCGTTCTTCCCAATTCGAACGGAGTTCTGGCAATCGCGATAACATCATTCCTCAACGTCCGGTCGCGGCGACCACTCGGCGAACGCCTCGACAGCCACTTTGCAGCGCCCCTTGGAGGTCCAGCGTTCATTGGCGTTGTAGCCCCATTCGAGGTACTCCGATCCGCCGCCACCGACCGTGGTGATTCAGAACCTGTTATTGAGATAACCAAACGAGTTGGCGCGTTCGGCCGGCCACCGCTTGTCGCCACGCGATGGATCGACCGGGATCCAACCGACCTTGGGCAAGTAGACTTCCACCCAACGATGAAAGACCTCGTCATACGACGCATCATCGCCGCGAATCACCAGCGCTCCCGCATACCGTGCGGGAATACCGGCTGATCGGCACAGCGAGATGTAGACAAACGTGTACTCTGAACACGAGCCGTTGCCGCGATTCAGAACCATCGGCGCGATGTTCCAGCCGCCCGCGAGTTCGTATTCCATGTGATCAATCACGTACTGGTAGATATTGCGGGCAATCCAATACGGGCTTCTCTCCTCGCCAACAGCCGCCTCGAGTGCATTCTTGATGATGCTGCTTTCCAATGCGAACTTTGCGTCATCGGCAAGGTACTGATCACGGATATCGGCGGGAATGTCGTCCAGCGTGCCGACCTGATCGGGATAGACATAGTACTGAACCTGGTACAACTTGGCCGACGCATTCATGCGCACCAGCGTTGCCTGCGACGGCGGCATATCGGTGAAGCGGAAGTGCGCGACCTGTTGTCCCCATTTGTCGGTCAGTATTGCGGCCGGCGGCGGATCGAATACCACCGGGCCGATCAACTCCTGGGTGGCTCGGTTGTCGGGAATCGCCACGTACACGTCGAGCGTTTTCACCGTATCCGGACCGTAGTTCCTGACCTGGTGGATGAACTCGACGTCTTCGAGTTTCTCCTCGAAACGCGTGTACGATTCATTGTCTTTCACGACGATTTCATACATGCGGTCGGTCTGGTAGTCAACGTTCCACAGATGTGCGCCGTCCCACGCTAAGCCCCAGGCATGGGGCGCAGGAGCATGAAGTGTGATCACCACCGCGCCCGTATCGGGCGTGACGGCATAAATCTCATCTTTGCTGCGATCGGAGACCCACAGGTAAGACCCATCGAAGGCCAGCCCACAGGGATCTCCCGAGGGCGCCGGCAGCGACATGATCGTGGTCCCATCCTCGGTGCTGATCTGGTGCAACTGGTCGTCCCCATAATCCGCCAGCCAGAGATACTGCCCATCCCAGGCCAATCCATTCGGACGGGATACGGGACACGGGATCGTGCGTTCCACGATGTGCGTCGCTGGATCGATGCCGTAGAGGAGTTCTTCTCCGGCGTCGACACACCAGAGATAGGTGCCGTCCCAGGCCAACCCGCGCGGGACATAGCCGGGCGAGGGCAGGGAATCGGTCACCTCACCATGGCGGGGATCAACCCGGTAGAGATAATCACTCTTTCGGTCGGCACACCATATCTGTGCACCGTCAAAGGTCAGCCCTTGCGGGCAGTTGGCCGGTGACGGCACTGATCGGGTCGTATCTCCCGGCGCTGCCTGCACGCTCGACGCCAGCATCACGACGGTCACAATCCCTGACCACACTGTCTTTGGACATCTCATGCCACACCTCGTCGTTGTGATGAACGGATCGCTGAAACTGCAACTTATCGGTTTTGCGCCACAAAGACAACCCCCGCCCGTTACTGAACGCAGTTATCAGGAGCGATTCTATCTGAAATAGTTATAGGGGCAGGCCCGCTTGCGATACTCACTGAGCGGCATCGCTGCGCTGGTGTCAGCAGTGATAGAAACTGTCTTATTGGATTTTCGTAAACAACGATTAGAGCAGTTGTCATTATAAATGTCCGATTGAGGAGAAGCGAGGCACAGTGCGTATCGTGATGACATCTGGGTGCCACGGGCCTTGAGGGGCGTGTTGCAAAACCCCCGAGAATCACAGCCTTC
>CAYTTY010000005.1:0-120740 GCA_964440935.1 uncultured Ignavibacteria bacterium | reverse complement strand
GATGATGCAGGAGATGCACTCAACCCGTTTTTACAGGAAGATTATGACTTGACCAGCATTGGGCACTTGTACATGATGTTATGAGAGCCAATAAGAATATGCCGGTGTTGAATTTCTCGACGGTGGGAGGGGGTGTTTTTTGCAGAAACCACTGGCATTTCCGCTCATAACTCCTTACCAAGCAGCAGAGTGCGAAACAGTGGGCTTTTCACGGAACGACCCCGCAAGACTTGACACCCGGCTGATTCCCCGAAAAGATCGACTGGTTTCATCGGCCATACTGGCCAACGGACGTGGGACACCGTTTTGTCCCGGCAACAACCAAAGGATGGGCAACATGGCGGAAGGTACCGTCAAATGGTTCAACGACAGTAAAGGTTTTGGGTTTATCGAGCAGGCCGACGGTCCGGATGTATTCGTTCACTACTCGGCCATCGATATTGAGGGACACAAGACTCTCTACGAAGGTGAATCGGTCACATTCGATGTCACACAGGGGCCCAAAGGTCCGCAGGCCGCGAATGTCCGCAAGAGCGCTTAACCGCTGTCATTTCTTAAGTTAAGCACAGGACCTCCGACATCATCACGTGTCGGAGGTTTTTGTTAAGTTGGCACCAAAACAGAGTGCCTTCCTAAAGATAGACAATCATCCTGTCCCAGGAGACCTGCACGGCGAATATTGACGCCCCGGTGGTTGAATGGGAATAAAGAACAATCGCTTACACGAGGTGGGGCGTGACCTATAAGGGCGCGATCTTCGATCTCTTCCACACCCTGACCGGCGACTGGCCGTCGAATTCACCGTACCCGACGACGCCGGAATTGCTGGGGCTCGATCCGGAAAAGTGGCTGCGTGGCTTCTGGGCCAATCCACGTAAACGTCTCACCGGTGAGGAGCGTGATCCGAGTCGGATTATGCGCGAACTGATTCATGCGCTCGATCCATCCGTTTCCTATGACAGAATTCGCGATGCCGTCCGCGCACGGCTGCAACGATTCAAGGCCACCTTGCAGGCCATCCCCGAAGAGAATCTCGAGACCCTTCGCTACCTGCGACGCGCCGGTATTGCCACAGGACTGATCAGCAACGCCGATGTTATGGAAATCCATGGCTGGGAGAAGTCTCCGCTGTGTGGGCTTTTTGATGTTGAGGTCTTCTCGTGTCGTGTTGGCCTCTTGAAACCGGAGCCGGAAATCTACTTGGCCTGTCTGGAGCAGATGGGCGTGGCCGCGTCGCAGTGTCTCTTTGTGGGGGATGGCGGCTCTGAGGAACTGGTAGGGGCACGTGATGTGGGAATGGTCCCGGTGCTAATGTCCGGTGCGATCAAAGACATTTACCCCGACCGTGTCATGACTGCGCGGCAGGTGGCGGCACATGAAATTGAGAGGATTCCCGACGTGTTGAATCTGTTTGGTTTGGATGCACGCGCTGTACCGTAGATGACTATGGGAGTTCTCTCGCATCGCAGTCACTGCTTCACAAACGTGAACGTTCCCATTGACGGCAGCTCCCCATCAACCCACAAGGGGCCACTGTCGATCTGGAAGATGCCCACTGGCGGTTGGGTGGCTTGGTTAGACGATGTGTAATCGGTTCCGCTGTCTGTCCCCGCATCATACGGATACAGCTCGATCACCAGGCTGTCCACCCAGTCACTGCCATCGAACAGCACTATGCCGGACACCCCTACGAACCAGTCGGGGCTGGGAGCAACCATCGACACCAGTGTGACCGCGGGATAGTCCAGGGTAATGTCGAACTCCAGGCTGGCCATCCCCGGCGATACGCCGATGCCGGGACCCGCAAGAAGGTTCTCCGCGCCGCCATTTCCTTGTGCCGTGGCCACTTCGGCGGCCAGCGCACTCGTCGCCCCCAGCTCGGCCATGTCCTTAATCCCGGGCGAGGCCAACTCGCCGACCTCCCAGAACGACATACATGAGCAATGGGTCGCCCCGATGAGAGGGGAGAAGTGCGGATTGGATGGAAAACCGTCGGGGTGGGTGGCGGCGCTCCAGGTGGAGGTAAACGTCACATGGTATCGGACAGAATCCTCCGGCGGTGGGGCCATGACCGGGTCATCGTCGGAACATCCTGCCAGGCCTGCCATCAGGAGGAGAGAAAAGATCCCCATTCGTAGCTGACTACCCATCACCAGCAATACGGAATTTCTGCCCAATTGGATGTTCCTTAGTGCTACGCATTTTCAACTGGCGAGACGCCTGTCCGTAATTCCCCGGGACGATTTCCCCGACTCATGCGTAATACTGAATAGATGCACACAGAAAGCGTCCCAGGCTTGGGGGTGAGGTATGCTTAGAGGCACTAAAGTCGTGGGTGTGATGATGACCATCATGCCGCTCATGCTGTTGTCGGTTCACTGTGGGGACGATGTGATCCACGATGGGGGAGAGATCACCAACGCAGCGGTCAAAATGATCTCACATACGGAGTGTAAGCACTTCGACTCACGTTCAACCATGCCTGTGATATCACCGAGCCGCGACTGTGTCGGCTACGAATTTGACGGGGCATCGGTTCTGCACATCAAGCGAACCAATGCCGGCTTCAACTGCTGTCCCGATTCCCTGACCGCGTCTGTTGAGACGCACGGCTCGGTGATTTCTGTAGACGAAATCGAGTGGGTGTCGCAGCCCTGCAGGTGTCTCTGTCTTTATGACATGGAATACGACATCGATGGAATGACGGCCGGCACAGTGACACTGCAGTTCAACGAACCGTACCTCCAAGAGGGCGACGAGATTCTTAGCATCACGATCGACCTGGCCGCCGAACCGTCGGGTTCCATCTGTGTCGAACGGTCACACTATCCTTGGGGCGTGGAGCACTAATATCGTGTCCCGGAAGTCCGTTAAGTAAGTCAACGCGGCTGGTCCCGAGCGAGGCGTCACCCGCCCTCGGGTGACGCCTTGTCCGGAAAGGAGATAGCGGTCACGCGAGGGCGCGTGACCGCACTGCGGTCGTGAACAATTTCATTAACCTACTTCCGGGACACGACACTAGCACGTATTATAACATCAGGGAATGACGGGAGGTGCACTCTGAAGTTGAAGACCGATTTCGGAAAACTGTGTCTCATCGCAGGCAGCCTGCTGGTTGTGGCGCAATGCGGTGATGACGCGGGAACCGGTAGTGTCATTCTGCCGGACCCCATTGTGCGCATGCAGTCTCATACTGATTGCAAGACATTTGCCGACCGGCTGATCATCGACATGCCTCACCTGACCCGTGACTGTTTCGTGTACGAATACGATGGAGGCTCGGTTCTTCACATCACGCGCACCAATGCCGCCTTCAATTGTTGCCCCGATTCGTTGACGGCAGATGCCACGATCACACAAAGCACGATCATCATAGAGGAAATCGAGTGGGTCACGACTCCATGTGATTGTCTCTGTTTATACGACATGGAGTTTGAAATCACCAATGTCCGTCCGGGGATTGTGAAGCTCCGCTTTATGGAGTCCTATCTGGCGCCGGGTGCGACGTTGTTGCAGGCGACGATTGACCTGATCAAACAGCCGTCCGGTGCCTTTTGTGCAAATCGCGAATTCTATCCCTGGTCGAGTCAGCGCTTCGACGCTGTCGAGCTGAAGTCCGATCTACCCGCGGCAGACTGACCCTAAAGGCATCGGCGATCCCGAATTTATGCCCCGTCGACCACGCGCTTCAGACTCCGGTACAGTTCTTGTCCCATCTTTTCCGCAACTGGCGGATCAACGTTCGACAGTACGATAACCGTCAGCCGTCCGTTGCTTTCCATGACGGCGCAGACACCCGGACCGCCCCCGGCAATACCGATTTCCGCCGTTGATCGAGCGAGAGTGTTCTGTGTGGGCGTATCCGAATCCGGTTCATCGCCACCGAAATACCACTGTGTCCATCCGAGGGAAAGGAGCCGGTATTCGCGCACGGCATTGTCGAAGCGGAGCATGTCGTCCACCGATGCCTGCGCGCTACCGGCAGAATTCCCCTTGATGGGCAGCATGAACAGGTTGTTGCGCAAGGTCTCGCTGCGCCCCTCGGCGCCCATGCGCGTATACCCGACCGCAACATTCGGCTCTGGTTCATCGTGCGCAAAGAATCCGGCACCGGTCATGCCCGCTGGTTTAAAGACGTTCTCGATAACATACTCATCGTACGGCATCCCCGACACGTCGGCGATGATCGCACCCAATACCATGTACCCCGCATTCGAGTACTCGCGCTTCTCTCCCGGCTTGCGTGTCAGCGGTTCCTCGGCAAACAGCGGGAAGAAGTCTCGCGGTTCACGGTAGAGTGTGCGGGACGATTTGAAAAACTCATCGGTGAAGATATCTCCCAATCCTGATGTCTGCTCAATCAAGTGCCGAATCGTGATCTGGCTGGCGGCGTCTTCATTGGGATAATCCGGCAGATGATCGATGATGTAATCATCAAGCGACAGCTTACCCGCGTCGGCCAGTTGGGCAATCGCGATTTTCGTGAACGATTTATTGATCGATCCCAAGTCAAACCGTGTGTCGACGTGATTATCGACATCCCAGGCGAGGCTGGCTTTGCCCCAGGCACCCGCGTATACAGACTGACCATCGGGCGTGTAACATCTCTTCTGTAAATTCGTCGGGTCTGGTCTGCGGGGATCGGTACCCGGATCTTGCGAAGGCGGGTCACACCGGCTCTTCTTGTTGGCGGTGTGCAAACCAAACCAACGAGGAGGAGACACGACATGACCCACCAGAGAGATAATACGTCCGTTGGGGGCGTGGATGGCAAGGCGATTCAGCAGGTGGTTGAGACATTGACCGAGTGCGGTCTGGATGGAATGGCGGAGGCGATCGCGCTCTTGTTAAACGAATCGATGAAGCTGGAGCGGTCGGCGTATTTGCAGGCGAGTCCGTACGAGCGCGTGGCGGAGCGCCGGGGGTACGCGAACGGGTACAAAGACAAGACGTTGCGGACGCGTGTTGGTGAGTTGGGCTTGGCGGTGCCGCAGGTACGGGACACGGCGCCCGGTGTGGCCGGGTTCTATCCGCGTTCGCTGGAGCGGGGCTTGCGCAGTGAACGGGCCTTGAAGCTGGCGATCGCGGAGATGTACGTGCAGGGCGTGTCCACACGCCGGGTGCGGGAGATCACAGCGGAGTTGTGTGGCCTGGATGTGTCGTCCACTGACGTCTCACGCGCCACGGCCTTGTTGGACGAGGAGCTTGAATCGTGGCGGAACCGACCGTTGGGTGAGGTGCCGTATCTGATTTTGGATGCGCGGTACGAGAAGGTGCGTCACGGCGGGACGGTGGTGGATTGTGCGGTGCTGGTTGCCGTGGGCGTGTTGGCCAACGGCCGCCGCAGTGTGCTGGGCGTGAGTGTGTCGCTCTCGGAAGCGGAAGTGCATTGGCGTGCGTTCCTCAGTGGGTTGCTGGAACGGGGTCTGCAGGGTGTGCAGTTAATCGTCTCGGATGATCACGAAGGGTTGAAGGCGGCGCGCAAGGCCACGTTGCCGGCGGTGCCGTGGCAGCGGTGTCAGTTCCATTTGCAGCAGAACGCGCAGGCGTACATCCCGACGCAGGCCATGCGGCACGCAGTGGCCGAGGCGATCCGTGCCATCTTCAATGCACCGGACCGCACCGAGGCCGACCGTCTGCTGGCACGCTTCTGCGAACACTACCGGAAGACGGCACCCAAACTGGCGGCCTGGGCCGAAGAGAACATTCCCGAGGGACTGGCGGTCTTTGTGTTGCCTGCGGCGCACCGGAGGCGGCTACGCACGACCAACGGGCTCGAACGACTCAACCAGGAGATTCGCCGACGCACCGCTGTCGCGCATTTGTTCCCGAATGACGCATCGCTACTGCGTCTGGTCAGCGCCGTTCTGTGTGAAATCAGTGAAGAGTGGGAAGCCGAACGAATCTATCTCAACATGGAGAGCATGTGACACCGCTAAGCAATTTTACAGAAAGACTGTTGCATGACCTGACCATCAACGCCAACCAGAACCGTTCCCGAGAACAGGCCGTCGTCAGCCAGGCGATTGACCCACGGTTCAATCACGTTACCAATAGTATCAATCGCTGTGTCATCGGCCAGTTGCAACGGCGGCAAGCCGGGCCCCTCGCCTCCAGCGTCCGTATCGACACTCAACTGCAGGATGCGATGCGGCGGCTTGGATTCGAATTCGAACGTGTAGGCCAGCGGTGGACCATCGGTCCGTTCGGTGACAAACGTCAGCACATGCGGTGCCTTCCTCATGACGCGCACCACCTCACCATCCCCGTACTCTTCGATCATTGATGGTAACGCTTTCACCCAACGGGATTCACGTTCGCCGGTGTCTTCGGGAGGTGCCCAGTGGGTATTCATGGTCTCAAGCACCCTGTCAAGGCCACCGGCCTGGAACGCGCGCAGCACCTCCATTGCCCGTTCCTCCTCAGCCTGAGATGGGTCTGGCTGGGCAACCAGGAACCCGCTTGTTGAAGACCCGAAACAGGCTACGATGAACAGCGTTTTTACAAGTCGAATCATTGATGGCCTTCTCCCGTGACTGTGGGACCAAGTCAATTGCCGCTGTCAGGCGGCGGCAATCAGAATCTATGAATCAAGACAAACATACGTACTATTCGGTTGCACATTTACAAGTGTCCCTCGGAATTATCAATGGCCAATCGCGCCGTGCCCCATCCTAACACTTAGGACACCATGACCTGAGCTCCCGGCGTGCCGCCTTGGGACCAAAAGCGATACAATATCGCTCTCCATCTGTGAGTCAACCTGTTTGGCCCCATGATAATACCGTTTCTGTAATGCGTTCGTTGATCGAGATTCCTGGCATCGAACGATCCCCGAAGTGCTAACCGACGTCGATCCCTGATAGACGAGTATACTGCGGATGGCAACATAACTATGACGGGACGGAATATAAATCGCACAATGACAATCGCAGTATGTCAAGATGGTCTTGACATTTGCCCACGGCCTGATACAGATTCCACATTGCGTAGCAAGATGTCATAGCCACATCAGTACTGGCGAAGTGGATACATGTAGTCCTGAACAGGGTAACGGTTAACCTAACGGGTAGTGCTCCGTCAACAGGACTGGGAGTGCTTTCAGATGAGCCGTAGACTCTACGCTTTTCGTCGTATCAGGTGCCGTCCGGTTTTCCTTGCCATTCTGCTCGTGGCGATGTCGGCAGGAGTGGTTGGCGCTCAACCCGTCACTACGATTACTGGACAGTGCAAGTATGACTCCACGCTCGGCGTGACCAGATGTGACTACACGGTTTTTGTTGGTGCAGCCCCCGTGCAGCAGGTGTTCGTGCCAATACCCGAAACCTGTGCCTCCTGTGTGACGGCGTCCAGCCCGTTCTTTGAGTCTGGCGAACCAACGTTCCTTAAAGACCCTGTCTGTGGTAACGGCTTCGGCATTTACCTTACGGCCACGACACCTGTCACCAAAATGGCCAAAGCCACACTTGCATTCGAGGGACTCTGTTCTCTCGGAGTTGTGATGTCCAAGATTCGTACAGGTGTTACGGTGTCGGAGTGCCACACCGTGGCTCTTCCGGGAGTCGTCAGGTGTGCCGCGCCACCATACATTGAATGGACAGTGGACGCGACCGATTTGGAGATCGATGTCCGTAAAGCGGGAGTCTACGCCTCACAGCTGATAGCGATGGGAGTGACGTCAAATACCAATTGCACTGTGTCATTCGGAAACTTCGGACCACTGATTCCGGATATTGGGAGTGCGAGCATTCCCCTTCCGGTCAGATACCAGATCTCAGATCGATGTGAGCCGATCCCTCCCGAGCCGTTCCTCATGCCTGATCAGTTTAATGCCCTACGGTTGCTCGTCGCTGGAAATGAAATACCAGTCGTGTTCTGTCTCTGGGGTCGGTTCGATATCACGGTGGAACATACGCCATCCGAGTATGATCGCGAAGCGGTCATCATACTGCAGATGGAGAATCACGAGGTCTTCATCGAATCATCGCCTTAAGCTACCAGCAGAAGGGAGGAACAATGCGAGATCCCCCGATCATACAGACCGACATCGTGCGTACTTCAACCGATTGGTCACTCATACATATCCAATGAGGAGGAACGATGCGCAAAGTCTTAATAGTCGCTCTCGCGCTGAGTATGGCGTTCGCGTGTCTCAGCGTTGCCACCGCACAGGGTGGCGGAGAATCGGAAGTCTACTGGCTAAATGAAAACGGTGAGTGGGTTGTACAGCCGATTACTGATCGGGACGCTCGTCTGTTCCGTCTCGGCGAACCGGTGGAAGGGAACTGCAATAAAGTGGAGTGGCAGATCCCCGTCCGCATCCATGCATCGATTGCCCAGTGGATTAAGTTCCGGCTGGCCTGGAATGAATGGCAGTGGTTCGTCCGCAAACCGGGCTGCTATGCCGGCAACAGCATTGAGGCGGTTTTGGCATCCAATGGAGATGTCCTGGTCGACTATTCCGGGTTCGAGAACTTGATGCCCGTCGATCAGAATCCCGACAAGACACCGATCGACATCGCCTATTCATTCGAGTATTTGGGCGGTGGCTTCTTTGAGGCCAATGACCGGGGCTGGGTTCCGGCGCCTGTTCTGAATGATGACGACGATCTGCTCGAAGATGTCCCATTCGGTCCCAATGGGGAGCCGTGGCCGCTGCATTTTGGGGTGTCTTGGAAGCTGTGGAATAAGATCTGTGTCGTCGAATGCAACACGGCGTGCGAATACGAGGACGAGGCCTTGATCACACTGGTCCTACGGAACCAGAAGCCCTGGATTGAACCCGATACCGGCGACTGGGGAATTCTGTTCTGATCGGATCGCCATGAGAGCCCATCAACGGGGCTCGATCAGTCGGGCGAGAACCGGAGTGCGGCACTCCAGTGGAATGAAGGCTGTTTGTGAGTACTGTACCGGCGCTGAAGGCAACTTCCGCGCCGGTGCTTTTTGACAATTCGGGAGTTGAATTGACGGCGGATACCTTGACCGGATGACTATGACGTGGTCATTTTAATAGCTGGCTAAACACGAGGATACTCGTATGCAGAATTCGCAGACCCCGACCTGCGCGGTCTGGTCCGTGTCGTGGCTACCGTCGCTACTGTCTCTAGTGGTGGCCCTCGCCGTACTCGCGCAGGCAGTACCCACATGGGGGCAATTCAACGTTTTGCTGTCACCCCAAGTGTCGACCCTCCAACTCAAGCCCGGATCGCGGTCGGGCGTTCAATTTGAATTGTCCAACCAGGATCCAGAGAGTCCCGTCTCGGTCAAAGTACTGGTCAAGGACATGGTTCAAGGGATCATGGGAGAGTATCGCGTTTCCGATACCTCAACCATTTACTCGTGCCGGGAGTGGTTCGCTTTACCTCCGTCGACGATCACCATACCGGCCGGTGAGATCGGCGTGGTACCGGTGGGGATCGAAGTTCCGTACGATGCCCGTGGCGGGGCCTATGCGGCAGTGGTATTTGAGATCCTCGATGACAAACGCGAGGCACGCACCGGAGAGGGGATGCCGGCGCGGGTCGACTACCGCTTTCAAATCCCCGCGTGGGTCGAAATAGAGGTACTGCGCCCTCGTGGATCGGTGCGTCGACTGGAAACAGGTGATCTCCAGACCAAGCTCACAAAGGATGATCCTGTCCTGTCACGCCGATACGGCGATCAATCACTGTTCTTTATTCTCAGTGTTCAGAACACGGGGAATGTCCATGTGTTCACCGAAGGGCGTCTGCTGATTCGCGACGAGCACAAACGCCTGGTCAAAGACACGCGACTCGGTGCCGGACGCGGTGCGGTGTTGCCGGGGGCTATATCAGAACTGCAAACACTCCTCCCTTTGCCACGCAGCGCCGGAACGTACACAGCAAAGGCCTTCGTTGAATACGGGGGTCGATCACCGGCGATTTCTCAGGCGACACTCAACATCTCGCCTCAACGCACCGAGGTCGTTGGTGAGCAGTCCAGGGCGCGGCCGCTGTATGTCGAAGTGAATCCGAACTCCTACGACGAATCTGTCCCGGCCGCCGGTTTTCGCGTGATGGGCTTCACCGTACACAATCGCGAGGATGTGCCGGTCGAGTGCAGGCTCACGTTTGGTGATCTTCGCATCGGGCGTGAAGGACAGCAGTGGATTGAAGAAGATCCAAGCGGAGGCGAGCGCTCTTGCGTCTCGTGGTTGAGTGTCGATCCGATGACATTTACGTTGAATCCCTCACGTCGCCAGAATGTCCGCGTCAGCGTCAATGTGCCGGATAATGCGGCGGGCGGGTATTACGGTGCGATCGTGGTCAACAGCAAGGCAACGACAGACACGTTGGCCGCCACGCTGCCATCACCCCTCTACGTACCCATGTTCATGACGGTGCCCCCGAAATTGACCAAATCGGGTGAGATTGTGAAGATCGACACGGGTCCGGACGTGGGCGGCAGTATCACGCTGTTAACTGACTTCCGGAATACCGGAAATATCCACACTGTAATTTCGGGACGGGTCGAGGTGGAACGCTGGTTCAATCCAGGTAAGGGAACGTCCGACATCGCGGTCCTCGATACCGGCCGCTACGAGGATTTGGCAACACTCCTTCTGGAAACCGACAGCACCTATGTCTTGCCAGGTCAAACACGTTTGGTGACCTCGCAAACACTCGAGGGTCTGACCGAAGGACTCTACCGAGCACGCGTGATCATTAATTACGGCGGCAAAGCACCGGCAACGCGGGAGAAGGAATTTGCGATTAAAGAGTCGTCACCTCTGCAATAGGCTTTCCGCGTGTGAGATACTCTTATTCACCGCAGTGAGCCTCGCTCTCCTCAGCCGCGGCGCTGCAGGACAGGCACCGCAGGCAGCCTCTCCAGATCCAGAACGCGAGCTGGCGCGGGAATGTCTGGTCACCAACGTATTCTATGATTCCGATGTGCGCGAGATTCTAAACGCTCTCGGCGCGCAATGCTATGTCAATATCGTAGCCGATGAAACCGTCTCCGGGATACTCACGATCGAACTGGAAGATATACCACTGGAAGAGGCGATGACCCGTTGTTTGAGTCCGTTTGGACTGACCTATCGCTGGATGGGCAATTATTATTTGGTAGGTCAGCCGCGCCCCGAGAATCCGTCTTTTCCATTGCTGACCGAAACGGAGTTGTATCGGCCGAGCTACATTAAGGCTAACGATATTCCGATGCTGATGTCGTCGTACTATGAGCCCTACTTACGTGTCAGCCGCGAAACAAACACCGTGGCACTCACAGGATCGCCCGCAATCATCGCGCGCATGAAGGCCGACTTGGCTCGCATCGACACGCCACCGCGCCAGGTCATGATTGAGGCACTCGTTACCGAGGCGTCATCCGATGTCGCGCGTCAGTTGGGCATTTCGCTCAGTGCCGGCGGCGCGAGCACCAGTGGTGACAGCGCCCGTATCGATATGTACCCCTTCACACGTGGCGACTCCGCCTACGCGCCCGCGCAGGGGCGGATCGGCGCAATGTTCCAATCAATCGGCATTGAGTCCGGCCGTTGGGTTGGGCAGTTCCGCGCTCGTCTTGATGCCCTTGTCGAAGAAGGAGACGCGGAGATCCGTGCCAATCCGCGCGTCGCGACGCTGGAAGGAAATAAGGCCCGCATCTTCATCGGCCGTGAAGAGTACTTCTCCATTCTCACCGGATCCGTGTCGTTCGCGTACGCGCAACTGGAAGTCATTAAAACCGGCATCGTCTTGACCATTACACCCTATGTCTCGGGTGACGGGGAGATTACACTCGAGGTGGAACCCGAAGTCTCCGATGTCATCGGTTCGGGTAGCACCGGGCTTCCCGTAACGCTGAAGCGAAGCGTAACCACGAAAGTACGCCTCTTTACGGGTGAGACAGTCGTGATTGGAGGCCTAAAAGTGAACAACCGCATGAATGTCGAGCGCAAGGTGCCGCTGCTGGGTGACATCCCCATCCTCGGCCGCTTATTCCGTCATTCCGACCAGCGCACTGAGGAGACGGAGGTGACAGTTCTGATTACGCCGCACCTCTGGCAGCCGGAACGTGCGAACGAAAACTAGTCCGTCCTGCCACCCGACTCGTTCTTGACAATTGTCCCCTTATCGCACTTGCAATTCTTGTGAGTCTCACTGCATTCTGTCAGCGAGATTCGGGAGGTCGTTATATGCCATGCCATGAGCAATGTGGTCTGCGCCGTTTGGTCGCCGTGCTGATGTTAGGATTTGCCTGCCTCTCCTCTGGCACCGCCATGGCCGACAAGCTCACCATCGATCGCATCTATGAGGACCCGCCACTCTCCGGTGACAGTCCACGCGGCATGTCGATTTCGCCGGATGGAAAGCAGGTGGGCTATTTACGCGGCAGCGACGACGATCAGTATCAACTGAACCTGTGGGCGTATGATGTCAATGTGGGCGAGGCTCGTCTCCTCGTCAATTCGCGCCAGCTCGTGTCTGAGGAGGTTCTCACCGATAAGGAAAAGGCACGGCGTGAACGCAAGCGTATGGCTTCGTATCACGGTATCCTTCACTATGAATGGTCACCTGACAGCCGCAAGCTCCTGTTTCCATTGGGACGCGCGCTCTATCTGTATGACCTTACCGCAGACTCGGCCAATGCGATCCGCACGGTTGTAGACGGGGAGTATGTGCTTGATCCCAAAGTGTCGCCACAGGGACAATACGTCTCATTCGTGCGCGATCAGAATCTGTATGTGATCGATTTGCTGTCGGGCGATGAACGTCAACTCACCACCGACGGAGGCGGTACAATTCACAATGCCGAGTCGGAGTTCGTCGCGCAGGAGGAATACGGTCAGTACACCGGCTACTGGTGGGCGCCCGACGATTCGTACATTGCCTACAAGCAGTTCGACGAATCCCCGGTCCCGATTAAGAAACGCTTCGAAGTGTATCCCGACCGCACCGAGATCGTTGCGCAGCGCTATCCGGCCACCGGCGATTCCAATGTGACAGTGAAGATGGGTTTGGTCAGTCCACACGGTGGCGCCACCCGCTGGATAAATCTCGGTCCCAACCCCGACATCTACCTGGTTCGCGTCGACTGGATGCCGGATGCGAAATCAGTCACCTATCAACGTCAATCACGCGATCAGAAACGTCTCGACCTCGTGGCCGTCGATGTCGTCGCGCTGATGCAAAGAACGCTGCTGACTGAGGAATCAGATACGTGGATCAACCTCCACCACAATCTACACTTTTTGAAACGTCGCGAGGCGTTCATCTGGTCATCGGAACGCACCGGATTCCGGCATCTCTATCTCTACGATAACAACGGTGCACTCATTCGGATGTTGACCGCAGGAGAGTGGCCGGTCGGCCGACTGTTGGCCGTTGATGAAACTGAAGGCTCTGTCTGGTTTTCCAGCAATCGCGATGACGCTCTCGGAAATCAGATCTACACGACCCGGTACGACACCGAGACGATGTCACAACCAGTGCAGATCAGTAGGGGCGACGGCTGCCACGGGGCTACCTTCGCTGCTGATGCCGAAGAAGTCTCATTGTATATCGAATACTTCTCCAATCCGTCGACGCCGCCACAGTACAGTATTCGTGCCGTTGACGGTTCGCTACTGGCATGGCTCGAACAGAATGAACTCGACGAAGACCATCCATACTGGCCATACGTTGACAATCGCGTCACGCCGGAATTCGGAACGATCACTGCTGAGGACGGCCAATCGTTATATTACAGCATCCTTAAGCCGCCCGATTTCGACACCACTCACCAATATCCGGTCATCGTTGACGTGTACGGTGGCCCGCACTCCCAACAGGTACGACGTAGCTGGAGGGACATGTTCAGCCAGTATCTCGCGCAACAGGGGTACATCATCTTTCAGATCGATAATCGCGGCACGTCGCGACGTGGCAGAGCATTCGAGAATCCGATCTACCGGCGTCTCGGACACATCGAAGTGCGTGATCAACTCGCCGGTATCGACTGGCTGGCAAAGCAGCCGTATGTCGATGCGTTGCGCATCGGTGTGTACGGTTGGAGTTACGGCGGCTATATGACCGTCATGATGCTGGCGAAAGCGTCGGATCGGATCGCCTGTGGTGTCGCCGGCGCCCCGGTTACCGACTGGCGTCTCTACGACACGCACTACACCGAGCGCTACCTCGGCACTCCTCAGAACAATCCGGACGGTTATGATTCCAGCTCGGTCTTCCCGTGGCTGTCGGGCCTCACCGCACCAATGCTGTTAATCCACGGCATGGCCGACGACAACGTGTTGTTCACCAATTCCACCGAACTGATGTCGGCATTACAGAAACAGGGCACCCTGTTCGATTTGATGACCTACCCCGGCGCCAAGCACGGTTTGAGCACACGAGCATTGAAGAAACATCGGATTCACCTGACGTTTGAATTCTTTGAAGAGCACTTGAAACAGAACGCAACACACCGACCCTCCACTCAATGACCAAACGCGATCATATTTGTCTGATTAGACAGTCAGACCGTACAACTCGTCTAATACTTGCGTCGCGACACTCCCAGTAGTTGCTTTACACAAGCGACGGTTCTGCGATTGGAGCCACTGCCGTGTCCGACGTCGACAGGGAATCAAAGGAGAAGCTCATCCGCAATCTGCAGGGACAGGAATGCGTAGTCAGCAAGGGTCCAAAATTGCAGCGGGGGCAGGTCACGCGCGCGGTGGCCTCCGACTGGGGCGCCAGTGTCGTCATTGATCCTCTGCCCACCGGCGGTGGCATTCCCGACGTTGAGCGTCCGCTGATGCTCAGCGGCAACTGGGAATACTTGCAGGTGTCACCCGTTGGTGTATCGGCCCGTCGACTGGATTGGACAATTGTCACGGATCATGTGATAGTCGGACGGATGCGCAACCTGGTCACCGAGGACATCGACCTGATTGCGTTGAACAAGGCGTTGTTGTTTGTCGTGTCGATCAAGGAGACGGCACACCAAAAGTGTGCCGAGCGCAAACAACTCGGCGAGGGCACATCCAGTTGCGACGCCGACGTCGCTGCCCCAATCCTCGACAGCATGACCGAACCTGAGCTGGCAACCATCAAACACGCCATCGAGCGGTTGCTGGATCTCCAACCCGACGAATGAGAGGTCGGTGCCAGCTACGCGGGGTGCCCCTGACACCCTCGTCAGGGTTTACCTGCCTCCGATCTGGCCCGACGGTTCCAGGATATTTCACCGAACCAGCCAAATATATCCGGCATTTCTCCATCATTCAGCGTATAAGCCGCGAGAAACGAAACAGCTCGGCTTTTCAGGTTCGAACCCCGCGGTACGCATTCCCGGACACGATCAAGAAAAGAACGATTGTTTCAACGGCCATGATGGCCAACGGACGGGGGACACCGTTTTGTCCCGGTAGAAGAAGGAAGTGCATTATGTCAGACGGAACCGTCAAGTGGTTCAACGACTCCAAGGGGTTTGGATTCATCGAGCAGTCCTCAGGTCCGGATGTGTTTGTTCACTATTCGGCCATCGACGGCGACGGTCACAAGAGCCTGTATGAAGGCGACGCGGTGACCTTCGACGTTACCCAGGGCCCCAAAGGTCCCCAGGCGTCGAACGTGCGCAAAGTGTCGTAATCGACTCATGCCGCATAAACGGGCCTCGGCGAGCACACGCTCACCGGGGCCTTCATTGTTGGGGTACCCCTGACGCCCCCGTCAGGGTTTATTCAAAGCCCGCTTCAAGCGGGCTTAAGTATTCTATAGCAATTGTCATAAATCCTTTCCGTTTGCATTTGGGTGCCACGGGCCTAAAGGGGCGTGTTGAAGAACCCCCGAGAATCAGAGCCTTTGGGAGGGCGAGCCTCCCGGCGAGCCGCAACGGCTTCTGACAATCGCTCTAACACCCGGCTTCAGCCGGGTGCACCCGACTGCCACCCAACCATCTTAAAACCGTTTCAACGGTTTCACCACCTCCCGTGATGCCTCAGACCCACCGGTCAGCGTACAAAAACCCGCCCAGGAACCGGGCTGCCCAATCGTCGTCATGAGCACCGGTCGCAAACTCCGACTAGTGGACCATGCTGACAGCGACAGCGGTCATACGTACTGACTCAACGGTTGACAGAGACTATGGAACGATATCATACTGCCCCACTGGCGAGAGAACAACGGAGGAGTATCGTGTGGCGTGTACCACTGACCACTTGTCATGAGCTGGTCGAATGAAGGTCCAGTGGCACACGCGCTTGATGTAATCGGAGGGGTGTTGCGTAATTGATTGCTTTGAGGTAAGTGTTCACGGGCACCCGGCGGAGTCGAAGCAAGGTCCGGGCCACCCAGAATTGTCACAGGCACCCGGCGTCATGGAGATTCACGCCTCGGTGTCAAATGCTACATGACGGACAATTGTAACGGTGCCACTGACCAAGGTCCAGTGGCACACGGGTGTGGTGTGATCGTGGGAGTATTGCGTATTCGACGATTTCGAGGTAAGTTGTCACGGGCACCCGGCGAGAGGACAACGGAAGAACAGAGTGGGTGTCAAGTTAATGCTTGCACACCGGTTGGGAGTCGCCTGTATGTCTATCCTCACTTGGATTCTGGGGATTGTGGCACTGATAGTCCTGCTCTTCTTGTGGCAAAGGTCCGCCAGCAAGCGACGACTGCTGAGAGTAGTTCATAATGGCATCAAGGCATTCAAGATGGCCTTGTACTACAGGACCGCATATGCGCTATCACGAACTAATACATTTTCAAGAGCAGGTCTACTCGCAGCAGCAGTCGTCAACAGGCTGTTTGGGGAGGACGCAGCTGGGGATGTACCGCGGAGATTTGCCGACGAGAACGTGGAGGAGATCGACCGAACGACGTCTGAAATTATGCACAATGCGGAAGTGAGATCACTCTTTACCGAAGCAATCCGTTGTGAGGAGGTGACCCGCTATGCGGTGGGCTCTGAACCGCGTATTGATCACTTTCAAGACCTGATAGAGAGAGGTTGGATTGATGGATCAGAGGAAAGCAATCCACCGGATCCCTATCAATTCCACGAACGGGCACTCGTGTTTTTAGGGGAATCGGAAGATATGATGAACGAGGTACTGGAACAGGACAAGAGCGACGGATAGCTCAACGCGCAGTGAGCCGGTGAGACCCGGACCAAGGTCCGGGCCACCCAGTGAATGAAGCGGGCACCCGGCGATCGGGGCAGAAAGACGTCAACCATGGGGTGCCACTGACCTTGGTCAGTGAAGCACGAGCTCGCTCGTCGTGTCGAAGAGAAGGAATGATAAACCGTCATGGAGATTCACGCCTCGGTGTCAAATGCTACATGACGGACAATTGTAACGGCTCCACTGACCACTTGTCATGAGTTGGTCGAATGAAGGTCCAGTGGCACACGGGTGTGGTGTGATCGTGGGAGTATTGCGTATTCGACGATTTCGAGGTAAGTTGTCACGGGCACCCGGCGTTGGTGTGTCAGACGGGTATTGCGCAAGGGATTATCTTCATGTAGGTTGTCGCTGCCAGCAGGCATGACTACTTACATACAAGGCTTAGCATGAAACTCACAAGAGTGACCGTCAAGAATTTCAGGTCCTACGTTATCAAGGCTAACGAACGAGAAGCATGTTTAGACCTGGGTGATGGTTTGAATTTGCTAGTTGGACGGAATAACTGTGGTAAGTCCAACCTACTTAAGAGTGTCGCACTTGCTCTTGAAGATCTCGGTGGAACCAAGTTCGACCCTTCCACAGATTTACCTCAGCAGCTTTCTTGGGCGTTCCCAGTCATAACTCTGTCCTTTAAGGCCGATGCATCTAAATCAGTCGAGAAAACCCTGCTGCGTTACCTTGTAGACTATGAGAGGTCCGCAGGCTCACGTAGGACAATGGCGGACGCGGGCGAACTTCAATATAGAGTAAAGTACACAACTGCACGCCGTGATGCGGTTTTCGTTGCGCGGGGCGCTGGAAATCGACGAGGTGACCCCGTCAAGCTTAAAAAGTGTCTTGATCAATTTCAAAAGTGTGTGCGCTTCATCTATCTTCGTAGCGGTGAGAATTTGCAGGAGTTCCTATCTGGGACGTTTCACGAACTACTGCACACAGTTCTAAGAGAGAATCTTAAGAAGGAACTACAGCGTGCAGAACAAAGCCGTGAAAGATACATTGAGGGTCTTCGCAGCGATCTTCTCAAGCCGCTTGGTAGTCACACGCTCAAACAGTTAAGAGATGTGATGTCCGAGATTCAGGAGATTAATGTAATGCCATTTTCACCAGCGATCTCCGAGGCGTTATCTAACGCTGTGGTACGAATAAAGGACGATGCTGATACTGACATTCTGAGTAAAGGTACTGGTGTTAGAGGTACGCTACTTGTTGCACTTCTCAGTTATATCGCTGAACACTCAAGGCGAAGTTTGATTCTAGCAGTTGAAGAACCAGAGTCGTTTCTTCATCCAGCCGGACAGCAGGAACTTAGAGCCGACCTGGCGCGTTTAGCAAAGAGAGCAGGTGTTACCTTGGTAGTTACCACGCACTCGCCGTTCCTCTTGAATCGTAGCGAGTCAACTTCAATTGTTCCATTTAAGAAGGATCTCGAGGGGATTAGCCGTATCGGAAAGCCTGTGCGAGGTAGTGAGTCTCACGTCCCAATAGTAAGTTCCTTGTTTGGGGAGACAATCACCCCCACAGTGCTAGAGCGTGTTGAACCACTCAAGGCTAAGGCGGAAGCAGTGTTGTTTGTGGAGGGTTATACCGATCGTGAGTATCTGCTTCTTGCGGCAAAGTTGTGCGGCAGAAAAAGGTTGTTAGAGCGGTTGGAGATTCGCTATGGTGGCGGAGCAGATAAGGCTGCTTTACAAGCACTTCTATTCCGTCAATTAGTCGGAGACACAGTTCCCGCGATTGTCTTACTAGACTACGATAATCCAGGTAAAAAGGCGCGCGACATGCTAAGGAAATTCAATTGGCACAAGGATGCGATAATGACCTATAGGGATTGGTTGGACGACAACGACGGTAGTACGCCCGTCGAAGTAGAGGATATGTTCTCTGATACTCTGAAAGAATCATTCATAGCAATGTTTGGGGATGATGTGATCGCTGAGACAATGAGATTTTCCGGTGGTGGCTTTCATTACGGCTTTACTGCCGTTGGCAAGGACCAGTTCTTGGACTATGTACGAGGAAAGGCAACTGTGCGTGACTTCGCTATGCTCGAAGTGATCTTGAATACTCTTCAGGAAGTCTTCGGCATCCATGATTGACCTTCGAGATCTCAGACGTCTCCCCCCGGGAACCCAAAATCCACTCAGACGTTTCCTACGTACTAGCCATGATCACGTACCAATAACGTGAGGAAAGGCGAGGTACCAATGCGAACGATACGGCTGATCTGGCTGGCGGTGGCCATCGTAGCGATTGTGGCGGTGTTGCTGAATGCCGGCGACAGCAAGCATAATGCGGCTCAGGAAAGGGTCATGAAAATGCAGGATACGACGTTGAAACTCAACGAATTGACTCCCGAAGAGGAACGCGTGATTGTCCGTAAGGGCACCGAAATGCCCGGCACGGGGAAGTACAACAAGCATAAAGAATCGGGCATCTACACCTGCAAATGGTGCGATGCGCCGCTCTATAAATCGTCCGACAAGTTCGACTCCGGCTGCGGCTGGCCGAGTTTCGACGATGAAATCGACGGCGCCGTCACCCGCACCACCGACGCCGACGGCATGCGCACTGAAATCACCTGCTCCCGCTGCGGCGGACACCTGGGGCATGTCTTTTTGGGCGAAGGATTCACCGAGAAAAACACGCGCCATTGCGTCAACTCGATCTCGCTCAACTTTGTCCCGGCCGATGAGGCCGCGGCGGTTTTGGCCTCAGCCGAGGGGTCATCGGACCCCGCTTCTAAAATGGAAGCAGACGCTGATGGTGGCACGAAGAAGGCCTACTTTGCCGGTGGCTGTTTCTGGGGTGTGGAGCATCTATTGCAGCAGCAGAAGGGGGTCATCTCGGTCGTTTCGGGCTACATGGGCGGCAGCGTAGACAACCCCACTTACGAGCAGGTGTGCAGCGGACGAACCGGCCACGCCGAAGCTGTCGAAGTGACCTACGATCCCGATCAGGTCGATTTCGAGACTCTCGCTAAACTCTTCTTCGAAATTCACGATCCCACCCAGGTCGACCGTCAGGGACCCGACAGGGGAGAGCAGTACCGTTCGGCGGTCTTCTATGTCGACGAGGAGCAGAAGCAGATCACCAACAAGCTGATCGGCATCCTCAAAGACAAAGGCTACGATATCGCGACCGAAGTGTCACCGGCCGATAAGTTCTGGAAAGCCGAGAAATACCACCAGGACTACTACGAGAACACCGGCAAGCAGCCGTATTGCCACGCGTATCAGAAGCGGTTCTGATTCGGCGTTCAGCAGCCGGACATCGGTGCGGCGAACATCATGGTTGTTTCAGCCGCGTAGCGGCGCTGTTTCTCGTTGGGGCGTGGCAAGACCGGCGTTTCAAATCGCACACCATCATTCACGTTACATCGTCGGCGTTGCCTGTGGCGGCACGCAGTTCGATTGCCACAACGGTCATGAGGATCTGCTGCTGGTCGGTTGGTACGACATTGATGTGTTCGATGCGGTTGATCGTGTGCGATTTCAGCAGGGACTCGAGGGATTGTTGAACCTGCTCCATCGAACCGTGAAAACAACGTACAAGTCGCGACATTGACCGGGCCAGATGTTGCTGGGGCATCAACTCGGGCATTGGTGCGGCATCGTCGTGTTCCGCGTCGATGGCAGCTCGGAGTTTTTGTGGTACCCGGTGGGGGAGAACTCGACGCAAGAGCTTAACGTTGTGGATATCTGCGAGCGTCTGATTCACCTGTTCCAGATAGTGCTTCCGGCTTGTGCACGGGATATCCGATCCGGGGCATGCCTCCAGATCGTCGACACGGACGGACAGTTCGTTCCAGGAATCGTTCTCTAAACGTCTGAGAGTCGTCCTGAGGCGATGAATGGTATCTGATCTGGACACGCAACCCCCTGCCGTAAGTTGTTCATTAGCAATGATCTTTTAATTAAATACGGGGGTGGCACCGATTTTGCTGGCAGGTTTCTCGTGCCGACGCCACATTGTCTTGGCCTCCCCCCTAAAAATACGCCCAGTGTCGTCACAGCGACACTGGGCGAAGAGAAAACGGGTGGAAGACCGCAGACCTACATCTCGCCACCGGGCAGGCGCGCCAAAATCGCTTCGAGCGCTTCATCCATCGCCGACTGCCACTCCGAATCTGAGCCGTCATCATCAAATTTGGCCGACAGGCTCCACACTTCGCGTCCATTCTGAGTGATGCGCTCGGTGACTTCGATTTCATCGTACGGACGTTTCGGTGTGGCATCCCACACATGCCCGTGAATGAAGTGCCGTGTCATGACGTAGTCGTCCGCGTAGTCGAGCACATCCTCGACCGGTTGGCCAACCGCGGTGTTACCAACTCTGACCATCACGTTGGGATGCAGATCACGAATCCGCTCAGCAATGCGCTCGGCCTGTTCCATCGCTTTGTCTGTTGGTATGTCCGGATGTTCGATCGGCAGCACAGTCACCGAGTGTGCACGCCAGCCCTGAGCCACATACTGCGCGGTGATTGGATGATGCGCTTCGCAATGGACCAGCAGAAGTCCCAAGACGGCCATCATCAGGACCGCCCCGACGCGTCGCGCTTGTCTGGATTGTGTCATTGTTCCCTCCATATCTTACCGGATACTGTGTTTACAAGAACATAGCGAACCCTTGGAATGTAGTCGAAAACCGGCCACTCGGCAATATCATCGATCCAACCGGGAGACCGCCGGCTTGCATGACAGTATTACTCACGTATCGCTGACGCTATGGCGAGCGACGACGTGTTCGGGGGCAGCTTCTCGGGCTATATGTAACTCGTTGTGTGGCAGCCCGTTAGTTGTCTTCGATGGCGGCGTCACGCCGACCGTCCGAAATTCCTCAACCTGGGTCGTTAACCATGTGAAAGATGTGGTAGGGAATGTAGGGTGGAACACTGATTCGTCAGGAACAACACAATTATCAAGAACATGGTCGAATGCGCCACATTGGAGGGGAAGAGCGCTACAAAGCAAGAACTGCACTGGCAGTAGAGGGGTGCCATATGCCGGACCCGATTCGCGAACCTGGGGGGAGACCGAATCGGGCTCGGCAGAGGCCAGCAGATGAAGCGAATTCTGGTAGCCAGCGATCATGAGATACCGAAACTGCCATAACCATCGACCATCGCTCCTGCGTGGGCTTACACAAGCGGTCGATCGAGAGCTGCGCTCACTGGAGCGATTCAGCGCGCGCGAGGCCTTGTGCATTCCTCCTTCCCAATCGCTCGCGGCTGCTGTACCTTCCGCATCACAACGAGCCAGCAGGAGAACGTCATCGGTGGATCGATCTCACGGCGAGCACATCTTAAAACAGGTCTGGCCGTCCTTCCTTGACCTGCTGGACAGCGACCGGGAGAAGGCTGCCAATGAATTTGCTGCATTCGCGTTGGCCGTCCTGAAACTGCATCCTCCACGCGTCTACCAGAGTGTTACACCGGAGCAACGCGAGGATTACTCACAGGAAATCGTCATGCACTTTCTGAATGATGATGCCACCGTGCTGCGGCAGTATCGCAATCGTGGTTTGCCATTCGCCTCCTGGTTCAGTGTCGTTGCGATGCGCAAGGCCTATGACATCTTACGACGCGACCAGCGACGTCAATCAAACGAATCCTCTTACGAGGATGCGCAGGAGTACAGCTCCCAATCGAATGCTGACACGCCCGCGGATGAGCGCTACGGATATCGGGAAGTTCTCGCAAAGGTTACCGAGTGCTTAAAACAGATGAGCAACAAATGTCAAGTCCTCTTGCAGGCGGCGGCGGAAGGGTATGAACCAAAGGAACTGGTGGCCTTGATGCCGACTGTGCTTCGGGATAACAAGCACGCCTCCGACACGTTGCGTGCCTGTCGCAAGCGCTTGCGAGCACTGCTCACCGACAGTGGTGTCGATCCGTCGCACTACGTCGGTCAGCGTGTGAAGGAGTAGGGTTATGTCTGACCTCACCAATAACACCCTCGAACGCGACGACGATCTGAATCAATTGCTCAGGGACGTCATCCGATATCGTCCCGCCGAGCTTGAGTGGCCGTCTGACGATGTGATTCACGCGTACGTCACTGGTGTCTGTTCAGATAACGAACGCGAGCAGGTCTTGGCTGTTATGGCCCAGTCGCACGAATTCCGGCGATTGATCGTCGATACGTCGATACAAATCGAGAACCTCCAAAGTGCGCAAATACAGGTGCGGTTTGACGAGTTGACGTCGGGCGCGTTTGAGCCGTCAGTTCGGTCGACATCGCGGTCAATTGTGGACAGTTTGTGGGAGTGGCTGTCGACGGTGACCCGGCCCCGAGTGCTGGCGCCGGTTTTGGGTGTTGTGGCCGTGTTGGTACTGGCGCTGCTATCGCCAGTTAACGAATCCACCGTTCCCGGCAGGTACGCCTTTGTGTCCGATTCCGAAGTCGAAGCCGAGACGTTCATTCGTGTTACGATTCGTAATTCGGACACCGAACCGGCCGAGTTGCCGCCGGCCGTGTCCGCACGCCAGGCGGCCGTCCAGGCGCTGCAAAATTGCATCACATACGACATGATGAACGACCGATTCACAGTGATGCCGAGCCGGGATACGACGGCGATATCCGGCCCCATGGATCGCTACACGATCACACTGGAACCAGATCCACGACATGAGCCGGTTGAACTGACCTTTGAGCTGCCACAGTCGGTCCGAGCGGAAAGCGAATCCGTACAGGCGTGGTTGATGACACCACCGTCACTCCGATTGTGGCAAGCTGACGTTCGCCAGGAACAGGCGACACTGCTGTGGCCGGACACGGCTCACGATACCGGGTGTATTACGCTGACTTACAAGGATGGATCGGCGTACCGCTTCGTGCCGCCGCGCGTGGTCGAACTTCAAGATTGAAGACCCGTCAGCGAGCGCGGACGACGCTTAGGTGCCCTCACATCGGTTTGTTAATCCGACGTACAGCGGTCACCAGCCTTGGTTAGGGAAGTCTCAGCTGCCCCGGGAACTCTCGATCCGTTTGGCTGGCATCTCCCTGACGATGGATTAGGTCTTAAGGGATGACGCCGTCTCTTTCGAATTGACGCAGGCTAAATCGACCATATCTTATGGAGTTCTGTCACAAAATGCCGGCACGGGGCTCGCGGTCATAAGCCAGGGACGTCCCGGACCATAATAGAAGTCACACGACTGGAAATCCGTATTGGTACACGGCGGCTCATCAGAACTCGTTATCATTCATCCCTGCCATGGAGGTGGACAGATGTCGAAGGCAGCAGTCACGGTCATCCGAAGTCTCGCAACGTGCCTGATCCTAGTGGGTCTGGCCGCGTGTGAAACGACCACCCAGCGGAAAGCCGGAGAAGAGGCTCAGTCAATGTGGTATGAAGGGTTCACGCATTCCGATGGACGCACATTTCGCCCGTTGACGGAGGATCAGGTCGTCTGGGAGGTAATGTCATTACCTGATCCTGCTGCGGGGATTCCCGGCAAATGGCAATTGTTCCTGGCCAGCATGCCCGATTCTCTGGACTCGGAGCGCTTCATGAGCGATCCGTGCCCCTGCTGCCCCGATTATCACCATTTCAGCTCCTCTACTCATGACAGCCTGAATCCGCCATGCTGCGTGGACTGTTTTGGTGAGATGTTTCTGTGGGTAAACGAAGAGAGCGAGGGAACGATGTTGGATGATACCGCTTCGACCATTGGAGTGCAGCCAGCCGCGTTCGACTCCCCAGGTGAGCTTATCATCGAGGCTCTCTGCGAAATCAGGGGTGTCCCGTCAGAAGATACCGCTCTGGGCGTTCAACTGGATATTGCGATCATGGGGCAGAAGGGCTCACTTTCTCCGGCCGGGAGTGTTGGGGGACATATGCGCGTCATGCCTCAGCGAATGGGTGCTGACAAAATGCGCCGGGTGCTTGTTCGCCGGGAATTCCGCATCGAACCGGGGCAGGCGACCCTCACTCTGACCGGACAGAATCGTCGCGGCGGCAGATCCGTAGATGTTCGCTGGCGAGCCATTCGTGCGAACGTCTATTATGACCTGAAGTAAACGCAACCCGTATGAGTTGACGCAATGACAGGACGACTTCAGCCACAAGGTGCGATGATCCATTTCGGTCTGTTCGCAGCGCACTGCTCCGCCCGCGCGCGCTCCTGCGTATTGGGCGGTTGTGTGCTGTGGCTGGTCATGTTGACCGGTGTCGGACAGGCGTCAACATGGAATGACGCGCTTCACCATGTTGATTCGCTGTGCCTTGACCGTCGCTACAATAGCGCGTCGGCGGCGATCACCGCATTGGCGGTGGACGCCTCTGTGAATGTGACGCCGGCGGACACGGCGATGCTGCCCGTGTTATATCGCATCGGCGATCACTTCGTTAACGACGGTCGATTGCAGGAGGCACGGACGAGCTACGGTTTGGCCATTGCGATTATCAGGCGCGCAGCCACTGAAGAGCCCACCGCCGTGGTTCGTGAAGCGTCAGGGGAGGCGTTTCGACGCGGCCAATACATCCGCGCTGAGATATTTGCACGACATGTGATAGAGGAGTGGACGACGACTGATCATCCGGAGTTGACACGGGCGATGGTGCTGCTTGGCAATATCCTCCTCAATATGTACCGTCATGAAGATGCAGAACAACAATACCGCATGGCACTGGAACACGCGCGTTTACGCTACGGAGAGAATGACCATCGTACGGCCCGCGCCGAATGGGGGCTGGCCAATCTCTATTTCGGGGACCAGCGACCAGCCGAGGCTGAACCACTTTACCGGAGAGCGCTGAACACCTATATCGCGGAGCACGGCGAATCGCACGCCGCCATTCCGGCGCTTCGACTCAACCTCGGAATGATCTATCTTGATCTGCGGCAGTATCGTCGTGCCGCAGACGAGACACGGGCCGCACTGGCGGCTTTTGAAAATGCCGATCCACCGCGCCTGGGGGGTATCAGTGGTGCGTTGTCGACCATGGCGAACATCGCGCACGCTCAGAATGACTTTGAATCGGCTGAGCAGTATCTGCTGCGTGCCCTTGAGGCCGAAACCAAAGGCTACGGTCCCAATAATCCCTGGACAAACCGGCGTCGTGCGCATTTGACGGAATTCTATCTCACCCATGACAAAATCGACGAGGCCGAACGGTACCAACTGGAAGCACTGCGCATCGCGGATTCATTGACAGGGCCCCACCACCCCGCAACCACCGTGCACATCATGGGATTGGGACGAATTCGCCTGGCCGCGGGCCGTCTGCTGGAAGCGGAATCCCTCTTCACACGTGCACTGGAGATTAGGCGGGAGTCATTCGGCGAGATGAGTCCCAGTGCATCCGAATGTCTGGATTGGATCGTCCGTTGTGCTCGTCGCCAGGGAGAATGGAACCGGGCCGTTGAGCTGTCGCGGAAGTCACTGAACATCAGGCAGCAACTGGTTCGGGAATTCTCTATCGCTGGAGCGGAACGTGATGCACTCCTCTTTGCGGAGAATGTCCGCAACATTCGTAACCTGCATTTGTCATCGATAATCGACCGGACGGGTGGAACACTGGCCGTCGACACTCAATTGGCAAAGGTCATTCTCGTGAGCAAAGGCGACATATCTGACGCCGTATTTCAGCGGCGGCAGTTTCTGGCACAACCGATGGATCCGAAGGCCGAGGACTTGTGGCATTCCTATCGGATGGCCCAATTGGAACTCTCCAATATGTTCGTCAGAGGACCATCTGATGATGACGTCGCCGGTTTCCGCGCCGCGCTCGACTCCATGACCATGGTGGTCAACGAGCGTGAGGCCCGTTTGGCAAAACACATTGCCTCGTTTGGGGATGCTCGCCCGCAATCACAAATGTCGGTCGCAGATATTTGTAAACGACTGCCTGAAGACGCCGTTCTCGTCGAGTACTTGAAGTACGCCTATGAAGCCGCCGATGGTGTCATGCCCGATACCCCCGCGTATGTGGTCCTGGTTCTTGATCGTACCGGAGTTCTCGCCCTGCATAACCTTGGCGATGCCGATCCCGTCGACAATATGGTGGCCCGGTACCGACAACATTTCACCAACGTGGCCCGGAGTGGCAGGATACCCGGACGCGAACGGCTGTCTGAATACTATGCGATTGCTGATTCGTTATATCAGTTCCTCTGGTTTCCAGTTGCCGCATCTGTTTCGGGACACGCAGTCGTCTTTGTCGCTCCGGACGGTGAGTTGAACCGAGTCTCATTTGCGACGCTGAAGACGGAAGGTGAACCGTATCTAATCGAGTCGGCACAGATTCACTACCTGTCGGCCGGTCGTGATCTCATCCGATTGCACGATTCGGTGCCATCCGGTAGCGGACTGCTGGCTGTGGCGAATCCGGATTTCATGGCGGCCGGCGTGTCCGGAACACGGACATCGCCGGCGAGCGTACCAACCGATCGCACGGTGAGTATGAGTGACGCCATCCCGAAGGGCTTTCAGACGCGCTGCCAGGAGTTCGGTGATCTCGAATTGCAGCCGCTTCCGACAACGGAAATGGAAGTGGAAGAGGTCATGTCCATTTGGAACGCGGAAAGCTCATCCGATTGTGTGGTGATGACAGGCCAGGAGGCCACGGAGACGTCATTCAAGAAACACGCGCAGGGTCGAAGGGCCATTCACCTGGCCACGCATGGATATTTCCTTCCCACTCGCTGTGCGTCGGACGAATCTGACATGACGCGTGGCTCGAGCGTTCTCAATGAAAGTGTCCCCAATCCACTCCTCCAGTCGGGGCTGTTTCTTGCCGGATGCGCCGCACCAAGCGACCAACGGGACTCCAATATTGCCGACGATGGCGTGCTCACCGCATCCGAAATTGCGGCAATGGACTTCCACGGGACTGATCTGGTGGTACTCTCGGCCTGCGAGACCGGTATGGGAGCGCTCCGCAGCGGGGAAGGCGTATACGGTTTGCGCCGCGCGTTCCAGATTGCCGGTGCGCGCACTGTCGTCAGTACACTGTGGTCTATCGCCGATGAGTTCACCGCACCGATGCTCCCCACACTGTACCGCCAGGCCGACACGCCGCTTCCGGCGCGTTTGCAGGCCAGCCAGCGCAAATGGCTGAAGTGGTTGCGGGACCGCGGCTTTGCCGATCATCCCTATACCTGGGGCGCGTTTATCGCTGAAGGTAGTTGGAACTAGTGTCATGTCATGCCCCAAGAGCCTGACAGAATTCCGTCGGGCAGGAGCACCGGGCGCCATGCGTGCTCGGCATGGTCAATTCGGCTGCCCGCCCGGGGCTCCTGCCGGACAGGCGACAACGCCATCGGCAGGAGCCCTGCGCTGCCGTCGCTCCCGCAGTCTCCAACGTCACGGACGCGCAGTGCTCCTGCCCTACGACATATCACGCGTGACATAACACTAGAGCGGTTGTCACAATTCTTGTCCGATTGAAACTGTTGCGGCAGGCGGGCGCACTGCCGTGCGACCTTACGTTTTGCTCCCTCTCCCCGCGCTTTTCAGCGGGGAGAGGGCTGGGGTGAGGGGTAGATTGCACTGGCCAGATCGCGGAATCGGACAGAAATTATGCAAGTTACTCTAATCGATGCTTCCCGAACCATCGACGAACTCAGTACAACACCCGTCATCTGGAGACACATCGTAGCGGCCCCTGATATGCGGCCACGCTCGGTGCTCAACTGTTCACGCAAGATTCGGTCTTTACCGCCCTCCCTCAACAATTTCACTTTGTGACATCCTGAAAACGGCTGTCCCGGATTCAGTGGGACTGTAATTGCTCCCGCCCCCTCTGCCGACACAAGTAGAAGAACCTTCGGCCTTTACAAGATATGTCTTGGAGGAGAGTGAATGGTCACCCAGACGGGCCATCTTGGGCAAACGACTGAAGAAGACGTTTCGATAAAGCCGGACAATGCGACTGCTGACAACCCCGAATCGTCGCAACCAGAGGAACCACCAAAGCCCGAATCACGTCGGCGGCTCCTCAACTGGCGTAATCCGTTCACCTCGCGAATGTACCGCAACATTCTGTGGTCGTTGATACCGCCCGCCCTGTTGCTGATCGTGCTGTCCGAACGTATCTCACTCGGTTACACGCACTCGTGGATCATACATTCACTGGTGACGTTGTTCACCGTGCTGGTCATAGTCGCTGCGGTGTGTGCAACCATCCTGCGCCCTCTGACAGAACTGTTACGTGCGCAAACAAAGCGGCTGGCCGAAGGCTCCGATCACGCCGTCGTCTCCGAGCGGTACTGCCGCTCCGATGAAATCGGCGACATCATCCGCAATCACAACCGCATTATCTACGGCATCCGTGATGCCCGCGAACGGTATCAAAGTCTCGTTGAAGGGCTTGACGCCGTCATCTACGAAGCCAATGCCTCAACCCAACGCTTTACCTATGTCAGTCCACAACTCCAGTCGTTGCTGGGATACCCCGCCGACACTTGGACGACCGATCCCGGTTCATGGGTTCACCAGTTGCATCCCGATGACCGTGCGGACGCGATGCGTAAATGGTTGGAGAAGAAAACCAGCGCCACCGAGCAGCACAGTGAGTACCGCCTGCAGAGAAGCGACGGGGAATACGTTTGGGTGCGGGATGTCATGCGCGTTGTCACCCGTATCGACCCGGCGACCGGACAACCGTACCACCAATTGCAAGGTGTAATTCTTGACATATCGCGCGAAAAGGACGTCGAACAGCAGTTGCGCCGCAGCGAAGTGCGATTCCGTGCCACGTTCGATCATGCCGGTGTAGGAGTGGCCATCATGGGATCGGATGGGCGTCTGATCGACAGCAATGCGGCGCTGCAACAAGTCCTTGGATACACCAGCGAGGAACTCTCGCAGCGATCCTTCATGGATGTCACTCATCCGGAGGATATTGAACCGGATCTGACCCTTGCTCAAGAGCTGTTCGCCGGTCAACGGGATGTCTACAAGTTGGAGAAGCGCTTTATTTGTAAAAATGGTGAGGTGAGATGGGGACGTCTGACCGGCACCGCCGTCCGAGATGAGAATGGCAATGTCCGATTCGGCGTGAGTATGGTCGAGGACATTACTGAGCGGAAACACCTCGAAGAACATCTCAGATCGTTCAAAGAAGCCATCGACTACGCCGGCGATGCCATGTACTGGGTCGATGAGAAGGGCGCATTTCGTTACGTCAATCGTGCGGCGCAGAACCGTCTGGGTTACACGGAGACGGAGTTGCTTCAAATGCATGTCTGGGATATTGACCCCAACATGCCTCGTGACAAATGGCCCGATCATGTTGATGATCTGAAACGCGCCGGGTCCTTGACCTTTGAAATTGAGCATCGCTGTCGCGACCACTCACAGTTTCCGGTTCAGATCACGGCATCCGTAATGGCCTTTAATGATGAGACGATGATTTGCGCCTTCGCCCGTGACATTTCGGAGATAAAGGCGGCCGAACGGCAGCTCCGCGCCAGCGAGTCACGTCATCGTCTTCTGCTCGAACATGCCGGTTTGGGCATCGGCTACTACGACGCAAACGGCCGCTGCATTCTGATGAACCGCAAAGCATGCGAACAAATGCAGGTGCGGCCTGATGAGCTCGTTGGGCGCTCAGTGACCGAGTTGTTCGGCGATGAGTTCGGCCGGCTGATAGCGGAGCGAATACGAAAAGTGGTCGAAACGGGAGACGTCCTCACAACAGAAGACGAGGCCGTCGTTCCGGCGGGGCGTGCCTGGTACCGCTCGACGTGGACTCCGGTGAGAGAAGAGTCCGGTGCGATTAGCGGCGTCCAGATCATTTCGGAAGATATTGCCGAACAACGGCGTGCCGCCCAGCAGATCACGGAGGAGCGAGATCTGGCACGTCAGTATCTCGATACCGCCGGTTCATTGATTGTTGTGATGGATCGCAACGCCTGTATCACGACGGTAAACCGTCACGCATGTGACGTACTGGGATACACGCGGGACGAATTGGTTGGACGTGACGCCATTACCACGATGTTCGACCCCGAGGATCATGACCAACTCCGATCGTTGCACAGTCAAGTCATTCAGGGTGATGTTCCGGACTACCAGGAGTGGCAGAACAGAATTCGGACGAAATCGGGCGAAGAAAGAACTGTGGTCTGGTGGAACTCCGTGATCCGTGACACTGACGGATCGGTGATCGGACTTATCGGCTCCGGTGTGGATGTGACGGGGCAACTCCAATTGCAGGCGGCACTTAGTACCAAGTCCGAATTGCTCAAATCGATCCTGTCGACAATTCCCGGATACATTTTCTGGAAAGACGCCGAGAGCCGTTATCTCGGATGCAATCCGCAATTTGCCGAGGCGGCCGGTCTCTCCTCGCCGGATGACGTTGTCGGCAAGACGGACTATGACTTGGTTTGGGATCGCCACGAGGCGGATTTCTATCGGGAATGTGACCGTAAGACCATCGAAACCGGCGAGACGATTCTCAATATCGAAGAAACGCAACGCCGGCCCGACGGCACAGTTGTCGACATTCTCACCAACAAAGTACCCCTCCGCGATGACTATGGCAATGTTATCGGGTTGCTGGGAATCTACACCGACATTACTGAGCTGAAGAATAAAGAGAAAGAACTGCAGCGACGCACACACCAATTGGGCGAGCGTGTGAAGGAACTCTCTTGCATGTTCAATGTGATGCATATCATACGCGCTGAGGATGGCATCAACGATGTGTTGCAGGCCATTGTTCGTCAATTGCCGCCCGGCTGGCAGTATCCGGAGATCACCTGTGCCCGGCTGCGCATGGATGATCAGGTGTTTACGACCGCCGTGTTCCAGGAGTCGCCTTGGGTGCAACACTGCCCGATCATGGTCAACGGCGAAGAGCGTGGCTCTATTGACGTCTTCTATACCGAAGAATCTCCGGAATTGGACGAAGGTCCATTTTCGACGGAAGAGCGCGTACTCTTAACCGGCATCGCCGACGTCGTGAGCGAAACGATCGAACTACGAAACGCTCACGCGCAGCTGACACGATCGCATGATTTTCTCCAGCGCTTGCTCGACACGATCCCGCAGCCAGTGTTTTACAAGGACCACGAACACATCTACCGCTTCGTCAATCGGGCCCTCTGTGAGTACATCGGACGGCCGTTGAACCAGTTCCTTGGACATAACGTCTTCGACGTTCAACCCCTGAGCCGCGCCAAAGAGTTCAATGATCAAGATCGTCTACTCCTGACAAACGGCGGTACACAGGAGTTTGAAACAGTACTTGTATCGAGTGATGCCTCCGTAAGACCGGTGCGCATGCATAAGGCGGTGCTCACGCGGGATGATGGCTCCACCGAGGGACTGGTCGGCGTGATCACGGATCTGAGCGAAATCAAACGCAAAGAACGCGAGCTGCGCGAAAGTCGGGATACCCTCAATGCGATTCTCACCACGATTCAGACCGGCCTGATGTTAGTTGATACCGAGACCCGAACAGTAACCGATGTCAATTCCGTCGCGGCGAAGATGATCGGCCGCGGTCGAGACTACATTCTGGGGCGGCCGTGTTCGGAATTCATCTGCGCCAGTGGCAAGGCGGACTGTATGGCAGGCGCATTCGCAGTGGAGCAATCTACCCGCGAGATGACACTCAAAACGTACGATAATTGTGATATCCCTGTGATCAACTCGATCACCCATGTCCAACTCAGTGACACGTCATACCAGCTTCAGAACTTCCTCGATATTTCGGACCGCGTTGAAGCGGAACGTGCGCTGGCCGCCAGCGAGCAGCTCTATCGCGCGCTGTTCGAAAACGCTTTGGACATCGTGGCCATCCTCTCGGATCTGGGGCGCATTGAGTACGCCAGTCCCTCCCTGGCACGTACACTGGGTTGCAACCCGGAGACGTTTCACGAAGTCGACATATACGAGTTGCTGCACACCGAGGACGTTGACGCGTACGGTGAGTTACAGCGTGACATTATCGAGGAAGCGCAGGGCAACATGGCACTGGAGTTCCGCTTGCAGCATCGCGATGGTTCGTATCGTCGCTTTGAGGGTGTGTTTGGAGTGTTGCCCGACGTCTCCGGCGTACCCCGGATGGTCGTGAATGCGCGCGACGTGACTGAGCGTCGCCGTGAAGAGGTGATTCAAGAGGTGCTCAACCGCATCTCACAAGCAACCAACATCACGGAAAATCTGGAAGACGTCGTGCAATTTTCTCATCGGCAGGTTACACGCGTCATGGCAGCAGACAATTTCTACGTCGCGTTGTATGACGCTGGCAAAGACACGTATTCGCTCCCGTATTGCGTGGATGAGTATGATACGGTCGAACTGAACACGCCCGTTTGTATGGACAAGACACTCACCGATTACGTACGCCGCACCGGGTTGCCGTTGCTCGCAGATGGCGAGCTGGAAAGAGAACTGTTGGAATCAGGCGAGGTCGAACTGGTGGGAACCGACTCCCTCGTCTGGATGGGTGTCCCGCTGAAGACCCTGGGCGACGTGTTCGGCGTTATGGTCGTACAAAGCTACAGTCGGGACACCCTGTACACCGACGACGATCTGCACCTGCTGCAGCGTCTTGCCGATCGTATTTCACTGGTCATCGAACGCAAGCGCACGGAAGACGATCGCAAGCGTCTCGCCATCGCTGTAGAACAATCAGCGGAAGCGATTATGGTGACCGACACCGATGGAACCATCCAGTATGTCAATCCGGCGTTTGAGAGGATCACCGGCTACACGCGTGCCGAAGTGATTGGCACTAATCCGAGCATCTTGAAAAGTGGCCAGCATCCGCCCGAGTTTTACCGGGATTTGTGGGCGGCGTTGTCACGTGGAGAGCAGTGGCAGGGACGGCTCATCAATTGCCGCAAAGACGGGACCATCTACCAGGAAGATGCCACAATCTCACCGGTTCGCAATTCCGATGGGGTGATTGTCAACTACGTGGCCGTTAAACGTGACGTGACCCAGGAAATACAGATGGAAACGCAGTTGCGGCAGGCCCAGAAACTTGAGGCGGTCGGTTCTTTGGCGGCCGGAATCGCTCACGAAATCAACACGCCTATCCAGTTCGTCGGCGACAACATCCGCTTCATGTCCGATTCGTTCAATGATCTGGTGACGTTGCTGGATACAACGGCAGAACTTCGAGAGACGCTCCGGAACCGTCCCGAATTTGAACACTGCCTCCTGCAACTGGACACGGCGTATGAAAAGGCTGACATCACATACCTGCGGGACGAAATCCCACGCGCCATCACCCAGACAATGGATGGTGTGAAGCGTGTGGCATCAATCGTCCGCGCCATGAAGGATTTCTCGCATCCGGATAAAGGGGAAAAGACGCCGGAAGACATCAACCGTGCTCTCGTCAGCACGCTGACAGTGGCACGCAACGAACTCAAATACGTTGCCGACGTGAAGACCGAGCTTCAGGAGAACCTGCCGACGGTGTGGTGTTACATCAGCGACTTGAATCAGGTGTTTTTGAACCTGCTGGTCAACGCCGCGCACGCCATCGCAGACCGTATCGGCAAAGAATCGGTGGAGAAGGGCACCATCACTGCCCGAACACGTGCAGAAGACGGATACGTCATCGTTGAAATCAGTGACACCGGGAACGGTATCCCGCCGGAATTGCGTGACCGGATTTTCGAGCCGTTCTTCACAACCAAACCGGTCGGCAAGGGAACGGGCCAGGGATTGGCCATTTCACGGTCGGTGGTGGTCGAGAAACACGGGGGGGCGTTGACATTTGATACGGACGTCGGTGTCGGTTCGACATTCCGGGTCACCCTCCCGATCGGAGAGCCCAAGTCATCGGGCAAGAAACTCGCGACCCTGGAGACGCAGTAGGGACTCGCGTTCCAGCGCCACTACGGAGTATGAGATGACTGAACAGTCATTCACACGAGAGACACAGACGATCACACGCAACCACCGTCTGCGAACACTGCTGCGATCGGCTCCGATTGTTCGAAACGTTCTGGTTGTGATCGGCGCATTCTGCGTGATGATCGTACTCGCCGTGCCGGTGTCGCGAGCGCAAGGAGACTACTCTGCTGGTCAGGACCTGACACAATTGGACCTTGAAGACCTTGCCAACCTGCAGGTCTCCATCGTGAGCAAGGCCGATGAACCCCTGTTTGACGCTGCCGCTGCCGTCTACGTCCTGACCGCCGAAGACATCGAGCGCGCCGGCGTCACGACGATTGCCGATGCGTTGCGGCTGGTTCCGGGATTTCACGTGGCGCGAATCGACGCCGGCAAGTGGGCCATCAGTGCACGTGGCTTCACAAGCCAGTATGCAACCAAGCTCCTCGTACTCATCGACGGGCGATCGGTTTACAATCCGCATTACTCCGGCGTCAATTGGGATATGCAGAACATCAATCTGGCGGATGTGGAGCGTATCGAAGTCATCCGCGGCCCGGGCGCATCGACATGGGGCGCCAACGCCGTCAATGGAGTCGTGAATGTCATCTCCAAAGACGCGTCCCAGACGCAAGGCGGATTGGTGGCGTCGGGAGGCGGCACTGTGGAATCGGCATTCGGGACAGTCCGTTACGGCGGGCCGGTCGGCGATATCGGTGACTATCGAGTCTATGTGCGCGGGAACGAACGCAGCAGCATCGGTCGCTTACCTGATGGCGCACACCACGATTCCTGGAGTGTCGCTCAAGGCGGATTCCGTTTGGATATCGATCAGCGCGGGCCTGACCAACTGAGCATACAGGGTGATCTCTACGATGGAACGGCGCAGTCGCAGTGGATGCTGCCCTCACTGGCCTCTGCAACAGTCACCAGCACTGCCGCACAGGCCGTTTTCATGGGGTGGCACCTGCTTGGACATTGGGAGCACCACGTATCCGACCGTTCGCGAATGAACCTCACAGCTTACGTCGACCGCTCCGAACGTGATGACCTCACATCGGAATTCTACCTCACGACGTTTGACGTTGACTATCAGCATTGGTATCAACAAGCCGACCGGTGGGAGTTGAGTTGGGGTGCGGGAATGCGTCTCCACGACGACCTCATGGTCGATACCGAGTTCTCACGGTTCGGCAGTCCCGATGATGATCGTAGCATACTGAGTGCGTTCGTGCAACAGTCCGTCGAACTTGTCCGCGATCAACTCACTCTGTGGGCGGGATCGAAATTCGAGGATCACACCTACACGGGGTTCAACGTTCAGCCGAATCTCCGGCTGTCGTGGCAACCGGTCTCCACGCACACGCTGTGGGCCGCCGTGTCACGGGCCATTCGTACGCCGAGCCGCATTGAGCGGAGCGGTGTGTATGCCATTGCGCTGCTCCCGCCATCCGCACTTGGCGAAGACAACCAGCTCTCGGTTCTGACGACGGTGGAACCGGATTCCGGCTTCGGCAATGAAGAACTGATCGCCTACGAATTCGGTTGGCGGACGGCCATCATGGACAATGCCCATACGGATGTGACTGTGTTCTATAATGATTATGACCGGCTCAGAAGCATTTCATATGGTGTTCCTGCGCCCGAAGGTGATCCTCCAACGCACATTGTTTTGCCGATTCACTTGCGCAACGGAGGCACCGGCGAGTCGTATGGATTGGAGTGCGCTGCGGCGTGGTCGATGAGTCCCCAGTGGCGTATGAGCGCTCACTACAGCTACTTTCGTTTGTTCATCGATAGCGGACGTAAATCATCGAATGACGGTTTTTATCGGACCGAACACGTCACGCCTCGACACATGGCCGTACTGCAATGGCACTGGTCGCCGGCCTCCATGGTCGATCTGAGTGGTGTGGTGCGCTATCAAGACGCCGTTCGCCAGGGCAACCTGCCGGCATTGACAGAACTTGATCTCCGTGTTGCGGCACGACCGTTTCGAACCATTGAGGCCGAAGTCGTCGGTCGCGATCTCCTGCACCCGCGGCACCGCGAGGCTGATTACGGGTTGACCCTTCGGGAAACCGCTATCGAACGCAGCGTCTATGCCGGAATGAAGTGGAGATTCTGATGTCACACCCGTGGCGATGGATAGTCGTGGTGATCGTCGGGTTGATGGTCGTGCTGCCCGCCGCCGTCTCCGGACAACTGGAGCAACGACCGTCCGAATACCAGGTCAAAGCGGCATATTTGTTCAATTTTGCCCGTTTCGTCGAATGGCCGGCCGACCGTTTCAGCTCAATTGATGCACCAATTGTGATCGGCATTTTGGGTGATGATCCTTTTGGCAACGCATTGGATCAGGCGGTATCCGGCAAGCTGGCACATGGACGGACGGTCGAGGTAATACGCCAAGTTGATCTGAAGCAGGCCGATTCGTGCCACATTGTCTATGTCGATGAATCCGTCAGAAGAATGGCCACACCACTACTCGCCAACTACGCAAAACGTGGTGTTCTGACCGTAGGCGACTGGCGGGGATTCACCGATGACAACGGCATCATCGAGTTCCTGATCAGGAAGGGAACCGTACGCTTTCGCATTCGACCGGATCTGGCGGAAGACGGCGATCTCAAAATCAGCTCAAAGCTCCTCATGATTGGAGAGGTGGCGTCACGATGAGAGCATTCCGCGATTGGTCCTTGCGGACGAAGATGACAGTCCTGGTGGTGGGGACCTGTTGCATCGCGCTGGTATGTGCCTCTGTGGTGTTCATCCAATATGAAAGTGAATCGACCAAACGCCAGATGGTCCAGGAATTGTCGACCATGGCCCGGATTGTTGCGGATAACTCCAGCGCAGCCGTTCTGTTCAATAGTCCGGCCGATGCCAGGGGAATTCTCAATGCACTTTCGGCCAAGCCCGATGTGCTTCTGGGCGAGGTCTACACATCCGATGGTCGACTGTTCGCCCACTATGTTGGCGACACCGTCGGAATGAACCTCCATCGTCTCATCCCGTCGCCGGAGGGGCATATCTCGCACGAGGACCATGTCCACGTGTGGGAACCAATCACGGTCGATGGCGACTCCCTGGGGATCGTTCATCTGTTGGCGGGCCTCGATGCGCTTGACGAACACATTGCCAACATCGCACGCACAACCGGAATCGCAGTTTTTATGTCGTTGTTGCTGTCTCTCGTGTTCAGCGCCCAGATTCAACGCATTATCGTGAGACCGATTCTCGAACTGGCTGATCTGGCCGAACGCGTGTCGACGGAGAATGACTATTCTGTCCGCGCCACGGAGTACGGCAAAGATGAAGTCGGTGTGCTCGTGAATCAGTTTAACACCATGCTGACACGGATTCAATTGACATCGCGGGCTTTGCAGGATGCACATGATCACCTCGAGCTGCGCGTTCAAGAACGGACACAAGATCTGGAAACGGAGATCGGGGAACGCAAGCAGCGAGAGATCGAGCTGCGGAATTCAAGGGCACTCTTGCAGGAAGAGAAGGAAGAACGCCACAAACTGGCTGTCGCGATCGAGCAGTCGCCGGAAGCGATTGTCATTGCAGCATCGAATGGTGCCATTGAATACATCAACCCGGCCTTCGAACGGATCTTCGGTATGGCCCGCGACGCGGTCCTCTACAAGAATATGATGCTGCTTTGCAGCGACGAGCATGACGATGCAAACTACGATAACATCTGGCAGACGATCCGTGACGACCACGTGTGGTCGGGCACATTGCGGCGCCGTACCGGCAGCGATCAACTCCAGATTCTGGAAGCAACGATTTCACCAATTCGTAACGACCAGGGGCTGATCACCAATGTCGCTGCGGTTTATCGTGATGTCACCAGTGAAATCGAACTGGAGAACCGGCTGCGCCAATCGCAAAAACTGGAGGCCGTCGGATCATTGGCCGCCGGCATCGCCCACGAGATCAACACCCCGATTCAGTTCATTGGCGATAATCTCCAGTTTATGAAGACGTCGTTTGATGATGTCCTGACGTTGCTTCAGGCCGCGCAGGAGATGGCGGATCACATAACCGGGGAGAGCTCATCGGACGTTGCCACTCTCTATCACAATCTGGCGCAGTCAGTGGACATCGAATTTCTCCGCGACGAGGTTCCTCACGCCATCGGTCAGACCCAGGACGGCGTGCAGCGTGTATCCTCCATCGTTCAGGCAATGAAGCAATTTTCCCACCCGGATCAGGGTGACAACATGACAGCGACCAACTTGAATGACGCATTGACAAACACATTGACCGTGGCCCGCAACGAGTTGAAATACGTGAGCGACGTGGTGACCGAGCTCCAGCCGGATCTCCCGATGGTCGCCTGCCATCCCGGTGAGCTGAATCAGGTCTTCTTGAATATCCTTATCAACGCGGCCCATGCTATAGGGGAGGTAGTGGGCGATCAAAAAGGGGGAAAAGGCACAATTACCGTGCGGAGCCGCCGGGATGGGGATGATGTTGTCATTGAGATTGCCGATACAGGTAAAGGGGTCCCGCCGGACATCCGCGACCGGATTTTCGATCCCTTCTTCACCACCAAGGGTGTAGGCCGGGGCACCGGACAGGGTTTAGCCATTGCCCGATCGATCATCGTCGATAAGCACGGAGGAGCTCTCCACTTCGAGACGGAATTGGGCCAAGGCACAACGTTCTACATTCGCTTGCCCATTGAACTGGGGGCCTGCGAGACACAATCAACACCGAAGGCGACACCGCTGGAGGTCCAATGAGTTGTGTTCTGTTTGTTGATGATGAACAACACGTTCTGGACGGGTTGAAACGCATGCTGCACGGCCAGGGCTTTCCCCATGAGTCTACCGGGGTCACCTCGGCGGCAGAGGCGTTGGACAGACTGGGGTCAGAAGAGATCGATGTGATCGTTTCCGACGTGCGGATGCCGGGCATGGACGGCGTCGAGCTCTTGGCGCGCATCAAGGGAACTCCCGGACTCCAGCACATACCGGTCATTATGCTGACCGGATATGCCGATGCGGAGGCCAAGCGCACCGCGATCCATCTGGGAGCATATGACTTCATCAGCAAACCGGCCGATGCCTCCGAACTCGTCGCACGTCTCGAGAACGCCATGCGGATGAAGCGCTACGAAGACACCCTGCGCGATCAACATGCCATTATGGAACGCCAACTTCTGCAGGCCCAGAAGATGGAAGTGGTTGGGTTGTTGGCCAGCGGACTGGTCCATGATCTCAACAATATTCTCGCGTCCATCGTGGGCTACACGGAATTGGCGAGCTTGAGTGCACAGGACAACCCGGAGATCCAAACCCATCTCAAGCGGGCCTCCGATTCAGGGGAGCACGCCACCAAACTCGTGCGCCAGATCCTCAATCTGGGGCGCCGTGTGGATCCGGATCAGGTGTCGTGCGATTTGGCAGTCGAGGTAGACGACAGTCTCCGTTTGCTTCGCGCGGCCATTCCCGCCAATGTCCACATCGTGTGGACGAAACCGGAACAGACCATGGCCGTCGATATCGACGCCACACAAGTACACCAGATTCTGATGAATCTCTGCACCAATGCCGTGTATGCGATGAACGGGAACGGTACACTGACGGTTCAACTGGACCGCTCGGAAGTCGATCCAATGGAAGCCGCTACCTTGGGCCTCGAACGATCGGGGCGGTTTGGACAACTCATTGTTACGGATACCGGTCCCGGCATGAGTAAATCGACATTACAGCAGATCTTTGATCCATTCTTCACCACCAAACCCAAAGGGAAAGGGACAGGAATAGGACTTTCGGTGGTCCAACGCATCGTCGAGAATAACGGTGGCGTGATCAACGCCGCCAGCACCCCCGGAGAAGGCACCACCTTTACGATCTACCTTCCTTTGGTCGCTAACTCATCGGCTACAACCGCGACACCGAAAATGGGGGAGTACTATGTCCAGCAAGAAACGAATTCTATTCGTTGACGATGATTCAAACGTGCTCAATGGACTACGGAGGATGCTACACCGCTTACGCAGTGATTGGGAGATGGAATTCGTGGAATCGGGGGAGGACGCTCTACAGCGATTGAGTGAAGAGCCGTTTGACGTTGTGGTCTCCGACATGCGGATGCCCGGAATGAACGGCGCCCAATTGCTTGAGCAGATACAGGAATGCTATCCGCACATCGTGCGCCTGATTCTCAGCGGTTTTTCCGATCAGGAATTGATACTCCGTTCCGTCGGACCCGCACATCAGTTTCTGGCGAAGCCATGCGATGCTGACATACTGACCGAAAGCGTCCGGCGCAGTTGCGCACTGCGGGAGTTCTTGACGAACAGGATCATCACCGAGACGGTGGGTCAAATCAAATCGCTCCCCGTGTTGCCCACCGTTTACACCGATTTGCTGCATGCCCTGGCCGATGAGGAGGCGACACTGGCCGACGTGGGGCAGATTATATCGCGTGACGTGGGCATGTCCGCCAAGATGCTACAACTGGTCAATTCGGCCTTTTTCGGGCTGCGCCAGAACATCGACGATCCATCGCGCGCGGTGATGTTCCTCGGCCTCGATACGGTCAAGAGCCTCGTGTTATCGGCGAGTGTGTTTTCCTCGTTTACGACCGACACTGTCAGTGAATTCTCGATCGACGATTTGCAGCGGCACTCGTTGAGTGTCGGTGCGTTGGCCAAGCAACTGGCCCTCGAATCGGATGTCGACATTCCGACGCAGGAAGATACGTTCTGCGCCGGCATCATGCACGACGTGGGTAAGCTGATTCTGATCACTAATTTCCCGAACGAGTTCCGTAACGTGCTGTCGAAAACGCAAGCGAACGACGTCCGCATGGCCGAATTGGAACGCGAGACGATCGGAACGGATCACGCCCAATTGGGCGGCTATTTACTGGGACTGTGGGGATTGCCCGATCCGGTCGTTGAAGCCGTATCATTACATCCGTACCCCTCCATGAGTCCCAACCGCGAGTTGGGACCGCTCGTCTTTGTGCACCTCGCGGACATGTTAGAACACGAGTTGTCCGACGACAGCAGGCCGGGTGATACACCATACGATATGGATTATCTCGAGGATTTGGGATTGGATCAGGAATTGCCACGGTACCGCCAGATGGCCGAATCATTTCTTTTTCAAACAACGAACAACGGAGCGGTGAGTTAACATGGATGCCGAACGCGTATTATTCGTTGATGACGAGGAAAACCTGCTGAACGCCATTCGCCGGCAGTTCCGCAAGGAGTTTAACCTGCAAACCGCCACGAGCGGCAAAGAGGCCCTCTCGGTGATCAAGTCGGAGGGGCCCTTCGCCGTCGTCGTCTCCGATTTGCGAATGCCCGAGATGGACGGCATTCAGTTCCTCACCGCCGTCCGTGACAAAGCGCCCGATACGGTGCGGATGATGCTGACCGGGAATGCCGATGTCACCGCTGCGATGCAGGCTGTCAATGAGGGGAACATCTTCCGCTTCATGGCCAAGCCCTGCCCAACCGAAACACTGCGTGCGGCTGTCCAGTCCGGCATCGAGCAGTTCCGCCTCCTCAACGCCGAAAAGGAACTCCTGGAAAGCACTCTTCAGGGAAGCATTCGCTTGCTGACTGATCTGCTCGGGACCATAAGTCCATTGGCCTCCGGGCGCGCCACCCGTGCGAAACGCTATGTCCGTCAACTGGTGAGATTGATTTCTGAGAAAATTCCGGTCGACGAAAGCATTCTGTGGCAATTTGAGATCGCCGCCATGCTCTCTCAGGTCGGGGCGCTACTGCTCCCACAGCCGGTTCTGAAAAAGGTCTTGGCGGGGGAGAAGCTAACGGCCGGGGAGCAGGAGCTCTTCGACAAACATCCGAACGTCGGCCGCAATCTGGTAACCAACATCCCTCGACTCGAACCCGTCGGTGAGATCATTGCACTTCAAAACGTGCGATTCGATGGGTCCAATGCATCTACGGCTCAACCCACACACTATGATTTGCCGCTGCCTGCACGCGTGTTGAAGGTGGCTCTTGACTTCGATGAGCAGGTCTCCCGTGGCAACACCCAGACTGAGTCATTGGCAGTTCTGCAAAGCAACGAGGCCTGGTACGACCCGGATATTCTCAGTGCTTTGGCAAGGCTCGTTAAGCTTGAATCGAGCTATAAAGTGGCCCGCTTGTACATGAAAGATGTCAAGTCGGGGATGATTCTTGCGGAGAACGTTTTCACTGCCGATGGCCAGTTGCTTATCGCCAAAGGGTTTGAACTAACCGATTCAATGATTCAAAGGCTCCAGCACTATTCATCGAATGGGCAACTCAGAGAACCCGTTTGTGTGATTATGCCCGCAGCAGTTGAAGCGCAAGCACCAGCACAAAGGCCCGCATCGGTCATTGCCTGATTGCCGAGGTCGACCGTCGGCGTGTCTGAATTGCCTTGGTCGGCCTCCGGGCTCCGCCTCCCAAAAGCCCCCAACCTAAGAATCCCCTTGACTTTAAGTGGGTGAGCCGTACGTTGTCACGGCCATGAAACTTGCGTTATCAACATGGCCGGAAGGCACGAAGACAAAGGAATTCGAAGAATCTGACGAATCACTCGGCCTAAGCAAAGACCTGTATCGGTTTCCTGAACCGATCAAGGTGAATCTGACCGTGCATAAAGCTCACAACGAAGCAATCGTCGAAGGGCGCTTGGCCACAACGGCTTACGCCGAATGTGTACGTTGCCTGAATGACATCTCCGTGAATGTCGATGAGACCTTTCGTCGCGTTGCTTCGATTGTACCAGACGCTCAAGTCAGTGAGGATTCAGGCGATCCAGATTTTACCTTCTTGCCCGAAAGCCTTCCCGAGTGGGACTTGTCCGAGCCGTTGCGTGAAGTTGTCATGCTGGCACTGCCCGATAATCCGGTTTGTCGAGAGGATTGTCAGAGTCTCTGTCCCATCTGTGGGGCGAATCGCAATCAAGAATCCTGCAATTGTAATGAGGCCACGGGCCGTACTCCCTTGGCGCAACTGGGTGAACTGCTAAACCGACGTCGCATAGATGGCTCGTGAGCCCGGCGAGATTAGGTTGGTTCTGTAGACTCATCCAGTGTTTCTTTTGTATGATGTAATGTATTGGAGAAGGATGGAAGTCAATGCCACTGCCAAAAAGACGACATTCTCGAGCGCGCGGACGTAAGCGGCGGACACATTGGACGCTGTCGGTACCCAATCTGGTGGAGTGTTCGCACTGCCACAGCCTCAAGATGCCGCATCGCGTGTGTCCGAGTTGTGGATACTATCGCGATCGGGAGGTCGTGACACCGAATATTGGGTAATGTCCGCTCCCGCGACCTCAGAAGATCATACGGTCAGCACAGGTTCGCAGGTCGGTGTCTCAGGGAACAGACACGGCATGCAACAGAATCGCAAACGAGTAATCCTCGACGCCATGGGGGGCGATTTAGGGCCGGCCGCTTGTGTGGAAGGGGCCGTGCAGGCGATCACCGAGGCGTCATATGATTTGGACGTCACCTTGGTCGGGGATGAACGCCTCCTGCGCAAGGAAATCCACCAATTCGACCTCAACGGCAGTCACATTGACCTGGTGCATGCCTCTGACGTGATCAGTATGCATGACCCCGCGACCGATGGGATTCGCAAGAAGGACAGTTCCATCGGAGTGGCCATGCGGCTCATGCGTGAGAATCATGGCGACGCGGTCGTCTCCACCGGAAATACCGGTGCTGTGATGGCTGCCGGACTGGCCCACCTCGGCCGCCTCAAGGGCGTCTCCCGGCCCGCGATTGCCTGCTTGTTTCCAAATGAAAGTGGTGGGAAGACACTGTTGGTCGATGCCGGCGCAAATCCCGTGTGCAAGCCGCAGAACTTGATGGAATTCGCGGTCATGGGCTCCGTGTACGCTTCTCAAGTGATCGGTGTGAATTCGCCCCGGGTGGGATTGCTGTCCATCGGGGAAGAGGCAACGAAGGGAACCGATCTCATTTTCGAGTCTCACCGTATCCTGACGAACTCGGAGTTGAACTTTGTCGGCAACGTTGAAGGACGCGACATCCTGAGTGGCCGTACCGATGTGGTGGTGTGCGACGGGTACGTTGGCAACGTCCTGCTCAAGTTCGCCGAGTCGCTGCAGTCGTTTCTCACCAAAGCCGTGCGACGACAGATTTCCAGCAACTACTTCTCGAAGGCCGGTGCAATTCTGATGGGACCGTTTCTCCGCCGCATGAAGAAGACCTTCGACTACGCCGAGTATGGGGGGGCTCCCTTGCTGGGGCTCAACGGGATGTGTATGATCTGCCACGGCTCATCGCCACCGAAAGCCATCAAGAATGCGATTTGGGCGGTCGAAAAGGGGTTTGACCAAGGCGTGAATCTGCGTATCTCCGAAGCATTGGAACGCGCCAAGACGGCGCGCGTTGTAAAGGAGTAAAGACATGCACAGTGCCATCATCAAGGGCACCGGACATTACACACCGGAGCATATCCTCACCAACGCCGACTTGGAGAGGATTGTCGACACCTCCGATGAGTGGATTCAAACCCGAACCGGTATCCGCGAACGCCATGTTCTCAATGGAACCAATGATATCGGTCTGTCCGGTATGGCGACCAATGCTGCGCGCTCCGCAATTGAAGATGCCGGCCTCGAACCCAAAGACATCGAAGCGGTCATCATGGCTACTGTCACTCCGGACTACCGACTCCCGGCCACGGCGACGCTCGTGCAGCACAATCTGGGAATCGGGCGCGCGGCTCTGATGGACATCGTGGCGGCCTGTACCGGATTCCTGTATGGCCTTTCTATCTCACGTGCCTTTGTGACGTCGGGTACGTATAAGAATGTGCTTGTCATTGGTGGGGAGCACCTCACGTCGATTACCAACTACGAGGATCGCACGACGTGCGTGTTATTTGGCGATGGCGCCGGAGCCGCTGTGGTCTCGCGCGGTGAGCCCTCAGATAACGGCCGCGGCATTCTGGCGACGTATTTGGCGGGTGATGGACAATATAAAGATCTGCTTCATATTCCCCTGGGCGGATCGAAAAACCCGTTTACCAATGACAATGCGCATTTGCCCGGACGCCATGTTCATATGGACGGGCGCGAAATCTTCAAGCTGGCGGTCAAAGAAATGGCCGATGCCGCCGTGCACGTATTGGAAGAAGCTGGCTGCCAGGCCAGCGACATCGATATGGTGATACCGCACCAGGCCAATCACCGGATCATCGATGCCTTGCGCAGGCGCCTCAACGTTCCCGAAGACCGGGTGTTTTCCAATATTCAATCCTACGGTAATACGTCCTCCGCCTCTGTACCGATCGCCCTCGACGAGGCTCGCCGATCCGGTGTTGTCAAAGAGGGATCCCTGGTCTTGTCGACCGCATTCGGTGGCGGACTGGTATGGGGGTCTGCTCTCTATCGCTTGTGACCACAGGATTGATCGTCACCGCTGACTTCGCTCAACTCGAATCCGATTGGACTGACACATGAGCCAGATCGCCTTACTGTTTCCGGGACAAGCCTCGCAATATGTTGGCATGGGCAAAGATTTGTACGAAGCCTTCCCACGAGCCAAAGATCTGTATGATCGCGCGAATCGAATCCTGGAAACCGATATTGCACGTCTGTCATTCGAAGGCCCCGCCGAGGAATTAGTTCAGACGGTCAATACGCAGCCGGCCATATTCGTGCATTCCTGTGTCGCATGGGACTTGGCCCGTGAGCGCGGCTTGGGTGCCTCGCTGGCCGCCGGCCATTCGCTCGGGGAATACTCCGCCTTGTACGCCTCCGGTGTCTTGAGTTTCGATGATTGTCTGACCGCCGTAAAGAACCGCGCCCAGTTCATGCAGGACGCTTGCGAGCGCAATCCAAGCACGATGGCAGCAGTCCTCGGATTGGGATTCGACCAAGTGGTCGATATCTGCAAACGCGCCTCGGCCAAAGGTGTGGTCGTGGCGGCTAATTACAACGCGCCCAACCAGATCGTAATCTCCGGTGATCACGCGGGCATCGAGGAGGCGACAAATCTGGCCAAAGAGGCCGGAGCCAAACGGGTGGTTTCGTTGGCGGTCGGTGGGGCTTTTCACTCGCCACTGATGGAACCGGCGCCCGAACGCCTCAAGAATGTCTTGGACAACCTGACCTTTAACAAAGGCCAGATCCCTGTGGTACTCAATGTCACCGCTAAACCAACGACAGACGCCAACGAGATCAAGCAGCGCCTCGTTGACCAGTTGACCGCACCGGTTCTGTGGTATCCAACAATGCAGTTCATGGCCGCGGCCGGCATTGAGCGCGCGGTGGAGTTGGGACCAAAGAAGGTCCTTATTGGGTTGACCAAAAACGTACTGAAGGATGTCGAGTTGCTGTCCGTTGATACTGTGGAAAATGTGGAAGCGCTTGAAAGCGTAGTCACTGGAACATCTTCTTAAACGGATACTTTAGGAGCTATCGCGATGTCATCTGACTCGCCGCAAAACAAACGAATTGCCATCGTGACCGGTGGCGCCAAGGGAATCGGTGCTGCGATCACGCGCAGGTTGGTCGCCGATGGCTGCCGGGTCGCGATTGTCGGACGTGACGAAGCAGCTCTCACAGCAATGAGTGATCAGATCAATTCTGAGGGTGGAGAAGCCATCGGCGTAACGGCCGATCTGGCTGATCCAAATGTTGCCGAGACGATCTGCTCGACCGTCGAAGATGCTTGGGGATCAGCGGAGATACTTGTCAACAACGCCGGCATCGCGCGTGATAATCTGTTAATTCGAATGAAAACAGAAGATTTCAGTGACGTCGTAAACGTTAACTTGACATCCGCTTTTACTCTGGCGAAGCGCTGTACCCGGGCCATGATGAAGGCACGCTGGGGCCGCATTATCAATATTTCCTCGATTGTAGCGGTTATGGGTAATGCTGGCCAGGCGAATTACATTGCATCCAAGGCGGGCTTGATCGGTCTCACGCGAGCGCTGGCCACCGAGCTGGCTGCACGGAGCATCACCGTCAACGCCATTGCGCCGGGGTTCATCGAGACCGAAATGACCGCTTCACTGCCGGAGGATGTTCAGGACAAGTACAAAGAACGCATTCCCTTGGGCCGGTTTGGGACGTCGGAAGACGTAGCCGAACTGGTGGCCTTTCTGGCGTCGGACGGGGCCGGATATATCACTGGGCAGACGCTCAGAATCGACGGTGGGATGGTGATGGCATAAATCGGTCGGCGTTGTGGCAGCGGAAGTTACGCGATATCCGCATTGATTTTCATTGCCCCGGCTCGCTGATTGTGATTAACTCGCCTGAATGAGAGAAGAATCGTGTAGTTAAACTTTACCTATGGGGAGGATTGGTCAATGGCATCGGTCGCAGAAAGAGTAAAGAAGATCATTGTCGACCAGTTGGGGGTCAACGAAGAGCAAGTGACGGATGACGCTGCCTTTATTGATGATCTCGGTGCTGATTCGCTGGATACGGTTGAATTGGTGATGGCCCTTGAAGAAGAATTCGGGATGGAGATTCCCGACGAGGAAGCAGAAAAAATTTCAACGGTCAAAGCCGCGATCGACTATATCGAGAAGAACAAAGTCGGCCAGGAAAGCTAGCCGGACGGTTCCCGTGTTCACGGGAGTCCTGTCCAAGGGGGCTCATGGTAAATCTGTACCGTCAAAATGGGCGTCCCAGACATCGTGTTGTTGTGACCGGGATGGGGGTCCTGACTCCCATCGGTAATTCGCTCGATGCGTACTGGGAAGCGCTACTGTCCGGTCGCTCGGGTGGAGCGGAAATCACCCGCTTCGACGCCTCGGGGTTTACCACGCGGATCGCCTGCGAGGTGAAGGACTTCGACCCGACGAGTGTCGCAGAAAAGAAAGAAGTGCGCCGGTTAGATCGTGCTCAGCTCTACGCGCTTGGCGCAGCTGACCAGGCGATCAAGCACGCCGAGACCGATTTCGACAAACTCGACCGCGATCGCTGCGGTGTGGTCATCGGTTCAGGTATCGGTGGCATCGACACTTTCGAGAAGCAGCATCAGAATCTGCTGAATCAGGGTCCGGGACGCGTGTCACCGTTCTTTATCCCGATGATGATCGTCGATATGTGCGCGGGCATGGTGTCGTTGCGCTACGGACTCAAAGGCCCGAACTATGCCACCGTTTCCGCGTGTGCTTCGGCGGCCCATGCGATTGCCGGTTCGGCGCACATCATCGAACGAGGTGATGCCGATCTTATGATTACCGGTGGATCCGAGGCGACGATCACTCCCGCTTCGCTGGCCGGATTTTGTTCGGCGCGAGCTATTTCGCAGCGTAATGATGATCCCGAGCACGCATCGCGGCCGTTCGACGCCGGGCGCGATGGATTTGTGATGGGTGAAGGCGCAGGGATCATTGTTCTGGAATCACTCGAGCATGCCCAGAAGCGCGGCGCTTGGATCTATGGCGAGATCCTCGGTTCCGGTATGTCGGCTGACGCTTACCACATCACCGCCCCTGCCCCACAGGGAGAAGGAGCCGCACGCGCGATGAAGGCGGCCCTGTTCGATGCCGAGTTGGATCCCGTGCAGGTGGATTACATCAACACCCACGGTACCTCGACCGGATTGGGTGATATTGCCGAGACCGATGCCATTAAGACTGTCTTCGGTGACCATGCGCAGAAGCTCATTGCTAATTCGACCAAATCGATGATTGGCCATCTCCTCGGCGCTGCTGCGGCCGTGGAGATCATTGCGACGATCCAGTCGCTGCAGACGGGTAAGATTCACCCGACGATTAACCTCGACGATCAGGATCCGAAGTGTGATCTGAATTACGCGGCCAATGCGATCGTCAAGCGTCCGATTCAAATCGCGATTTCGAACTCGTTCGGCTTCGGCGGCCACAATTCAACACTCGTGGCCACACGGTTCGAAGAGAACGGGCAGTAAGGGTAATACAGGAGTGTCTGTCACGCGGGTATCCGGTGACGGCTCATGCTGATGGATGACGGGCGAGGCCCTACTCGGATTTTGGTTCAACCAGGCGTCGCGTAGCGCTTTTCCACTCATCCGCAGAACGTCAGCGTCACGCCGCCGCACGGACCGTGCCCGCAAGCTCGGCGTGGTGGCATGCGTTTTCGTCTCGATTTCTGGAATCAGTTTAAGCGTCGCGCGCAGCCGTCTCAGGTTGCGCCGCATCGCGAGATCTTCGGCTACCGATTTCACAACTCCGGTCTCTTGACCGAGGCCCTCACTCACCGTTCCTATGCCAATAGTAACGGTACCAATCTGACTTACGAGCGACTCGAGTTTCTTGGTGATTCGGTCCTCGGGGTCATCGTCGCACGGCATCTTTTCAACAAACACCTCGGCTTCTCTGAAGGCGAACTGACGAAGGCCAAGGCCGCATTGGTCAATATCAAGGCACTGACCCAGGTTGCCCGCAAAGAGGGCCTCGGTAAATACATTTTACTGTCGCCGGAAGAAGATCGCGCAGGCGGACGTAATCGGCCGTCGATTCTTTCGGATGTGTTGGAGGCGGTTATTGGGGCAATCTACCTCGATGGGGGGATCGTTGCGGCATCCAATGTGATCGATCGGGTGCTCATTCAGCGCTTTGCCGACATTGACACGCGGCTTTTGAGTGTGAATCATAAGGGCGACCTGCTCGAGATGATGCAGGGCGAGGGGCAGGGATTGCCGCGCTACGACGTCGTCAGCGAAACCGGTCCCGACCACGAAAAGGTGTTCACCGTGGCAGTACACACCAACGGACGCGAAGTTGGACGTGGCGTCGGCTCGAACAAAAAAGACGCCGAGCAGGCCGCCGCCCGTGAAGCCTTGCGCGTCTTGAGACGGGAACGGAAGGCCGGCAAGTCGGAAACGTCGAACACGAGTCGATAATCGAAAGGACTCCCAATATGAACATCGTCGTATGCATTAAACAGGTACCGGAAATTGCGCTCGTACGTGTGGAACAGGATTCCGGGGTCGTCAAGCCCGAAGGCCCGGGAGCCATGAATCCATTTGATGAATACGCCGTCGAAGAGGGTATTCGTCTCAAAGAGCAGCATGGCGGAACCGTGACCGTGATGGGCTGTGGTGGCGACGATGCCATTTCCGGGTTGCGTGACGCCATCGCCTTGGGTGCCGACAAGGCCGTCCTCCTTAAGGACGATGCCTTCAACGATTCCGACGGTACCGCACTTGGCGCGATTCTCGCCGCCGGCATTAAGAAACTGGGGGACGTGAATGTCGTCCTGTTTGGCAAGAACGCGGTCGATACTGATCGCTCGGTTGTTCCTGCCGCGACCGCCGGACATCTCGGATGGCCGCAGGTCCTGTTCATCAAGAAATTCGAGTCGATTGATGACAGTAAAGCGGTGGTGACACGCATGACGGAAGACGGTTACGACACGGTCGAAACGCCGCTGCCCGCCGTGATCAGCGTCGTCAAAGAGATCAATGAACCGCGCCTCCCGTCACTGAAGGGCAAAATGAAATCCAAGAGCGCCCAGGCCGAAACCTGGGGCGCCGGCGACCTCGGCCTTGACACTGGCACACTCGGACCGAATTCGCACACAAAGCACGGCACTGTCACCCCGCCACCTCCGCGCAAAAAGGGGGAGATGATCGAAGGCGATGCGGCCACCGTGGCCAACACGCTCTTCGAGAAGCTGCGGGAAGAGAAGGTTATTTAAGTTCGGCGTCAAAGGGAGCGTTCCCACTATGCCGATAATCGCCGTCTTCTACGGGATTATCGTACGTATGTTCTATAAGGACAATGATCCTCCGCATTTTCACGCGGAGTATCAAGGGCAGTCAGGGAAGTTTGACTTTGAAGGTAAACTCCTAGCGGGAGACATCCGATCTCGGACCGCTCTCAAGCTCGTGGAGGAGTGGTCCGAGGTTCACAAAGAAGAACTGATGGCAAACTGGGAGAAAGCGCGCCTTGGACTTCCGATGGAGCGCATCTCTCCCCTCGATTGAGTCGCCCATGCATCCAAACCCTCTCGTCATCTCTGCTGACCACCGTGGTGACTTCAGAATTCATGTAGTGTTCAACGATGGAGTCGAGAAGACTCTGGACCTCCGTCACTGGTTAGATGGGCCGATCTTCGAGCCGCTCAAAGAGCTGAGCTACTTCAAACGGTTTTTTCTGGATGGTGGGACGATTGTCTGGCCGAACGGAGCGGATATCGCTCCCGAGGCTCTGTACGCCGCAGCGCTGAAGGCGTCCTGACTATCCGCAACCGTAGTGAGCTTCGCCCACCGATCATCAGATCTACAGTCGTGGAAACTGGTGGGCTCAGCCCACCCTACACCGTACCACCGACGCCCCCTCCACGCCGCCACGCCGAGGACGGCCACGCGACGGTCAACATCCTCACTGACCCCGTTGACTCCCACAAACAGCGTCTCTATTATTGGAGATTCTGGCGGTGAACAGCCTTGGAGAAAAGGAGCCTTTTGTGAAAGAAGTCAATGTCGAGAACATCCGTAACATCGGCCTTGTAGGCCACAGCGGCACCGGCAAGACCTCGCTTGCGGAGTCGCTGTTCTTTGTGGGTGGCGCCATCAATCGCATGGGTAGTGTAGACGAGGGACATACGGTAACCGACTACACCGAAGAGGAAGTCGACCGCAAGCATTCCATCTCGCTGTCACTGGGTCAACTCGAATGGAAAGGTCACAAGATCAATTTCCTCGATATGCCGGGTGTCCCCGACTTTGTCGGTGAAGTTGAATGTGGGCTCCGTGTCGCCGATATGCTCGTCTGTCTCTTGAATGCCACCGGTGGCGTCGAAGTCGGCGCCGAACAAGTACTGCAACGTCTCGACGAGCACGACATCCCGGTCGCTTTTTTTGTCAATAAGCTGGAAAAGGAAAACGCGTCGTTCTCCAAGACCGTCGATCAGTTGACCGAGCGCTACGGCGTGAAGGTCGTTGCGCTCCAGTTGCCAATTGGCGAAGGCACCGAATTCACGGGAATCGTCGATTTGATCTCGATGAAGGGCTTCACCTGGGATGAATCCGGTAAAATCTCCCAGACCGATATTCCCGGTGATCTGCAATCCAAGGCTGAGGAAGCGCGTGCCAAACTGATGGAAAATGCCGCCGAGGCAGATGACACACTGCTGGAGAAGTTTTTTGAGAGTGGTGAGCTGTCCGACGAGGATCTGAAGAAAGGCGTCCGCACCGGTTTTGTGTCCGGCAAAATCATGCCGATTCTCGGTGGTGCCGCAACCGTAGCTGCCGGATCCCGTTTGCTCTTGGACTTCATTGAAGATTACGGCCCTTCACCACTGGACCGTCCCCCGGTCAAAGGACACAAGCCGGATAGCGACGAGGAACTGACCCGTAAGACCAGCACTGGCGAACCGATGTCGGCCCTCGTGTTTAAGACCATCTCCGAGCCGCATGTTGGCGAACTCTCGCTGATTCGCGTATTCTCTGGACGGTTACGCCATGGTGATGATGCTTTGAACTCTACTCGTTCGCAGAGTGAACGCCTGGGCCAGTTGTACATTCTCAATGGCAAGAGCAGACAGGAAGTGCCGGACCTCGTTGCTGGTGATATCGGGGCCGCGGTCAAACTCAAAAACACCCATACCGGTGATACGCTCTGCGACTCAAAGGATCCGATTGTCTTCCCGCAGATCACCATGCCGAATCCGATTCTCGATATGGCCATCAAGGCGGCCTCGAAAGGCGACGAGGAGAAGGTCGGCCAGGGACTCAGCCGGTTCCATGAAGAAGATCCGTCGTTCTCGCACAAGGTGATGCCGGATATTCGGCAGACAATCATCGAAGGACAGGGCGAACTTCAGTTCGACGTGATTGTCAGCAAGCTGAAGAAGCGCTATGGTGTCGATGTCACCCTCGAAAAGCCGCGCATCCCGTATCGTGAAACGATTACCGGCAAGGCCGAAGTTGAGCATAAGTATAAGAAGCAGAGTGGCGGGCGCGGTCAGTACGGTCATGTGCAAATGCGACTCGAACCACTCGACCGTGGCGCCGGTTTTGAATTCGCCGATGAAATCTCCGGCGGCGTCATTCCCTCCAAGTTCATCCCGTCGGTGGAAAAAGGAATCATCGAGGCGATGAATGAGGGTGCGCTGTCCGGCCACCCGGTCGTCGATATCAAGGCCGCGCTCTTCTACGGCTCGTACCACACAGTCGACTCCTCCGATATGGCGTTCAAGGTGGCGGGATCGATGGCCTTCAAAGAAGGATTCATGAAGTGCGATCCGGTGCTCCTCGAACCGATCTATCAGGTCACCATTCAGGTTCCTGACGATTTCACCGGTGACGTGATGGGCGACCTGTCCAGCCGGCGAGGCAAGATTCTGGGCATGGATCCGATGGGCAAGTGGCAGCAGATCCGCGCCCATGTCCCGCTCGCCGAATTGTACAAGTATTCGACTACACTCCGGTCGTTGACACAGGGCCGTGGCACATACACGCGCGAATTCTCGCACTACGATCCGGTGCCGCGCGAAATCGCACCGAAAGTCGTCGAGGAAGCGATCGCCGCGAAGAAGGCGGCGGAGGAGTAGGGAATATGACGTCCTATCAGTGGCGATCAAGCTGGCGGATGTTGGTCCTGGCAGTACTGCTGTGCGTTGTTCCGCTTCTGAATCCGAATGCCTACGCGCAGGACCGGCCCGATCACAGCGGCTCCTACTTCGTTGCGCCATTCGGCGCGGCGTCATTCCCAACCGGACGTTTCGGTGAAACTGATCCGGACGCCATCCCGCCGAAGTCGGGACACAATACCGGGTACACGATCGGCGCTGATGTGGGATACTATTTCACTGATAGACTTGTGCTCGGCCTGAGTGTTCGCCGGACAACATTCGACATCGATTTCGGGGATGATATCGAAGACCAATTCCCCGCCGAGATGGCCGAGACCGAAGTGATGTTGGCCGAGTTGTGGGCACGGTGGTTTTTGCCACGGGGCTTCGAGCACTGGCGGCCTTATGTCGCTGCCGGAATCGGCTTGGGACGTCCAAAGGGCACGATCGAGTACCAAAATCCCTTTGTCATCCTCTTGCCGGATGACGGTTCGATCGCTGTTCAGAAACTGGAGAGCACGGTCAACACCGCTGTGCTCGTCACAGGAGGGGTTGGTGTCCTGGTCCCCCTCAGTCGGTCGATTGGGTTCATTCTGGAACCGCGGTATACCGTCCTGTCCACCAAGGGCGTCGAACGGACCGATGCGTACGAGACGGCTGACGGCGAGACTATCGAGGCAAAAGACACCGCCAAGAACAATACCAACTGGTGGGAGATCCGTGGTGGAGTGGTTTTCTCCTTGTGAACGGAAGGAACTCCCCTGAAGCAGCCTGTCAATAAGTTCTTCGATCCGTAACAATTACAGGCACTTAGGGTCTGTCACCCGTCGTGTTGCTCGATCCGATTTTTCTAAGTCATTCGCAATTCAGTTGTTGACAGAATTGTACAGGATTCTTTTCATCCTGCCATCATTGGGGGTCGGTCTCCATAATCGGGACGACTATAACAAGAATTGAACGCCATTTGTGAGGAGGTCTTGTGGCAAAGGTAATGCGGATTGGACTGGCAGCGGCATTTGCGCTGTTCATGTTGGTGCCGGTCGCTAACGCGGCGGTGGAAAAGGGTCAGATTTTCGTTGGCCCGTCTGCGCAGGTTGGGTTGCCGTTTGGTGATTTTGGCGATGTTGCCGGATTCGGCTTTGGCTTCGGCGGTGTCGGAGACTACATGGTTTCGGACAAATTGGCGATTGGTGGAGACATTATTTACAACTTTTTCAGCAGCGAGCTTGAGTCTGATACCGAGGGATTTGAGGTCGACAGCCCCACGGTTCTTCAGATTGGCGCCCACGCTAAGATGTTCTTCAACCCACTGGAGGACACAAACCCGTTCGTCTTCGGTGGTCTGGCTATCTATAACAGCGACTGGGGCGGTGCATCGGGCAGCATTGACATTCCAGGTGTAGGTGGCTTCGATTTCGACGTCTCCACGTCAACAACCGATATTGGTCTCAATGGCGGCGGCGGCGCCATGTTCAAGGCGGGCGATAACATGAACGTGGCGGCTCAGGGACATATCCATATGATTCTAAGCGATCCCTCTGCCATGTACGTCGGCGGCGCGGTCACGCTTCTGTTTGGCCTCGGCGGTAATTAAGCCGCCTCTCTTAAGTCATTGTCTGATAAAGCACTTTGACTTAAGCTCAAATCGCTTTTATAACGGGCCGACGCGATCCCGATGGGGTCGCGTCGGCTCGTTTTAATTCTGCATTGTCCCTTGAAAAAAAGCACACTTCTTTGTTGACAGACAGCCCACTCCGCACTTTACTCAGACGATCTTTGACCCCCTCTGTGGGGGTGTTGGAAAGATGAAAACACAGGATGTGCAAACATCAAAAGGAGGGTACATGAGAAAGGCAGTATTGGTTTTGCTCGGCGCGGCCGTGATGATGGTCGGGGCAGTGGGATCAGCCGGTGCGCAGAACATCGGTATCGGGTTGGAATACACCGGATCAAACATCACCCCGGACATGTTGTTGCCGATCAAGCTGGGTGATGGGTCCTTGATTCTCGAACCGTTGGTTGGGCTGTCAATTGTTAGCGTCGATGATCCGGACGACGAGAGCTTTGCGGCCGCGGCGAACAGTCTGAGCATTGAAGGCACCCAACTTCGCTTTGGCGCTTCTCTCGAAAAGCAGACTGATCCCGGCAACACGTCTCCATTGTTTGGGGGCTTCGCGCGCGTGATGCTGACTTCGCCGGAGGCCGAAGGCTTGGATTCCTGGACGGACTTCATGTTTGGCGCTTATATCGGAGGCACCGCTGAACTGGCCAATAACCTCGAGTTCCAGGGCTTCTGGGGGCCGACGTTCACGCTGTTCGGCGAGCGTACCGCTGGGGATATCGTCACCCAGCCGAGCAGCACCCGCATCGATTCGCGGGCCGGATTTCGGTTGCGCTGGTTTGTCTTCGGTAGCTAAGCCGATCGTCACGTGATTGAGTTTTTCGAACCGCCCGGTATTACAGCCGGGCGGTTTTCTCTTGTGCCCGTTGCGAGTTTCACTCATCCGACGTACATTATCCGGTGAGGACGTCACCGTAAGTTTTCTGTGTGAGGTGAGGGAGTATGTCTGGTCATTCCAAATGGTCAACGATTAAGCGCAAGAAGGGCAAGGCCGACGCCGAGCGCGGACGGGTGTTCACCAAGGTCGGCCGGGAGATCATCACCGCGGCTCGTGACGGGGGCGGCGATCCCGATATGAATCCGCGTCTGCGCTCCGCCATCGCCGCTGCCAAATCGGTGAATATGCCCGCCGACAACATCAAGCGCGCCATCCAGCGCGGTACTGGTGAACTGCCCGGGGCCCAGTATGAAGAAGTTATTTACGAGGCCTATGGCCCGAATGGGGTTGCCATCCTGATCAAGGCCCTCACCGACAACAAGAACCGGACCGTGGCTGAGATTCGTCATCTCCTCAGCAAGAACAACGGCAACATGGGCGAGGCGGGGTCGGTCGCTTGGATGTTTAACCGTGCCGGGCTGGTCGAGATCGATGCGACCAATACCTCTGAGGAGCAGCTCATTGAAGTAGCACTTGAAGCGGGGGCATCCGACGTTGTCAACGACAACGGGTTCTTCTCGGTAACTTCCGAACCCGATCAATTCGAGGATGTTCGTGGCGCCCTCGAAGCCAAGGGCATAGAGATTTCGAATGCCGAACTGACCATGCTTCCACAGAATACGATCCAGCTTGACGAAAAAGGCGCCGAGCAGATGCTCAAGCTCATGGATGCTCTCGACGAGCACGATGACATCCAGAAGGTCTGGGCCAATTTCGATATTGACGATTCAGTCATGGAGCGTCTCGGCGCGGGGGCGTAGTATCTATCAGCCACAAGGGGCGACCCGGTGGGTCGCCCTTTCAACTGCTCCACCGATCCCCTGCTCAACTGCTCAAATTCTGATACCGCATCCTCTTGTGTCGCCCTATAGTAACTGCGGGAGGGTACATGCCCGACACGGCGCCACACATTGTTATGGGGATCGATCCCGGTCTGGGCGCGACCGGATGGGCAGTGATCGCGCGTCAAGGCGATCAGTCGCAACTGATTGCCTATGGGGCGTTGCGGACCACGCCACGCGACCCGTTATCGGCCCGTCTCCACGCCATCTGCGAGGGAGTACGTGAGTTGGTAGCCGAGTACCGTCCCACGGAGGTGGCAGTCGAGGACGTGTTCATGGCCAAGGACGCGCGCGCGGCGTTCGCGTTGGGGCAAGCCCGGGGGGCGGCGATTGTCGGCGCATCGCAGGCAGGCTGCACCGTCGAGGGATACACGGCGCTGCAGGTCAAAAAATCAGTCACCGGAAATGGCCAGGCCGCCAAGGAACAGGTCGGTTTCATGGTGCAGCAGTTGCTGCAACGAATCGACGCCATCACGCCCGACCATGCCGCTGACGCGGCCGCGGTGGCTTTGTGTCACCTGGCAAAACGACAACTCGAAGTGGAGATCCAATAACCAGCAACATCAAACAAAAGGGACAAACCGTTATGGCAGACCGTACCGACGAACTGAAGGCACGTGTGGAGGCCAAGAAGAAAGAGCTCGAAGGGCAACTGTCTCAGGCCAAGGCCGACGCTCACGGCGCCAAGAACGACCAGATCGAAGAGATGGAGCGAACGCTCAAGGAACTTCAGGAGACACTAAGGGACGGTTGGGACAACCTATCCGAACAAGCCATCGCTAAACTGAACGAGTGGCTGCGCTGATCACGAGAACGTCGTACACTGACCGATATCGGGTGATGCCGGATCGGACTATCGAACACAGATACGTGCTATGATTACATTCGTCGAAGGCACCATTGTTGAGCGACAACCAACCCGTGCGGTGATACAATGCGGCGGCATCGGCTATGAAATCACCATCCCGCTGTCGACATTCGACCGTCTCCCCGATGAGGGCCAGACCGCACGTGTCCTCACGCGCCTGATCATTCGCGAGGACGCGCACCTGCTGTTCGGCTTCGCATCGCACGAGGAGCGTGCGCTCTTCGATCTGTTGTTGGAGGTGTCGCGCGTGGGGCCCAAACTGGCCGTCGCGGTGTTGTCGGGGTTGCAGGTCAACCAGATCAGGCAGGCAATCGCCTTTCGGGATGCTGCCATGCTCGCGACGGTCTCCGGATTGGGGAAGAAGACCGCCGAACGAATTGTCGTCGAACTGAAAGACAAGATCGACCAGCGTATCACGTCAACCACTGGCAAACCGGTCTCCGGAGCTACCGGCGGCGCGATACTCGATGAAGCCGTCGCCGCACTCGTGGCCCTTGGTTACACCAGGGCCGAAGCGCAGGAAGCCGTCAGCGATGTCCTAAAAGCCCCGGACAAGCCACGCACAACAGAAGACGTGGTCCGTGCGGTATTATCCATGGCGGCGGTGACGTAACTATGGCACGGTGCCAGTAGCTGTCCAAGTTGCTGGGCGTACCGAACGACAGAATGGATCCCCCGCGTTCGCGGGGATGACAAATGTGTCTACAGGACAGCGATGAACCAGCCTCACTTTAAATCCCGCAAGGACGCCCAGACGCCCCAGGCGCGTCTGACCGAACCGTCAGTGCATGGCGATGACCTCGCCATCGAAAAGGCGGTGCGTCCGACGCGGTTTGACGAGTTTGTCGGGCAACGCGCCTTGATGGAGAATCTCAAGATCTTCGTCACCGCCGCCAAGCAGCGCGGCGATGCGCTCGACCATGTGCTCCTCTATGGTCCGCCGGGATTGGGGAAGACCACGCTCGCGCATATCCTCGCCGCCGAACTGGAGACCGCGATCAAGTCAACCTCCGGGCCGGTGCTCGAGCGTGCTGCCGATCTGGCCGGTCTGCTCACCAATTGCGGCGAACGCTCGGTGTTGTTTGTCGATGAGATTCACCGTCTCAGCCCGGTGGTGGAGGAGTATCTCTATCCGGCGATGGAGGATTTCACGCTCGACATCATGATCGACAAGGGGCCCGCCGCCCGTTCGGTCAAACTGCCGCTGAAACATTTCACACTCGTCGGCGCGACCACGCGCGCGGGTCTGCTGACATCGCCGTTGCGCGCGCGCTTCGGCGTGGTCGGACGGCTCGACTACTACACCGCCGATGATCTCACCTCGATTGTCCACCGTTCGGCGGGTATTCTGGGTGTGCAGATTTCCAATGACGGCGCACATGAGATCGCCCGACGGTCACGCGGGACACCGCGTATCGCCAACCGTCTGCTGCGCCGTGTTCGCGATTTCGCGCAGGTGAAGAAGATCGCCACCATCGACCAGAAACTCGCTGCCGATTCTCTCGCGGCGCTCAATGTCGACGTCGCCGGCCTCGACGACATGGACCTCAAGATCCTCGACACGATCATCAACAAATTCCAAGGCGGCCCCGTCGGCTTGAATACGTTGGCCGTCGCGGTCGCCGAGGAAGCCGAAACCATCGAAGAAATCTACGAGCCATTCCTCATCCAAGAGGGATTCTTAGACCGCACTCCTCGGGGCCGGACGGCCACCCCGAGGGCGCTCAAGCATTTGGGGATTACGCAAGGGCCGGGGGAAGGACGATTGTTGTAAAAGTGATTTGATAGTATTAGAGATAACGTAATTGTATGTGTAGGTCAGAAGCACGGCGCATCAAGGCCGACCGGAATTCACGAACACGTTCCGGCGCCGGGCTTCTGACAATTGCCCCCAATCGTGGTGTCGTCGGTTGGTTCAAATGGCGTATTATCCCTAGGATTTGGCGAGGCGGGATAATGTTGTGTTTGACCGTGGCTTTGGCGAGTGATGGTAACGGAGGATGTCAGGAACACTATACGGTGATGCGTTGTCTACATTGAATTCTCACCTGACGCACAGTGCTTCGGGCCTGCAGACTGTCGACAATGCCTGCAATTCTCACTTGATTTCAAGTGTGTGAAGTCTATAGTTTACAGTTTCTTTGATGTATTTGAGCACCGCACACTTGGCGAGCATTGGAGGAATACAAATGTCTGACATCTACTTTCGTGGAACTGACAATCCAGTATTTGTAGGTCAGAAGCACGGCGCATCAAGGCCGACCGGAATTCACGAACACGTTCCGGCGCCGGGCTTCTGACAAACATCGCAAATAAACAATGTCCCGCCTCCGCCGATACCACACCCCCGGCAATTGGTATTTCATCACGTGCGTGACATACAAACGAGCGCCCATCCTCGTCGACAACATCGATCTATTCAAACGCTCCATCGCCCGTACAAGAGAGCGACACACATTCACTCTCCATTCATGGGTCGCCATGCCCGACCACTTCCACGCAATCATCGACTCGAAATTATCTAATGTGTCTGCGATCATGAAGAGCATCAAGCTCAGCTTCGGCACGTCTTTGAGGGCAAGAATGGGACGCCGGGTGCGCCCGACAACTCTTCAATTGGGTGGCCCGGACGTTCGTCCGGGTCTCAAAGCCCAGTCCCATCTATGGCAACATCCCCAGCTCCCGCTGCGCTTTCTTCGATAACTTCGCGACAATCAACGCATACGCCTGTGCGACCATTGTCCTCAACTCGCGCTTGCTCAGCGCGCATTCCCTCGGATGCACCTGAATCCATTCCGCCTTGGCCAGATACGGCGCCGCCGGGTGCGCCGCATGCGCCCGACAACTCTTCAATTGGGTGGCCCGGACGTTCGTCCGGGTCTCAAAGCCCAGTCCCATCTATGGCAACATCCCCAGCTCCCGCTGCGCTTTCTTCGATAACTTCGCGACAATCAACGCATACGCCTGTGCGACCATTGTCCTCAACTCGGGTTTGCTTAGCGCGCATTCCCTCGGATGCACCTGAATCCATCCCGCCTTGGCCAGATACGGCGCCGGGATGATTCCCGGAACCTCGGTCAGCGCGAGGAAATTGGCGGATGCCACCGGCAGGGAAAACCGTCGGGGACCCTCAAGCCCGGTAATCAGGAACATCCGTCCACCGACCTTGAAGACCAGATTGTCACTCCAGAGCACTTCCTCGGTCACACCCGGCAGTTTTGCGACTGATTCACGGAGTTCGTTCGGAGTCATATGCCACCTTTCGTGTCTGATGACACATGCCGAACGCAAGGAACAGATGCAATCACTTTGTGATGGACGCCTGGTGCCCCACAGTTCTACTGTGGGTTCGCCAACCACTTCCTAATCCGATAGTAACCCACAGCAGAGCTGTGGGCCACCCGCGGACCACTTCCACGCGGTCATCGACTCGAAATCATCTGACATTTCAGCAATCATGAAAAGTATCAAACTCAGTTTTGGTGTGTCGTTGAGGGCAAGAATGGGACGAACCGATGGCCGCGTGTGGCAACACCGATTCTGGGATCACATCATCCGTGATGACGATGACCTGAACAATCACACGGATTACATTCATTACAATCCGGTCAAACACGGATTCGTGACGTCCCCGTTCGATTGGCCCCACTCGTCTATCCATCGCTTTCTTGAGATGGGTAACTATACCCTTGATTGGGGCAGGCGGGAAGACGTATTATTTGTGGGTGATTTTGGTGAATAATCGTAGCGTGAGGTGTCAGGAGCCCTGCGCGGTGACCCGTTGTCTACATTCGGCTCTCGCTTGACGCGCCGTGCTCCTGACCTACAAACTGCGTTTGGTGCAGATGTCACTTACAATCTGAGATACAGAGGAGTCAGATGAGCATCCAGCTTCATAAGTCGGTCATGCAGTGGGTACGTCCAATAGTAGGTCTGGTTACCATTGTTTTCGGAGTATCCCAAATCCACTGTGGTGGTCCGACCTATTATTCATTTGGACGGCTAGAACGAAATGTCCGAGGCATACCTGGCTGGGAACTTGAAGTTACGCTCTGGCGACATTGCAATGACACAGTATCTGTCAAACATCCTTGGGAGATTTTCTATATAACCCGCAATACGGGGGATGACTCGCCCTACTCAGTAGGTATCGATTCACTCTCGATCTACACGCTTGATGAGAGAGATTCTCATATTGATACGGTCCATCAGAATACACTCGACGGTTGGGGGCCTGAACAATTCACGGTTTCGCAAGTCGATAGCATTGTGTTTACGCACACATTGCCTAAAAGACTCTTGGTACGGGTATTACTAAAGGCTGTCTCTGAACTCTCTTCTGAGCCCCGGTCATTCTTGGTCGACTTTAAGATGGATCGACATGACGGAGGCGGAATCGAGGATTGGATGGCGGGGCCATAGAATCGGTTTCATAGCCTGGTGCCCCACAGTTCTACTGTGGGCTCGCCAACCACTTCGTAATCCGATAGTAACCCACAGCAGAGCTGTGGGCCACCCGCGGACCACTTCCACGCGATCATCGACTCCGGGTGCCCCGGACGCCCTCGTCAGGGATCCAGCAACCAACCGCAACGAGCTGCCGCCCCTGCGGGGCTGAAGACTGCATGCTTCATTCCCGAACGCTCGCCATATGCTCTCATTTCCCCATGGCCACACCACCGTGACTCCCTTATGTTCCCCCGTTCTGAGGGGAGGGTTGTCATGTCGACACGTGGGATTGTGATCATATTGGGACTTGTGGTATTGGTGGCAGGGGCAATCGCACTAGCCATTTGGCCGGCAGGGGAGAAGCCGGTGCCACCGAGTGACTCTGAAAGCATCGCTGCCGAGGAGGCGTCGCGTAATCCGGTCAATCAGTCGACCCGCGTTGTCTTGGTTATGGACACCGACGGGTTGTCCAGCGATGCGGAAGTTGCCTACCTCGACTCCACCGTCAGCATCCTCCAGGCCCGCTGCAGCGAGCAATTCCCGGATCGTCCGCCCACCATTACCACCAGTGGAGGTGACACGATTGTCTTCGAAATCTCCGGTGTCCTTGATTGCGGTTTGGCTGATAATCTGTTGGCCCGACAGGGGCGGTTGGAGCTGCGTCTGGCAGGTTATGAAGACCAGTGCGACGCCGTCATCGCCGGGATCGACAGTGCCATTGTGGCCAATTCATCGGTTGGAGATCGCGACCCGCGGCCCTTCTCGTCGGTTTTGCGCTCACAAAACGTCCCCTGCCAGTGGTATGTCTGGGATGACAACAAACAACGCATCAACGGCGTCTTACAGCGCGATGAAATCAATCCGGTCATCCCGGATGATCTCGAGTTTCTGTGGGATGCGCGGCCGCACTTCGCCGGTGATCGGGAATACAATATCCTCCACCTGGTCGAGCGTGAGGTAGTGGTGGAAGGCTCCGATGTTGTCAACGCGTCGCTCGATTTGACCAGTCAGGGGAGTCCCGCGGTGGCATTCGAATTATCGCCCGATGGCGCTAAGCGTCTGTCGCAAGTCACCGCAAGCAACGTGGGCCGCCTGCTGGCGATCATCGTGGACACCGGCATCGAATCGACGCCGGTGATTCGCGCCGAGATCGGGGCGCACGGGATCATCGCTCTTCGCTCCGACGCCACCCGTCAGGACGCCGACATCCTCGCACTGTTGCTACGCCATCCGCCGTATCCGCGACGATTGTCCATGATCGAGTGTCTGATCGTCCGGGCCAACAATGAATCCTAATTGATTAGTTGTGTTGGGCGGGGATCACGTGAAGTGCTTGCCAGATCGGTCGCCATCACAGATATTGTATTGAAAACACAATAGACCTTTGGTGTGGAAACTGGACACAGCCGAGTGATCCGGCGCCCATCATAGGTTGTGAATCCACAAGTGAGATTTTCGTGGTAAGGCCACTCGTTCTCGGTGGCCCATAACGACAACTGAATACACCAACCGACTGCCGCAGGCAGTAGATCATGTCCCATCCCGGCGTATTTCCCCAGGGACCAGTCCCCTCATAAAAGAGGATGTAGTCGCTGGATTGGATGTGTACGAATCAGATGCAAGCTGACCCTCACCGCAGCTCGCTGAAGCGCTGGATGCCGATCCTGGGTATCACAATCGTGCTCATGGCCGCCATTGTCGGGACTTTTGTCATTGTCCTGGAAGGCGGCCTGACGCCTCCGAACACAATTGTCGACGTATCTGAAGTTTCGGCTCCTCAGTTTGATCGTCTCGTCGATGCCCAGATTATCGATCCCGATGAGACCGTCGTCATGTTCTATTCTTCCGGTTTGGCCTCTATCGAAGAGTCCGGGACTTTGCTCACCGGGGATCGCGTCATCAGCTACGCCCGTAGTGACGACCGACAGCTTGTCCGTTCCGCGAGATATGATCACATCACCAGTGTCACGGTCCTCGAGCAGGGAACCGATCATCGTCCGACCATTGTCGATCTCCACACAGCCGACGGCCGTCATATCCGGATGTCACTGAGTGCCCGGAACGGTCGTGATCGTGAGTTCGTCGACGAAATCCGTCGCCGCATGCCATCCGAGACGATGGACCCCGTTGTCGATCGGGATGCCGTCAATCGCTGACAATGACACGCCCCACCAGTGTCTTTCATATCCCCGATCATCCGCGTTCTACCAATGCACTGATTTCTATTGCCTGCCGCAGAACTAACGTATATTCCGCAGGTTCCGCTCCATGAGAGCGAGGACAGACACAAAAGACACCATGTCTCGAGAGGAGATGCCACCATGGGTGACAAGGGTAAGAAAGACAAAGGACAGAAAGAGACCAAGAAGAAGCCGGCGATGGACCCCAAAGAGAAACGTCGCCTCAAACGAGAGAAGAAGAACCAATAAGGTGCCAGCCTTGCTGGTTTTTTCTGAGGCATTTTTCGAAGGGTGAGGTTGTCGCATCCTTCTTCACCGCTCTGAAAAGCGGTGATAGAGCGATTGTCAGAAGTATTGTCCGTTTGTATTTGAATACCACGGGCCTAAAGGAGCGTGTTGCAAAACCTGCTGTCTATCATCACCTCAGACTGGGGAGGGCGAGGCTCCCGCCGAGCCGCCGTGTGGAACATGCCGTTGCGGCTCGCCGGGAGGCTCGCCCTCCCGAAGGCTGTGATTCTCGGGGGTTTTGCAACACACCCCTAAAGGCCCGTGGCACCCTGATCCAAACGGAAAGGATTTATGACAATTGCTATAGAAAGCAAAAAGCCCGCTTCAGGCGGGCTTTATGTTCTCTAACACACGGCTTTAGCCGGGTAGAGTGATAGAATGACTCCCATCAAAACCGTTTCAACGATTTCGCACCACGCGCCCTCTTACGCCGTCATCCCCTCCGGAGTGCCCGTTTCAAGTGGATTGTCCGGGTCGCTGCTCCATTCCATCCAACCCCCGTCATAAATCGAAATGCGCGGCCATGCCATGAGGTAGGCATTGAAGAATGCCTCACTCGCGCGCCAGCCGGTACCGCAGTAGAAGGCGATGTGCTTTTCCGGGACAATACCGTTTTCGGCCCAATTCGCTCGTACCTCATGGTATTCACGCATGGTGTGGTCAACGTTGCGGTAGTTTTCCATGTGGTAGGCGTCACTCCCACAGTTGCCGAACACCGCACCGGGAATCCGTCCCGCCATCGGAACGTAATGGTAGCCGCTCACCCCACCAACGAATTCTTCCCAACTGCGCACACTGACCAATTCGCTGTCATCCGATGCCAGCATTTTCCTGGCTTCCGGCATGTCGACGATATACTCCGGATGCGCCGGAATCTCCACTCCGAAGTCGTCCTTGGGACGGATGTCTGGTTCGTCGGTGGTCGTCGGTAATCCCTCCAGGTTCCATGTAAACAGACCACCGTTGAGAATCCGCACGTCCTCAACACCGGCGTACTTCATGATCAACGCACACCGCATCGCGGCGATGTGTCCGGCGAACTTGCCGGGGTATGGGTCATCGTTGTCCGGGTGATTGAATCGCCCGTACATGATCACGGTGGTGTCGTGACGAATACCCAGCTCCCGTAGTGCTTTCCGCAGTTCCTCGGGTGTACGCCGATTCCATGAGATGGGATCTTCGAGTGATATCGTGTCGACATGTACAGCGCCGGGAATATGGCCGGCTTCATAGTCTTCGCGATAGCCGTATGTCGCGTGTCCAATCACAACGTCTCTGCCCTTGAATTGGGGAGGCGTGTTGCCATTAATGAGGGTGTGGACCCACTCCGGATAGACCAACTGCTGGAATCGCGGCAAATGGTCCATAGGTTTGTCCGCATCCTTCGACCATTCATCGATGAACTGATTAAAAACGCTTACCTTCTCAAACCCCGACGAGGTGAGCACATCGGCCATCTGCTGCGTATCGACCGGGTCGTAACCATAGATGACGATGTTCCGTTCCGGAGTAATGCCCTTACCGCGCAGTAGGTCGGACTCTTTATCCGTTCCGAGCCAGCTCAAAGGGAACGTCTTCGCTCCGGCAATATGCCCACCGCGTGGTTCGCCACGCAGACACCAGCCATTGTAGGCCGCGATCGGCCGCGCATCGACGACCAACGTATCATTGTCATTAAGCGACTTCGTGAGCGACTGTGTCGAAATCTGTTCGGCAGCCAAGGTCTACCTCCGTGGGGCTCGATTGCACTCCAAAACTCGTTGGCTTTAGTCTATAAGAGACGACAACTTGAAGGCAAGGCGAATCCCGATTTAACGACGTAATCCGATGGATTCGTATAATTTAGCGGGATTTTCCGCAACCGTAGAGGAATTGTCGTATGTATGAAATGATGTGGGGACGATATCGTGACACCAAATTCGCCATTTCAACCGTTTGGTCGATTTCTAATCATTTTGGGTGTTGCCATTGTCGTGATTGGCGTGGTGATGCTTCTGCTCGACCGATTTGGCCTCCCCGGACGGTTGCCGGGTGACTTTGTGATTCGCGGCAAGCGGTGGTCGATCTGGATTCCGCTCGCGTCGAGTTTGATTCTCAGTATCCTTCTGACTGTTCTCCTCAACTTGTTCCGCCGCTGATTTTGCGCTACTCTAAGCCCCGTGAAAGTCACCGATCTCGAATATCATCTGCCGAAATCGCAGATGGCATCAGCGCCCAGCCGGGTCCGTCGCAATTGCCGTTTACTGCGACTGGACCGTCAATCCGGTGACATCGGTCATCATATCTTCGCTGATCTACCTAACCTATTGAATCAGCGAGATTTACTTGTCGCCAATGACACCCGGGTGATCCCCGCCCGCCTGCTTGGCCACCGCGTGCCCGGTGGGGGAGAAGCTGAACTCTTCCTCCTCGAACAGGTTAGACGGTTGACTTGGCGGGCTCTGGTCCGCCCCGGTCGGCGGCTAAAACCGGGGGCGATTGTCGAATTCAAAACGAATACCAGTTATCATGCCGAAATCATGTCCGCAAATGAGGACGGCACACGGATAGTCCAGTTCACGGGCTCAGGATCGTTCGACAGGTGGCTCGAATCGGTTGGCCACGTACCATTACCGCCGTACATCGAACGTCCCGACCAGAGCAGCGACCGCCGCGATTATCAGACAATGTTTGCGCGGCATGCGGGAGCGGTCGCCGCCCCCACGGCCGGTCTGCATTTCGATCAGCCGCTACTGCGCCGTTTAAACGAATCCGGCATCGTGCTGAACACCGTGACTGTGCACGTGGGCGCGGGGACATTTCGTCCGATCAGGACCGAACATGTCGAAGATCATGAGCTTGAGGCGGAGCGATACCGTGTCGGAGTGCGCGTCCAACAACAGATTCGCTCACGCAAGCGATTAGAACGAGGGCGTGTCATTGCCGTCGGTACAACGGTAACACGCGCCTTGGAAACGCTCGGGAAAGATGGCGCACTGGAGTCCGATTCTCTTGAGGAACAACACGGTCGAACCAGCCTCCTCATCTCTCCCGGACACGAATTCCGCGTGATCGATGGTTTGATCACCAACTTCCACCTTCCGAAATCGTCATTGTTGGCGTTAGTTGCGGCGTTTGCCGGACTGGAGCCGGTGATGCATGCGTATGAGGTGGCCGTGAAGGAAGGATATCGGTTCTATTCGTATGGAGATGCGATGTTGATTGCTTGAAGAACCCCTTGCACAGCCGGAACAAGCAGATTCCTCGCTCCGCTCGGAATGACATGTGTCTTGTCGCAAGGATAATAAGGTTGTCATCCGGAGCGGAACGAGGGATCTGCTTGTAAACCCGACGTACGTACAATTACGAAACACACATGAAACACCTCCTCCCCAGACCCCGCATCGCCGTCATCGTTGCTGCTGCCGGCAGAGGAGAACGGTTGGGGGGTGATGTGCCGAAAGCGTGGCGCGACTTGTGTGGCACGACATTGCTTGAACGCTCCATTGCCTCGTTCCAAGCCGCCAGCCTGCAGGCACACCAGCAAGGCTGTCATGTCGCTTGGATGGGCATAGCTGTTGATCCCGAATACGTGCAGCGGACACGAGAAGTCACGCTTTCAGTAAACGGCCCAATCGAAGTTGTGGAAGGTGGGGCAACTCGGGGACGATCGGTACGCAATGTGTTGCACAAGGTCCCCGATGCGATCGACGTTATCGCCGTGCATGATGCCGCTCGCCCCTTCTGGCCGGTCGGGAAATGGGATGAACTCGTCCAGGAGGCATGGAAATGGGACGGGGCCATCCTGGCGATTCCAGTCAGTGATACCCTCAAGCGCGCGGAGATTGCGGGAATGGTGACTGTCGATCGCCATGAAGTCTGGGCAGCGCAAACACCCCAGGCCTTCCGTGCCGAAATGCTCAAACGTGCTCACGAGCAGGTAAGCGAGGAGGACGCTGTTGCAACGGATGATGCCGAGCTGGTTCGCCGTGTTCGCGGTGCGATCAAGTTCGTATACTCCACACCGCGCAACTTCAAGGTCACCACGCGCGAAGATTGGGAGTTTGCCGAACAGGTGGCGAAAATGGAAAACACGATACGCGTGGGCAACGGATATGACGCACACCGATTGGGTCGTGATGGCCCATTGATCATTGGCGGTGTCCGGCTGGCCGACACCGGTGGTCTCATCGGTCACTCCGACGGTGATGTGTTGCTGCACGCCATATGTGATGCATTACTCGGCGCCGCCACACTCGGTGACATTGGTACACACTTCCCGCCATCCGACGATCGTTTCCAGGGTGTCGATTCACGCCACTTGCTCCGCGAAACACTGGTGTTGTTGTCAAATGCCGCATATCGGCCGTCACAAATTGACGCTATCATCCTCGCTGAAGCCCCGCGCATGGCGCCGCACATCGATGCGATGCGTATGATCATCGCCGAGGATCTCGTGTTAAGCATCAACGACGTGTCGATCAAGGCGACGACAACAGAGGGCATGGGCTTTGTGGGGCGGGGTGAGGGCATCGCCGCGCAGGCGGTCGCTACCATCACGCAGTCGGTCCCGTGCCAACCGTAATGTCCATCGACACCTGGTTTGCTCTCCACTCGATTGAATCGCTGTGGTGGGCCTTCGGGCTGTTTTTTGCCGCCGCACTGGTCGAAATGCTGTTTCCTCCGTTCCCGGGCGACGCTGTCTACTTCTTTGGGTTGGTGACACTCGCGGCCAACGGCAGTTCAGTGTATGGCTCCATCATTGCTGCCTGTGCCGGAGGAACAGTCGGTTTCGTCGCGGTCTATTGGATCGGGCAGATTTACGGACGGAAGTTCTTTATGAAACGCCAATCCGGTCTCTGGTCGCAGAAGTCGCTCGCCAAGGTCGAGCATTGGATTGCGCGGTGGGGCGGTTGGGTGATTATCTTTGGAAGGTTTCTTTCCGGTGTGCGTGCGTTGATTCCCCTCGTTGCCGGAATCGGATCATACCCGATGACACGCAGTTTTCTGCTTGGTGCACTCTCGATCGTCATTTGGAATGGATTGTTGGCCACCGTCGCACTGGTATTGGGGGAAAACTGGGATACGATCAGCCATACGTACAATACCTACAACTACATCTTCTGGCTCGTCGCAGGATGTCTTATACTCTTGTGGGTAGGAAGGTGGTATTGGCAGCGACGCCGTCAGACGCAGTGATTAGTGGGGGGCAATTCGTGTCAGATCCAACATCAAGGACAGTTGTACAAAGTGTAGAGAATGCGACAGGAGAGCGAGTGACAACCAGGGTCCTGGTGCTGGCGGGCGGGCGCTCGGCCGAACGTGATGTGTCGTTATCGACCGGTGCCGCCGTGAGTCGTGCGCTGGATGAATCCGGCGCTGACGTGCTGTTTTTCGATCCGGCATCGGCGCATTCCCCAATCACCTGGACACCCGACCGGGCCAAGACCATTATCGACCGCTTGCCGCCCGATCCGTCGATTATGCAGGTCAAAGGACTTCCCGCCGGGGTGGCGATGACACCGGCCGATGTTCCGCGGGCCAGCTTTGACGATGTCGATTTGGTCTTTATCGCATTGCATGGGGGGGACGGTGAGAACGGACGGCTCCAGGCCCTGCTTGATACCTGCGGTGTGGCCTACACCGGCTCCGGGATGGCGGCATCATCCCTGGCAATGGATAAGCATGCCTCCAAGCGAGTGTTTGTTGCCGAACAGATCCCCACGCCACGCTGGCGCGTAATCGAGCGCAGCCAGTATCCCGATATCGATCCGTACAAAGCGCAAATGAGTCTTCCCTTGATCGTAAAACCGAATTCACAAGGATCGACCGTTGGTTTAACACTCGTGAAGGATAAAGCGCAGTGGAACGAGGCGCTCAATGAGGGATTTCGTTGGGACAGTCGCTTGCTTGTCGAGGAGTATATCGCCGGTCGTGAGATTACCGTATCGGTGTTGGGAGACCAGGCTCTGCCGGTTGTGGAAATCATTCCGAGCCATGATCTATACGATTATGAATGCAAGTATACCTCTGGCGGATCGCGATATGTTTGCCCGGCAAATCTGCGGGAGCAGCAGACAGCTCGCGTGCAGGAGATTGGATTGCAGGCATTCCACGCTCTCGGTTGCGAGGGATATGCACGCGTCGATTTCCGGATGTCGCCCGACGGTGGTTTATACTGTCTGGAAGTGAACACGTTGCCCGGGATGACCTCAACGTCATTGGTGCCCAAGGCCGCCCGCGCGGCGGGTATCGAGTTTCCGCAATTGCTCCAGCGAATCTGTGATTTGGCCGTACAAAGACACAATCGCAGCCACTGAGCCGACCGTTATGTGTGCAATGATCGAATTCCCGACCGAGACCAAGCCGACATCTGCTGCTGAAATGCTCACCCTGCCTGATGGCGGACGGTTTGAGGCGATCATTTTCGATATGGGCAGCACGCTGCTCGAATTTGAGAATGTGCCGTGGCCGATTCTTTACACGTACTCTTGCGCGGCCGTTCATGATCGCCTCAAGCAACTCGGCCACACCCCACCACCTTATGAGGCCCTGTGGGAGCGATTCCAGAAGTTGCTCCAATGGCGCCGCCAGCGGCTCCGGACCGAAATGCGCGAATACCAAATCGGACCACTGCTGCGTACAGCGGTTCAATTTGACGGTGTCAAACTGCGTCCCGGGGAGTTATCACGGATTTGTGACGCTTACTATGCACCGATTCGACGGCAAGTGACGGCCTATCCCGACGCGCAGGATACGTTACGCACACTGAGAGACGCTGGATATTCGATCGGCCTGCTATCGAACACCCCCTTCCGTGTACAGGACCACCGCGAGGAGCTGCAACGCTTCGAACTATGGGAATACATCGATGCGGCATTGTTCACTTCCACAGTCCGCTACCGGAAGCCTCATGCGCAGCCGTTTCATCAGATCGCCGAGCGGCTCGGTGTGAGACTCAACCGAAGTGTCTATGTTGGGGATCGCCAGTATGAGGATGTGCTGGGTCCGCAGCGGGTAGGGATGACCCCTGTTCTGGTCCGCCGTCCCAAGCGCAAATATGAGCCGGGACGGACCGACAGTGCCGAAATCGAGCAGCTCTCCGACCTTCTGCGCCTCGTTCCCCTGAATGTCTAACTCTCTCAAGGGCTGCCAATTTGACCTCGATTGCTGCTTGAGCAAGGGTGCGCCGCTGATTATGTTATCCGCTTCCTTGCCCGAACGTCACGACGGCAAGGCACATCGGACCGGGCAACCGGATTGTGGAGGGATGAATGGATAAGACTGCGGAACTTCTGAAAGCTCTGACAGAAGCGCACGGTGCGCCCGGTCAGGAAAACCAGGTGCGTACGGTAATGGCGGATCAGATGCCGTCGTACGCAGAACTCTCGACCGACAAGCTGGGATCGTTGATTGCGACAGTTCCGGGTAAGTCGACCTCACCGAAAGTCATGGTGTGTGCACACATGGACGAAGTCGGCTGGATCGTCCGCGAAATCAATAAACAGGGCTTCATTAAGGTGCTCCCATTGGGGGGGTGGTGGGGACACGTGATGCTGGCACATCGCGTGTACGTTCACGGCAGCAAAGGTCCGATACTTGGCGTGGTGGGGTCGACACCCCCTCATATGCTCAAGGACGATGCGCGCAAGAAGGTCATCGACCCGAAAGACATGTACATCGACATCGGTGTGACCGGCGACGTCGATATCACGAAGAAATATGGGATTCGCGTCGGCGATTTTGTCACTCCGGCCTCGGACTTCACCGTGATGAGCGATTCGAAACTCTATATGGCCAAGGCGTTTGATAACCGTGTTGCCTGTGCGTTGGTGTGCGACGTGATCAATGCGATCAAGCCGCAGACCCTGCCGAATACGGTTATGGGCATCGGCAGCGTTCAGGAAGAGGTCGGCCTCCGCGGGGCAACGACGGCCGCGTACACCACTGAACCTGACGTGGCCATTATCCTCGACACCGGGATCGCCAAGGATACCCCGGGGACCTCAAGCGAAAACGGGGAGAAGCTCGGCGGCGGGGTGTCGATCGACGTCTTTGATGCCGGCATGATTCCCAACAACGCGTTACTGAAACTTGTGCTCGATACGGCCGAAAAGAATAAGGTGAAGTATCATCTGTCATCGATGGATCGTGGCGCAACCGATGCTGGTCGGGTCCATATTTCCCGCGGTGGTGTTCCGGCCGTTTCGATTGGCCCGGCGGTTCGCTACATCCACTCGCACAATGCGATACTCTCACGCATCGATTACGACGCCACACTGAAACTGACATTGGCACTGCTGAAGCGACTCGATGGTAAGACGGTCGACTCGTTGACCGGGTTGAACCCGACAGCGGCTGGGGTCGGGAGAAGCAAAAGCCGCAAGACATCTCGGCGAGGACGGTAATGGCCATCCGGTTTTTTGATACGCGTCAACGCAAACTGGTTCCCTTTGAACCGATTCATCCGGGCGAAGTACGAATGTACACCTGCGGTCCGACCGTTTATGATCGCGCCCACATCGGGAATTTCCGCACCTTCCTGTTTGAAGACCTGCTGCGCCGCCATCTGATTGCACGCGGGTTCAAAGTGACGCAGATCATGAACCTGACCGACGTCGATGACAAGATCATCAAGGGCGTCAATGCCAAGCAGACGTCGATTGACGAGTTTACAACGCCGTTTAAGGATGGTTTTTTCGAGGATGCCGACGCACTGCGGATTCAGCGCGCCGAACGGTACCCGGCGGCCACGGAACATGTCGATGACATGGTCAAGCTGGTGAAGAGCCTGCTGGAAAAAGACCACGCGTACAGGGCCGAGGACGGCTCGATTTATTATCGCATCGCATCGTTTCCCCAATACGGCGAGCTGTCGCACATGGACATCTCGCAGCTCAAGGCCGGCGCCCGTGTCAGTTCCGACGAGTATGAGAAAGATACCGTTTCCGACTTTGCCCTCTGGAAAGCGTGGGATGAAGCCGACGGGTCGGTGTATTGGGAGACCGAATTAGGGAAGGGACGCCCCGGCTGGCATATCGAATGTTCGGCGATGTCGATGGCGTATCTCGGTAACAGCTTCGACATTCACACGGGTGGCGTCGACAACATCTTTCCACATCACGAGAATGAAATCGCCCAGTCTGAGGGTGCGACCGGTGAGCCGTTCTCCAAGTACTGGCTGCATGCCGAGCATTTGATTGTCGAGGGACGCAAGATGTCGAAGTCGCTCGGCAATTTTTATACGCTTCGTGATCTGGTTGACCAGGGGCATCCGGCGGTCGCCATTCGCTATCTGCTGTTGGGAACACATTATCGCCAGCAGTTGAACTTTACGTTTGATGGTATCGAGGGTGCTCGTTCCGCGATTGAACGTCTGCGCGATTTCCATCGCCGGCTCACGGAATTCGAGGGTGAAGGAGAGGGTCACCAGAGTTTTGCCGAAATGGTGGCGGATGCGCGTGAGAAGTTCGGTGCCCATCTTGATGACGATCTGAACATCTCCGGTTCTCTGGGCGTGGTATTCGATTTTGTCCGTGACACCAACCGTCAACTCGACGACCGTGAACTCGACGCCGTCGATGCCGCCGCCGCGAAGGGATTCATCGAAGAAGTCGATGCCATCATCGATGTCCTGCGTGAAGATGCGGCTGACATCGACGCCGCCGAGGTGGAACGGCTAATCGCCGAACGGAAACAGGCCCGCAAGAACAAGGACTTCGCGCGCTCCGACGAAATCCGCGATCAGCTGATCGCCAGTGGCATCATCCTCGAAGACACCCCATCCGGTACCCGTTGGAAACGGAAAGTCTAACCATCCGGATATCCGTACGTCTCTCCTGATAGCACACACTTATGTCATCCCGAACGCAGAGAGAAATATGCCTTTACAGCCCTTTGCGCACACGGGTAGAGCGATTGTCATAAGTGTTTTCAGATTGCGACGGCGATCCATTGGGCCGTCAGGGACCCTCGCTGTCATCCCCGTCGGCCGTGGCGGACGGAAATGACAGCTAAGGTTACCTTGGCAATCGGAAATCTATAGCAATTGTCAGAAATTCTTTCCGTTTGGATCTGGGTGCCACGGGCCTCTTGTGGTGAGTCCGCCGTGGCGGATCGAACCATCAGGCCCGTGCGTCCGCGTCTGCACAATCCCCCGTCCACGGGCCTCAAGGGGTGTGTTGAAAAACCTGCTGACTATCATCACCTCAGACTGGGGAGGGCGAGGCTCCCGCCGAGCCGCCGTGTGGAACATGCCGTTGCGGCTCGCCGGGAGGCTCGCCCTCCCGAAGGCTGTGATTCTCGGGGGTTTTGCAACACGCCCCTCAAGGGCCGTGGTACCTGAATCGTATTATGCAGAAGGTTAAGATCGATCCTACCCCTGCGTCCCACCCCGATCACTAAGCTCCCCGAAATACCGCGAATAATCCGCATCGGAAAACAACACGAACCGGACGAAGTCGAATGCGTCAGGATTCTCTTTCACGAACTTCGACACGGTATCGATGGCAATCGGCGCGGCTTCGTTGATGGGGTAGCCATAGACACCTGTCGAAATCGATGGAAACGCCACCGACCGCGCTTCTGCCTCCCTGGCGCGATTCAGGCTTTGCCGATAGGCCGATGCCAACTGCTCGGCATCCTCCCGTAGTCCGGAATAGATCGGGCCGACGGCGTGGATCACCCATTTGGCCGGTAGGTTGCCGCCGGTAGTGCGTACTGCATTGCCGGTGGGGCAACGGCCAATCTGGCGGCACTCTTTCATGATCTCCGGCCCGCCGGCACGGTGAATAGCTCCGTCGACGCCACCGCCGACAGCCAGATTGGTGTTGGCGGCGTTAACAATGGCATCAACCTTCTCTTTTGTGATATCACCTCGGACAATCTCCAGACGGGTTGAACCGATAGTCAACGTCATCATGGGCATGGACTCGTACCTCCTTGATCTGGGATCAAACTACGGCCCCGCAGAGACTTCCGGCAAGGCCGATCCGCACGGACGCCAAATCGCTGTCATTTGACGCAATCCCCTGTGAATCTTGCGCTTAAGCCTTTATTGCGAACGCCGATACAGACAACGAAGGGCTGTCATGCGCGCGTGATGGCCCACAACGAAGATGAGGCGAGAGGCTGCGTCACGCAGAGCATGACTCAGTGTGCGATGTCGGTGCCTCATCAAGACCTGGTACGGATGATTGGCCAGAGCCGGAGCGCTCATGGATATCGCAACAATCGGCGGACTGATACTTGGCGTCACCGCCGTCACCGTGGGATTCGTCCTCGAAGGCGGCCACCTGTCGTCGGTCTTCCAGTTTCCGGCGTTGCTGATCGTCATCGGCGGCACCATCGGTGCGGCCACGGTGACCACGTCCTTTGCGACACTCCGTAAAGTCCCGCAATTTCTGAAGATCGCAATCAAGGGCCAGCCACCCGATCCAATGCGAACGATCGATCAAATCGTCCATATGGCCGAACGCGCCCGTCGTGAGGGTGTCCTGGGACTCGAGCAGGACATCAAAGAAATCCATGAGCCGTTCTTCCGCAAAGCGATGGAATATGTTATTGACGGCACCGAAGTAACTGTTCTCACTGGCCTGCTGGAAAACGAACTGGCCAATATCGAAGAACGCCACCGCAGCGGCATCATGCTCTTCAATAAGATGGGTGGATTCTCTCCGACGCTTGGCATCATCGGTACTGTATTGGGCCTCATTCACACCTTGGCCAATACCGACGATGCCAGCAAGATGGCCACGTCGATTGCATCGGCCTTTATTGCGACCCTCTGGGGTGTTGGTTTAGCAAACCTATTCTATTTGCCAATTGCCGATAAATTGAAATACCGCCACGAAGAGGAAATGCTGATCTATGGCCTCGTCATGGAAGGCGCAGTCGCCATTCAGTCGGGTGACAATCCGCGCATCATTCGCAACAAGCTGATTTCGTTCATTAAGCCGGAAGAACGTCCCCCCGGTATTGAGTAATCACCCATTGAAAGTCTCTTATGCGTCGACGCAAAAAGACAGAGATGAACGAAAATCACGAGCGGTGGTTGCTGACCTACGCCGACTTGATAACGCTGCTGCTGGCGTTTTTCATTGTGATGTATTCGATGTCACGCGTCGACGCCAAAAAGTTCGGTGCGATGTCCTCGGCGCTCTCCGGTGCGCTGCGGGGACGCGATTTGCAGCTGCGCGAGGCGAGCATCCTGCGTGGACAATCTTCAGGAGGCACCAGTCCGCTCGATCACGGACAACTCAGTGTCATGCAGAAGAAGATTGAGGAGTCGGTGGATAGGGCTGGCGCTAAAGCCAAAGTCGAATCAGAAATGACCGGACGAGGCTTGGTCATCCACATTACCGAAGGTGCGCTGTTCGAAGAGGCGCGGGCTGATCTGACCGCCGGTGCCCGTGATGTCCTTCGCGTTGTGGCCGACGAGATTCGCGATGCCGGCAATCACCTCCGCGTCGAAGGCCACACCGACCCGCGCCCCATCAGCACACCGAGATTCCCGTCAAACTGGGAACTATCGACCGCCCGTGCCACATCGGTGTTACGGTTCCTGGTCGATTCGACTGGTATCGATCCCTCGATTATATCAGCACTTGGATTTGGCGAGTTTCGACCCCGTGTCCCGAACACCACCGAGGAGAACATGGCGCAAAATCGCCGGGTCGATATCGTCGTCCTTTCCGAAGAACTCACCAAGTCCGAACCCACCGCCTCGAGCGAACCATCATCAATTGCCGAAACCGCGTCACCATAGAACGGAGCGCTGAACCCAAGTTTAGAGAGTGTGCGCAGCGCGCCCCTACGCATGTGATGGCGCCATAATTGTTCTGTTATCCAGTCTGCCCCAAGCTGGAGCTCGGGGCTCCGTGCCGGAGGGGTTCTCTTGGGAATAGTCAATGCTCCGGTGCGTATATCATGAATAATCGACAACCCAACCCGGAGACCCGATATGAACCGGAGCCTTTTGCACGTGCTTATATTTGGCGGGGCCATTGCGGTCATAGGATGCGGAGGAGATGGACCCATTGAGCCGGAGGGCGGTATCACGGTTAGCGTCATGTCCGATACCGGCGTTCCAATTGAAGGTGCTCAACTGTCGGGTGGCATCGACTGGGACTACTATTATGTCCGGACCGACAGCGAGGGCAAAGCAACACTCCCGGAACAGGCCTCACGCTGGGATACGTACATCCGCGCCCACAACCATTTTCCGCAGACCGTGCGGGTCCAGGACAAATTCGTTTACCACCTGCACAAGGCCGATGTGGAACTGGAGCAGATCGGCCACGTGGGAGGATATAGCGTCAAGTTCACGCGTGATACGATCCTGCAATTGCAGTATCACGGTGAACTGACAACTCTGCTGTATGACGAGACGGGCATCCGGGAGGTCGCATCCGTCCCGATAGTGCCGCAACGGCGCCGCTACGAATTGCACGGCGACACATTGTGGTTCTCGACGTTCGATGCCGGCGTCTATGCGTATAACATTTCCGATCCGACCAATCCTCAGCAACTGCTGCACATCCCCAGTGGGGAAAACCTCGGCGCCATTGCGGTCCAGGACAGTGTGATTGCTGTCGCAGGCGGATTCAGTCCTCATCCGGTGACCCTGTTTGCATTTCGAAGTGATGGAACGTACGAGACGATGTCCGAATGGGGTAACATCTATGTGGCCGAACTGGAGTTCCATCATAACACGCTCATCGTTTATGGTAACAGCAATGAGCTCGTAACCATTTTGGACATCAGCGATCCGTCAGATCCGCGGCAGATGTTCCGTTGGACAGATCCGTACTATTGGTTTGCCTTCAGGCAAGGGGACAGCATCTATCCGATACCACGCACAGCGCTGTCGTCGCAATTGTATGCCTATCCGATCCTCGATATGTCCGAACCGGGCGTGCCTGTCTGGCGGCCGGAGATCACGACCAATGCACAGATGTCGGCCATTGTCAATGACACCCTGGCCATTGGTCGATACGATGACCAACGGGCCATTCTCAAGTGTGCCCCACATCGCAACAGATTTTACACGATTGCCATAGCCGCACCGTTATTTACTGCGATTCCCTTCAATGGCACCTTTCCCGATCCGGGCGTCATTTATGAAGCCGGGGGCCATTCGGAAACGACAACCGACTTCTTCCAGTTCACGGGTATCGTCGACGACTACGTGTTGATGGAGCAGTACCTGTATCGCATCAGCCCGTAGTGCCGCGGAGAGCGGTCGGGGCATCTATCAAGAGGCGGGTTTATCCCGCCTCTTTGTGTTTATCGCAACCGTTATCTTTTGGCATCGCCATTTGTGCGCTGTGTCATTATAGTTCACTGAATCCCAACATTCACAACAGGGGCCAAATCGATATGGCGAAGAGTGATAACCTGAAATCTTATCGCAAGAAACGTCGCTTCAATAAGACGTCAGAGCCAAAGGCACACTCATCGACGAGCAAGAAGACAACATCCCGTCGACAACGGTTTGTGATTCAGGAACACGATGCGAGTTCTCATCACTTTGATTTTCGCATTGAAGTCGATGGCGTGTTCAAATCATGGGCCGTGCCCAAGGGGTTGTCGACCGACCCGCGCGAGAAACGTCTCGCCGTTGCTGTCGAAGATCACCCACTGGAGTACGGGAACTTCGAAGGGGTAATCCCAGAAGGCGAGTACGGCGCCGGTACGGTCATCGTCTGGGACCGTGGCATCTATCGAAATATCACCGAAAATGATGACGGTGAGCGGCTCGATATGGACGCTGCCATGAAGAAGGGCCATGTTCATCTGCTACTTCGCGGCAAGAAGTTGAAAGGCGGATGGTCATTGATTCACTCCAAGATGCGAGGTGATTCCAAGAACTGGTTGCTGGTGAAATCGAAGGATGACCACGCCGACGCCCGTCGCAATCCCGTCAAATCCCAACCCAAAAGTGTGAAGTCAGGCAAGACCGTCAAACAAGTCGCAGGCAGTGCAAAGGAATGACAGAATGGGCAAGTCGATTTTCGATGCGCTTTCCCAGGACGATCACAAGCGGTTACGCAAACAGCGGTAGCCGGCGTGGACCCAACCGATGCTGGCGGTCCTGACCCACGAGCAATTTTCCGATGAGAATTGGATCTTTGAGCGCAAACTCGACGGGGTGCGTTGCCTCGCCTTTCGCAAAGACGGTACGATTAAGCTGATGTCGCGCAATGGCAACCGGATGAACGGCACCTATCCCGAGATCGTCGATGCCCTCAGCAAACAGCCGGTAAAGGATTTCATTATCGATGGAGAAATCGTCGCTTTCGAGGGATCGCGTACCAGTTTCTCACGATTGCAGGATCGCATCGGCATTCACAGCGAAAAGGAAGCACGAGCGAGTAAGACCGCTGTGTACTTCTACGTATTTGATATCCTGCATGTCGAAGGGTACGACACGTCGAAACTGCCTCAGCTCTCTCGCAAGAAACTGTTGAAGAGGACGCTGCAATTTGGTACCCCGCTACGCTATGCGGCACACCGTCGTGTCGCAGGCGAAGAGTACTTAAATGGGACATGTCGCAAGGGCTGGGAAGACGTGATCGCGAAGAAGGCGGATGCCCGTTACAGCCACAGCCGGTCCCGCAATTGGCTAAAGTTCAAATGCCAAAATCAGCAGGAGTTTGTTGTCGGTGGATTCACCGACCCCAAGGGATCACGGATTGGATTCGGCTCGTTGGTCGTCGGCTACTACGACAGCAGCAAATTCCGCTACGCCGGCCATGTCGGGACTGGTTTCAATGATAAGACGCTGAAGGAATTGTCCAGGAAGCTGAAGAACCTTGCACGCCAATCGAGTCCGTTCAACGATGAGGTGCCGGCCAAGGGGCATACCCATTGGGTCACCCCACAGATGGTCATTGAGGCGGGATTTACCGAATGGACCGATGACGGACGGTTGCGTCATCCCTGCTACCTAGGTGTGCGAACGGACAGAAACCAAAATCGGTCACACGCGAGTCGTAGGGATTAGATGATGGACAAAAGACGCTTTGGACGGTACACCGTCGAAACCTCCCGTGAAGAGAAGGTGCTCTTTCCCAAAACAGGGTACACCAAAGCCGACCTGTTGGAATACTATACCAAAGTTTGGGACCATGTGTCTCCGTATCTGAAGGACCGTCCACTATCCCTCCGCCGATTCCCCGACGGCATCGGCAAGCGGGGATTCTTCCAAAAGCAAGCCGCCGACTATTATCCCGGCTGGATCACAACAATTCGAGTGAAAAAGCGCGCGGGAGGCAAACAGGACCTAGTGGTCGCCGATAAGATCGCCACACTCGCGTACCTGGCTGACCAGGCCTGCATTACGCTGCACGGCTGGCTGAGCCGCAAGGATAAGCTCGATAAACCGGATATGCTGCTCATCGACCTTGATCCCTCGGGAGATGATTTCACACCGGTGCGTACGGCGGCTCTGCGATGCCGCGACCTGTTGGACGATCTCGATATCAGACCATTTGTGAAAACCACCGGCTCGCGCGGTTTGCATGTGGTCGTCCCGTTAGCACGCACCGATAGCTTCGACGCGGTACGGGATTTCGCCTCCCGCCTCGCAGAGGTCTTAGTCGAGAAATTCCCGGACGAGCTCACCACCGAAAAGCGAAAGAACAAGCGCGGAAACAAGATTTTCCTCGACGTCGCGCGCAACGCCTATGCGCAAACGGCTGTCCTGCCGTTCTGTGTCCGCTCCCGTGAAGGCGCACCCGTGTCGGTACCGGTGCGATGGGATGAAGTCAAAAAGAGCCGCCTCAAACCCGACGGATTCACCATCAAGAATATCTTTCACCGTCTGTCCCGCACGCGCGATCCCTGGGTGGATTTCCGCCGGCACCGGCATTCAATTAAAAAAGCTGCGGCAAGGCTGAAGAAGTTCGAGTAGACATACCTGAGGAGATTACGCTGCCGAGTCCTCAGTCAGAGAGGATCATGATACGGGCAGTTTTGAACTACCCCATACCGGCATTTTCTTCCGCTTTCCACCGATCTTTCTGCCGGCTACCGGCATCCCGGCGTACCGCAAGTCGCTACACAACAATGCAATAAGTTGCAGGCAACAATCGGCACGCGTCTTGCCATACACTCTGGCGGGGTAGACCGTATGGCAAACACGATTCAACAAGTTGTCTTCGATCCGATGCAGATTCCCAAGCTGCAGACGGTGTTGGATTTGGCATCGACGCGGCAGAACCTGCTTACCGAAAACGTGGCCAATGTGGAAACCCCTGGCTACCGGCGCAAGGATATCGATTTCCAGAGTGAACTGAAGTCGGCGATGAGCAACAGCGCATCCGGGACACTCAAGATCACCAATCCCAAACACTTGGGCCCGAGTCGCAACGATGTCAGTCCGGAAATCAAGCGTGAGAACATCCCCGATGGCCAAGTGAACGGCGTCGCGATTGACCAGGAAATGGCACAGGTGGCGCGCAACCAACTCGAATATAATGTGGCGGTCAAACTCGTGAGCCGGAAGTTTGACGGTTTGCGCAATGCGATCCGCAGCGAATAGCGGGATTGAATAATGAGCATTGAATCACTGCGTGTTTTTGAAATCGCCGCCGATGGCCTCTCGGCGCAGCGGCTGAAGATGGACACGGTGTCGGAGAACATCGCCAACGCCGAGACCACGCGCACGCCTGAGGGCGGTCCGTATCGCCGTCAGGACGTGAGCATGGCCGCCAACAACACACGCACTGAATTCCGCAGCCAGTTGCAAGCGGCCAACATGCGCTTGCGTCAAACCCGCGACGGACATAACGCCGCCTTGCGACCCAACCGGGCGATCCGGCCAGGATCTGAATCCGCCGTCACCGCCAATATCCAGGAGGCCCCGCCGGAGCAGGTAAAGCTCATTTTCGACCCGTCGCATCCCGATGCCGACGAAAGCGGATATGTCGCAATGCCGGATGTCGAACTCATTGTGGAGATGGTCGAGCTGATGGCCGCGTCGCGCGCCTACGAAGCCAATCTCACGACCATTGATGCTACCAAACAGATGATCGATAAGGCGCTCGAAATCTAGCGCCCGAGCAGATATGAACAACACACAACCTCACTCCCTTCTCGTGGTTACAACACGCCCGCGTCTCGGCAGGGATGGCCGGACGAGGACGTGAGATACTCGCCGGAGCATGACAGCATGCTCCGGCGGGGTCACGTGTGAACGAACCGGAGGCAGCGAACCTGAATGAGCAGTGTCAATTTCAATCCGGCAGCCCGCATTGGGACGACACCACCGACCCAGTCACCGCGTAAACCGGAAACGCAAACCGTCGAAGAACGCCAGTTAATCGCGCGTCTGTTCGGCAAGCCGGTTCCCGAAATGAACAATGTCAAACCGTCGACCTCTACGACAACTGACAACGACAGAGATGATTTCGCGCCGAATCTCGGGCGCCATTTGGATGTTTTGGCATGAGTGGAGTCACACCGATTACAACCATCATCGAGGGTGTCTACAATCGTCCCGAACTTCCGGGACTTGAGTCGTCGACGCCCTCACCCAGCGCCGATCCGTTGGGTGAGGTGTTTAGTGGTGTACTGGATTCGGTCAACGAGTTGCATATGCAGGCCGGTGAAATAGAAAAGAGCCTGTATTCGAACGATCCGGTCGAATTGCATCGCGTCATGATCGCGGCCGAACAGGCCGGTGTGGCCACCGATCTGCTGTTGCAGATTCGCAACCGCTTAATCGAAGGATACCAGACGTTGATGCGCATGCCGGTGTAACGCGTGTGGCGCAGCGGACGCACATAACAGATGGTCATCGGATGACCGTTCAGCCCGTATGGAAAAGCGAGGGCACACATCGTGAAGCGTTGGCTTGATGTATTCAAGGCCATGGATGCCAACCGCAGATTTTTGGCGGTCAGCATCGTCGTGGCATTGGTGGTGGGAACGTTGGTTGTCGGATGGTGGGTTCGCAGCATCTCGTACGGTGTTCTGTACACACGCCTCCCAGCAGATGAAGCCGGGGAGATCATCGATCAACTCGAACAGATGAAGGTCGACTACCGTCTTTCCGAAGGCGGCTCGTCGATTATGGTCCCATCAGATGATGTTCACGAGCTGCGCCTGCGTCTGGCGGCCGCCGGTCTGCCCAAGGGGGGGTCGGTTGGATTCGAGATTTTCGATGAGAGCAATCTCGGTGTTACCGACTTCCTGCAAAAGGTCAATTACCGGCGAGCGCTGGAGGGCGAACTGGCCAAGTCGGTCAGTAGTCTCCGCGAAGTGTCTGCGGCACGCGTCCACATCGTCATACCCGAGAACCGACTGTTCGAGAAAGACCAGCAGCCGACGACGGCATCGGTGGTCTTGAAGGTGAATCCGGTCGGTACTCTCGACCGCGGGAAAGTCGCTGGCATCACGCATCTGGTCGCATCGGCTGTTGAAGGACTCGATCCGGGACGTGTCACCGTTCTGGACCAGAACGGCACCTTGCTTTCCAGCGGCAGCGACGACACCATACTCGGTGGGATTACCAACAAACAACTCGATCTCCAGAAAAGTGTTGAGTCTTATCTCCAGGACAAAGCACAGTCACTACTCGATGGTATTCTTGGTCGGAATCATTCGATTGTCCGTGTGAATGCCGCACTGAATTTCGAGCAGGCTGAGAAGACCATTGAAAGCTTCGACCCCAATACACCTGTCATTGTTTCCGAACAAACAACAACCGAACGAACGTCGGACAATTCCGGAGCAGCCGGCGGCAATACCAGCGGGGGAGAATCAACCGTTGAGACAGCTCTTACCAACTATGAACTCAGTAAAACCGTTGAGCACGTTGTATCAGCCGTCGGCACGATCGACCGTTTGAGCGTTTCGGTCATTGTCGATGAAGCATTGCAACCTCCGGGAGAGGGCGCCGAGGACAACGGGACGACGACTGTTCCCCGCACCGAGGAAGAACTGAATCGAATCGCCACGCTCGTGCGCGGCGCGGTCGGAATCGAAGAAGATCGCGGTGATCGACTCGAGGTCGTGAGCGTAGCCTTCGATAATACCACAATGGAAGAAGAGCAGCGGCAACTCGAGGAATTCGAACAACGGCAGTTCTACTACGACATCGGCCGCAAAGTCGGCTATGGTTTACTGGTGTTGTTGTTGATTTTCGTTGCGCTACGCGTCTACAAGAAGGCCGGGACATTCATCAAAAGCCTGGTGCCTCCGCAGCGCCCATACGAAGACGAATACGAAACCGAGCCCACCGGTGAACCAGATGAGCGGCCGATTGCGGTCCCTCAGCGGCGCAAGATCCGCATCAATGAACAGATGGCGCAGGCTGCCAAAACACATCCGGATGAAGTCGCACGTGTGATCAAGACGATGATGGCGGATTAACTGATGACCGACGCACCCCCGGGACAATCAATCAAGGACGAGCTGACGCCCGTCCGTAAGGCCGCTATTACATTGGTGGCGTTGGGCAAGGAAGTGGCCGCCGATGTGCTCAAGAATCTCAGCGAACGCGAGGTCGAAAAGCTCACGGTGGAAATCGCCAACATGGGCGATGTGCCGCCGAAGCTCGAACATGATGTGCTCGAAGAATGCCACACGATCTTCATGGCGCGTCAGTATGTCGGGCAGGGCGGCATCGACTACGCCCGCGGCCTGCTTGACCAGGCCTTCGGGAAGACCAAAGCTGAGACAATCCTCATGCGACTCGAGGGTACGCTCCACAAGACGGGTTTTGAGTTGCTGAAGAACATCGATCCGCGTCATCTGATCAATTTCATCCAAAGTGAACATCCACAGACGATTTCATTGATCTTAACACAGCTTCCGTCGAAACAGGCCGCAGCGGTCCTGGGCGACTTGCCCGCCGAATTGCAGGCCGAAGTCGCCATTCGCCTGGCAACCATGGAGCGCATTTCGCCGGAAGTCTTGCGTCAGCTCGAAGAAGTACTCGAATCCCAGTTCGAGACGACGAGCACCCGCGACCTGTCAGTATCCGGCGGCGCCAAGGCCGTGGCCGATATTTTGAACATCGTCGACACATTAACCGAACGCCGCATCATGAGTGTGTTGGAAGGCGAAGATCCCGAATTGGCCAACGAAATTAAGAACCTGATGTTCGTCTTCGAAGATCTCAATCTTCTCGACGACCGCTCAATTCAGAAAGTCCTCAAGGAAGTCGAAACCAAGGATCTCGCGGTTGCCATGAAAGCCGCGTCGGAAGACGTAAAGCATAAGATCTTCAGCAATGTGTCGGAACGTGTCGGCACGATGATCCGTGAAGAAATTGAATTCCTTGGCCCGATGCGTCTCTCCGAAGTCGAGGCGGCCCAGCAACGCATCGTGGAATCGGTGCGCCGTCTTGAGGCCGAGGGCCAAATTGTCATCACCGGCCGTGGCGGAGGCAAAGATGACATCATCATCTGACCGGGTCCTCCGTAGCACACAGGTCTCAGAACGTCATTATCGAATCGGTGAAGCGGCGCGTGGCGCGCCTGCTCCCGTTGATAACCGGCCATACTCCGTTCGGGAAGTCGAACATCAATATAACAGCAAGTTGGAACAGGTACGCGAAGAACATCAGACAGCGCTCGAGCAGGCATACCAAAACGGATATCGCGATGGCTCGGCGATGGCGAAGTCGACCATCAACGAACAAAACGCACGACTTACCAAGCTGATCGAATCGATTGCCGAGGAATTCGTACGGACACGTGCCGACTGGTTTGCCGAAAACGAGAAGCAGGCCGTGGAATTGGTGTGTCTCGCACTCGAACAGATTCTCGGAGAACGTCCTCCTGTCCGTAGTCACATCGAGCGGGCATTGAAGGCGGCATTTGAGCAGTTGGGCAGTGGTGACCGCGCCACCGTCCGTTGTCATCCCAAAGATCTGGAATTCGTCGAAAAGACGTTCGAACGTCGGCTGGAAGAGTTCCGTGGTTTTCGCAAACTGCGGGTGTTGGCGGATGATCAGATCAGCGTTGGCGGATGCCTTGTAGAAACCGAATTAGGTGTCGTCGATGCACGAATTGAAAAACAACTGGCAATTCTCAAGAGTGTTCTCATGCAGCACGCCGCCTCGCGACGCAACAACGCCGCCACTCCGGCACAATCCGAGGAGTAAGGTCGGTCATGGCGCCATCCCTCACATTACAGGACCGATTCCCGATGCCGACCACGCCCTGGTCGGAGTACAGCTCGGTCGTTAAGTCCGCCGAGGCGGTGCGCCCAACGGGGCGAGTCGTAGGCCTCGTCGGTCTGACGATCGAAGCCGACGGTCCTCATGTCAAAGTCGGCGACCTGTGTATGCTCGAAGACATCTCCGGGCGTCGCCGTCTCCCGGCCGAGGTCGTGGGCTTTCGCCAGGGCCGTGTGCTGCTGATGCCAATCGGTGAGCGCCAGGGAATCGGCCCGGGGTGGGTGGTCACCGCAACCGGTGAGTCGCTCACCATTGGTGTAAGTGAAGCCATGCTGGGGCGTGTGGTCGATGCTTTGGGCAATCCAATTGACGGCGGCAGCGCGATCCTCGCCGATGTACAACGTTCGCTCGACGCGTCGCCGCCACACCCGCTGCATCGTCCACGTGTAATAGACCGTCTGAACACCGGTGTCCGTGTCATCGACACACTAATGACCCTCGGGAAAGGACAACGCATCGGACTGTTTGCCGGCTCCGGCGTAGGGAAGAGCACGTTGCTGGGAATGATTGCCCGCACATCATCCGCCGATGTCAACGTGATCGCACTTGTTGGCGAACGCGGCAAGGAAGTTCGCGATTTCATCGAACGCGATCTGGGACCGGAAGGGATGAAGCGTAGCGTTACCGTTGTGTGCACGTCGGACCAACCAGCACTAATGCGTCTGAAAGCGGCGCATACAGCAACGACGATTGCGGAATACTTCCGTGACCGTGGCGTTGACGTGATGCTGCTTGTCGATTCCATCACCCGCTGGGCACTTGCCCAGCGCGAGGTCGGGTTATCAATCGGCGAACCGCCAACGACCCGCGGCTTCCCGCCGTCGGTCTTCGCCATGCTGCCGCGCCTGCTCGAACGTGCCGGGCGCGACTCACGCGGTTCGATTACCGGAGTCTATTCGGTATTGGTCGAAGGTGATGACATGGCCGAGCCGATCTCTGATTCGTGTCGTGCCATTCTTGATGGTCATATTGCGCTGTCGCGGCGCGTTGCATCGCAGAATCACTTTCCGGCGGTCGATGTACTCGATTCGATTTCACGAGTCGCTAATGATGTACTCACGCGCGAGGAACGCGACCTGGCAGGCATGGCACGGGATATTCTCGCCACATACCGCGAAGCCGAAGATCTGATCAGCGTGGGAGCGTACAAACGCGGTTCCTCGCCGGACATTGATCGCGCCATTGACGTGATCAAGGAACTCAACGGTTTCTTGCGCCAGCAGGTTGACGAGTTTACAGACGCCGATGCCACTTGGAGTACACTGCGTACGATCCTAACCAAACCGACCACTGAGACAAACGGCAGCGCCGCTCCGTAGCAGTCATGCGTGCTTTTCGATTTCGACTGGAACGCCTATTGCACCTGCGTGAAGCAGAGAAGCAGCAGTGCGCTCTGGAACTGGCCGAGAAACGTCGGCTCTTCGATCAAGAGCAAGAGCAGCTTCGCCACGAACTACGCGAGCGCGAACGCCTCACAACGTCTTATCGCCACTTGGGCCGTCATGTATCCGCGGCTTGGTCGTGGAATTCCGCGCGCGACGCCATGCGGGCGGCCGAAATGCGTGTGGCCAATCAGGCAAAGACGACCAAGGCAGCGTTGAACGAAGTCGAAAAGGCGCGCGAGCGGCTTGTCGAAAAATCCGGCGAGGTGGAACGCTATGTTCGGCTCAGAGATAAGCAACGCCAGGAGCATGATCTCGCCGCACGGCGCGCCGAGCAGAAGGTGCATGACGATACGGCCGTCGACCGGTATCTCCAGCGGCAACGAGAAGAGGGGAAGCATGGGGAGGAAGTTATTACCGGATAGCACCGGAAAAACGCGTTCTCAACAAGGTCATAAGCGCGGCGATGCGGACTGGCGCCGCAACTGGTCGAAACCTGAATCCACTCAACTACAATAAGATACGCCCCAGCAAGCCACACTGAAACGTTCAGGCACACCGCTTGCACTGCGCATTGCGGGGCAGTGTTCCCAAACGGAGGGTGCTGTTATCGCAGCCGACGAGAAAGACAAAAAAGAGACCTTGGAAGACAAGACCGAGTCCAAGTCCAAGGCGACTGACGCGGAAACGTCGGATGAGCCTCAGAAGGGCAAGTCGATCAGCCCGTTGACGATCATCATCTCGGCGATTGTCAGCTTCGTGGTCTTTCTGGCCGTCTTCAGCTACATGATGGGTGTCTTTGATCCACCACTGCCGGAGGGCGCCGCCGAAACGCAGGCATCTGATGATGCGGGCTCATCATCGGCCTCGTCACAGAACTACGTGTCCAAGTACGGCGAAGCTGCCGCAGCGGTTGAGCAAGCGCAACAGACTCAGGCCATAGACACGATTGCCGAAGTCGCACTGCTCGATCAACGCCGCAAAGAGATCGAAGCCGAGGAGCGCAAGCTCGCCAAAGAACGCAAAGAACTCGAAGCACTGCGGTCCGAAGTTGAAGATCTCATGAACAAGAAGCACGCGATCGCCGAGGAGAAGCTGTCCTATATCGCCAAGTTGCTCGATGCGATGAAACCCGACGAAATGAGCGGGCTGATTGCCAATTTGGATAACAGCACGATTATGGATGTGCTGCCGCGGATGAAGCCGCAGACCGCCTCGCGCGTATTGGCGACATTACCGCCCGAACGCGCGGCGAAGATTACCATGGAATTGATTCAATCGGAAGGGACGTTGAACACGCCGTGACACATATACCGTCCGATATCCTGGCCCATCTGATACTCTCCGGCAATGTGCCGGAAGAGAAGGTCGGCTCAACGGCAACAGGAGACGCCGGAAATGCCGCATTCGCCGACGCGCTCGCAATGTTACTGGGCCGTGAGCCGCAGACTGATGAATTCGCCTTCCTAACGGACGCCGAGCAGGAATCACTTCCGTTGACCGTGGATCTAACTGAAATCACAGTGTCGGAAGATGGTACGAATCTCGCGATCAATCTCACGGCAGTGACTGAGGGCACTCCAGATGCGCTCTCATCGGTGCCGGCTGACTTAGTGGCTGCGCACCAGCTCGCGACAGCACGTGCAGGCAACGATGTTGATGTGACGCTGCCCACCGATGCTGTGGATGCTCAAGATGAGACCGACCAGCCTGCATTGCCACATAAGGCGAGCACGCGTTTACAGGGTAGTTTGGCACAGCACGTCCGAGATCAGAGTGGAGAGGCTGCGCCAGAGCTAATTTCAGGGAACGCCGAGAAAGTCCCTCCGCCTACCGAGCACGGGACTGTCCCAGTGCAGGACGTTCTCGTCACAGACGGTGGTCCGGTGGTCGCGTCAAAGGACTCCGAGATATCTCCGGAAGTCCTAAGCATCAAGCGGGAGAACGCTTTCACTGAAACCAATTCGGCGAAACCGCAATCGGGCCACGAAAATGGGAATCAGCACATCGCAGACGGAGCTATTCCGGTAGATACCGATGATTTGCTCGAAATAACGAAGGATGCCAGCACCGCTTCAACCAAAGACCAAGCGCGGACGACGGTCCAAGTTGAACCGCTCTCAGCAGAGACCGCAAAACAGTCGTCAGCGAAAGCACCGCAGCAGACTACCGAGCACGGTGTACATACAGCCATAGTGGATCAGGACGACACAGCATCGTCCTACAGCAATCAAGAAGATACACACAAGACCGAGTCCACGAAGGTCCACTTCGGCCACAAAGAATCGTCCCCCATTCAAGGGGCAAGCGTTGCCGAGTCAAATATCGCTGAACAGATGTCGAAGCAGCCCGATGCCAATCCCGAAGCCGCTGCCGGGAATACCGAACAGAATGTCTCTGCCGTTGCCGTCCATTCCAATGAACAACCGGAGAAACTGATCAGGTCTCAGTCTCGTTCAAAAGGCGCTGACGCCGAGCCGATTCGACACGAATTTGCGGTGGAGTCCAAGACTGCACCATCTGGAGCAGCCAACTCCACATCGAGCGAGATGGCGCCAGTGAATGAACCAATACCGGCATCTCAACAGAAGCAGTCAATCAAGCCGAATGTGGCCGAAGCACAGATCGTTCACAGCGTGAATCAGCAATCGCCAACTGGTTCTGAGAATCTTACGCACAATCAAACGACGACCATTCAATCGCTTGCTAATGCGGGACAGTCTGCAGAGAAACCGGCGACGCCGGAACCGACGCAATCCCGTCAATTCATCGTCGAAACGCCCAAGCCCATTCAGGTGCCGGGCCAGGTGCGCGTTCGGATCGAACCGCCGGGATGGGGCCATATCCGTGTCGATTTGACATCAAGTGGCAACGGAATTATCGGAACCATGCGGATCCGTTCCGAGCAGACGCGTGACATCGTTGAACGCAACATCGGTGATTTGCACAAGTCCCTCGCCGATGCCGGCGTGCGTGTCGAACGTCTGGAAGTTGTCGGAACGTCGCGGGGTGATGCCCGCCAGCCGTTTAACCCCAACACACCGAATCAGAACGATGGTGGCAATCCGTGGCTGCGTGACCAGTCGCAGGATCATTCCGGATCGCCTCACCAACATCAGAATGGTGACTCACAGCCAACGGGCCAATATCACACGCCGGCGGTCTTCGCCAACACTGAAATCGATACGCCGAGTCGTGTCGCCGTGGGGCGTCTCGATCTCGTGGCATAAGCAGGGAGTCGTTCATGACTACCGTAACACCAGTTGATCAGATTAACACCGGAACGACACAACAAGCCGCAGAGCGCATCACCGGACTCAACGATCTGGGGAAGGACGATTTCTTAAAGCTGTTCGTCACTCGTCTCGCCAACCAGGATCCGTTGGAGCCGGTCAAGGATGAACAATTCATTGCCCAGCTGGCTCAGTTTACGCAGCTCGAGCAGCTCTACAATATGAATGACAACTTGGAGAATTCTCTCGAGTGGAGCTCCATGCTTTCGCAGACCATTAACAACACCATGGCGACGTCCCTGATCGGCCGCAACGTCCGGGTCGATTCCGAGTCAGTCGTGCTCGATGACTCCGGCCCGACGACGATTAATTACGAATTGGGGCAGGGTGCCGCCAATGTTCGTCTGGAGATCACTGACGGCAGCGGTGCAGTCGTGCAGGTATTGAACGATGGTGCGACCGGAGCAGGCGCTCACAGCGTTGAATGGGACGGGAACGATCGGCAGGGTAACCGTGCACCGGCGGGAACCTACCACCTGCGTGTTTTGGCCTCCGACAACGAAGGCAATGACATTCCCTCGCAGGCCTATTTCTCCGGAACCGTTGATGGGGTGCGGTATCTCGACGGTAGTGCCATGCTGATGATCGGCAAGGCCATGGTTCCGATCAGCAACGTGATTCAAGTGTCCGCGGTTGACGAGTAGAGGATAATCGCAATGAGTGTGATTAGCGACATTCGCGCAGCCGCCTCGCAGGCGCTGACCAACACCCCGAAGGTGCAAACCAACGCACCCGCCGACAGGGGGGAGTTTGCGCGTGTGCTGCGGCAGAAGCTCGATCAACACAAGATTGTCGTTTCGGCCCACGCGGCCGACCGCATGGTGCGTCGGGGATTGATCCCGACCGAAGGTACAATCAAACGTCTCAATACCGCGTTTGACCTCGCGACACAGAAAGGATCGAAGGAGGCCCTGTTCCTACTCGATGATCTGGCGGTCATTGCCTCTGTTCCCAATCGCACAGTCAAGACGGCCCTGGGGCGCACAAAACTTGAAGCTGGTGTGTTCACCCACATCGATTCGGCCATTGTGCTTCCGCAGGAATCGTCATCTCCAAATGATAACAATGATAACGTTAATCGGTCACCACGATCGTCCGGCTGGACCTCAACCGAGGGAGCCGCGGTCCAAAAGGGAGGATCCCTGCTATGATGGCCTCGCTTTTTGCGGGAGTCTCCGGATTGCGTAACCACATGGTGCGCCTCAATCTGGTTGGAGACAACATCGCAAACATCAACACAATTGGCTTCAAAGGCGGGCGCGTCACGTTCCGTGAAGCACTGGTGCAAACCATCCGCGGTGCGGCACGTCCGTCAAACAACTCCGGCGGTACCAATCCGGTACAGCTTGGTCTCGGCATGCAGGTCGCATCCGTCGACAACCGTTTCCAGCAAGGTGGATTGGAAACGACCGGTGAACTGACTGACCTTGCGCTCCAGGGCTCGGGGTTCTTCATCTTGTCTGACGGTGTGCAGGAGTTCTACACGCGTGCCGGTGCATTCGGTCTCGACTCCAACTCGAACTTGGTCAATCCGGCCAACGGATTCTACGTGCAAGGCAAGATGGCCAATACCGATGGCACGATTCCGGCCACGACCGCGATCGGAAACATCGTGTTGCCGTTCGGCCAACAAGATCCCGCCAAAGCCACCACCGAGATCTTCCTGGCGAACAACCTGAATGCCACTGCGACGACCTCGGAAGCGTCGCTCACTTCCGCCGGCGGAACGAACATCGACAGTGTCACCGGTGTGGCGGCCGATGGCGCGGGCGGTACACACACGCTGACCATTGCAGGGAGTCAGCCTACCAATTCGACGGCCTTGTCGGGTACCGCCGGTCTGAATATGAGTGACACGCTCGGTTCACTCGGCGTGACCCAGGTGGGTTTGGATTCTGGATTGACGTTCAACGTCGACGGCGGATCGGATGTTCTCGTCACTGGGTTGACACTCAATTCGACCGTATCTGAGTTGGTGGCCGCGATCTCCAAAGTCCCGGGCATGAGCGCCAGCTTTGAGTCCGGTACCGGACAGATTCGCGTTACCCGCGACTATGCCGGTGACGGGACCGCCTACAATGTCAACAGCAACGTGGCCGTGGCCGGCGACGTGGCCAACATCATCTTCGGAGCCGCTGTCGGAAACCAATTCCAGGCCAATAACGGTACCGCGCACACATTCACGGTGACCGACAACTTTGTCCCAAATACCGGCAATCCCATCAACGGAACGGTACTGGAAGTCACTTTGAATCAGACCACGGGGTTGGTGACCGGCATTAAGGGGCTGGGCAACGGCGGTGTAAACATCATTTCATCATCCCAATTGGCCGCCGGCACAGCAGTGATCGAGACCTTGGACACCCAACACGCCACCTCGATCACCACCTATGACACGCAGGGTGGCAAACATACGATTGTGTTCACGTTTACCAAGCAAGCGACACCGAATCTGTGGCGCTGGAAAGCGACTGCCGCCGGGAATGAACTCCCGGTCTCGGGTGACGAAGGCACGGTGGCATTCAACTCCGATGGGTCCTTGTCTCGGTACACGTTTGACGACTTGTCCGATTCATTGTCCATCGACCCGAACAACGGTGCGGCCGTAATGTCCATGAAACTGTTCCCAGGGACCGGTGGCGACTTTGACGGACTCACCGGATTTTCATCAAACTTCTCGGCCATTGCCAAGAACCAGAACGGTTATGGGCTCGGTATGCTCGATAAGATTTCGATCGACGAACGCGGCGTGATCACGGGTATCTTCACCAACGGTGTCTCGCGTACGCTGGCCCAAGTCATCCTGGCTGATTTCAACAACCCGGGTGGTTTGCTGAAGGCCGGTGAAACGATGTTTGCCGCATCGGCCAACTCCGGTGATGCGGTTCGCGGCGTTGCCGGTGCGACAGTCAATGCCACTATTTCATCCGGGGCCCTCGAGGGATCCAACGTCGATCTGGCGGAGGAATTTACGAACGTGATTACGTCCCAGCGTGGTTTCCAGGCCAACGCGCGGGTGATCACAACGTCCGATCAGTTGCTCAACGAACTGGTCAACATCAAGCAGTAATCATGGTGGCCGTCTCCGGAGGGTATCCGGGGACGGCCGCGTAGCCGATATCAATAAGGGTGATCAACCAATCACTGTATGGCAATAAGACACCTGGCACCTTCTGTGCGAAGAAGGATTACAGGGTAAATCGATGATAAAGTTGACCCAGTTGACAGGCCGTCCGATCGTTATCAACTCGGACTTGATCGAATTCGTCGAGGCGACGCCCGATACGATTATCAGCCTGACAACCGGAAAGAAAATCATGGTGCAGGAATCGGATGACGAGGTGATTCGACTGACCGCGGCATACCGGCGTCTTTGTCATGTCGAACCGACCAACACATCCAAAGTTGAGACGCAATGAAGTCTGTATTGGTCATCGTTCTCGTGGCGGCCGTGATGGCCGGCGCGGCGTTCTTTACGGTGAAACAGGTGGTACTGCCCAAGTTTGGTCCGGGGTCCCAAGCAGCAAACGCCGACGCTTCGGAGACAACCGCGGCCCAAAAAGGGGAAGGTGAGGTGTATCTAATTGAAGAGCTCCTCATCAATCCCAAAGGCACTGAGGGGACGCGTTATCTGTCGACTTCCCTCGGCCTCGAGGTAGCAACGCCGGAAGCCGTCGAAACACTCCAGGAACGAGACCTGCAGGTTCGCGATATGCTGATCTCGATACTCTCGTCACGTACGGTCACGCAGCTCACCAGCACGACCGAACGGGAGAACATGCGCCTTGAGATTCAAGAGCGACTGAATACCATGTTGAAAGGTCAGCAGTTGCTCGCGGTCTATTTTGTCGATTATGTCATGCAGTGAGGGTTCATGTCGAACGTACTGTCGCAAGACGAAATTGATGCGTTGTTAGCCGAGTCGCAGGGAAGCGACACCGGTCCAACCCAGACGAAAGCCCCGAAGTCGGGACCGTCCGGGGCACAACGATACGATTTCAAACACCCCAACCGGATCAGCAAAGACCAGATCCGTGTATTGGAGAGCATTCACCGGCACTTCGCGGGTCGGCTGGCATCGAGCCTCTCCGCCATGATGCGGGCGGTGGTCGACGTCGACGTGCTGCGGGTGGACCAGGTCACTTACTCCGAGTTCGTTGGTTCGCTCGCCGCTCACCCATGTACGTACACCTTCCAACTCAATCCCCTTGAAGGCACGTGTATCGCCGATTACAGCCCGGCACTCACGTTTGGGTTTGTCGATCGCGTCTTTGGCGGACGCGGCAAGGGGTTGGAAGCCGAACGCGAAGTCACCGGAATCGAGCTCAGCGTAATGGACAAGGTGTCCAACCGCGCCTACAAGGAGCTCGCCGAAGGGTGGGGACGCATCATCGAAGTTGAAGTCGAACCGTCGTCGATTGAAACCAATCCGCAGCTCATTCAAATCGTGCCCTCCGGAGAAACTGTCATTGTCGTGACTCTGGAGATCATGATGTTGGAGGTGCAGGGCAACCTCACCTTCTGCTATCCCTATATCACGCTCGAGCCGGCGTTAGCCAAAATGTCGGGGCAGAACTGGTTTGAAGCAACACGACTAAAGACATCGACACGGGACAAGAATACGCTGGATGAGAGTTTGCGCAATGTTTACACCGACATTTCCGCCGTTTTGGCTCAAACCGATATTTCATTGAAAGAGTTTTTGAGTATTCAAGTCGGGGACATTCTCATCACCGATACGGAGACCGTGATGCCGACGCGGATCAAGGTGGGCGAAGTTGAGAAATACGTCGCACGTCCGGGCATTCGCGGGAAACGATGCGCGGTAGAAATCATGTCGGTTACTGATGCACACAAGCCACCACCGCAATCCTGACGTTAGCTGAGGATAGAACATGGACGATCAGCAGACCCATAATCCGGAAGAGCAGAACGATCAGCCGCAGGACGCGGCACCGGAAACACCAGCTCCCGAACCACAGGCCTCTTCGGAGGTAGGGGAGAGCACGCCGGACGAGACACCCGACGCGGTCAAGGCGGCGGGCACTGAACCCATTGGTGACAGCAGCTCAGGTGAGACCACCGACACGTCAAGCGGAGATGGTGACATCATAGATGCCTCTTCGATCAATGAGCCCAGTATGGACTTTCCTGAGCCGCCGACCACGGAGGCCCGGCCCGGAGCATCGGTTCAAAGCGAAGCACAGGCTCATCCCGCAGAGTTCCCGCAGTTCGGTGACGGAACCAGCGCCAAAGTGCCGAGGAACATCAACCTGCTCATGGATGTCAATCTGCCCGTCTCGATTGAACTGGGACGCACCTCACTGCCAATCGGTGAGATCCTCGAGTGGGGACAGGGGTCGATCATTGAACTCGATCGCCTCGCCGGCGAACCGGTCGACCTGATGGTCAACAACAAACTGGTCGCCAAAGGCGAAGTCGTTGTCGTCGACGAGAAATTCGGATTGCGCATTACGAGTCTCATGTCGCCGCGTGAGCGACTCGAGACTTTATAAGAACACTCACCACATTCCATCGGAAGGAATGTCTTGTGAAGAATCTCTGTAATCGGGCATACATATGCGTGCTGGGACTGTTTGTGGTCCTGACATCGTCAGCCCCTGCTTCCGCCCAGTTGTTTGCTCAAGCAGACACCGCCAAAGCTCTGACGGACCTTGCTACCGAGTCTCTGTGGTCATCCGTTGGACGGCTGGCGATTGCGCTGATCGTCGTTGTGGTCTTGATCTGGGGCACACTGTGGGTGGCGAAACGAGTGATGAGCGGGCGCCTGATGGGGAAAAACGATTCGCCTATCCGCATCCTCGAACGCTGTCATCTCGCACCGAAACGCTCCGTTGATGTGGTCAGCGTCGGCAACCGCGTGCTGGTACTGGGCGTGACCGAACACAACATCGGTCTGCTGACCGAACTACAGCCGGGCGATCTGCCCGCGTCGAGTTCATTCGCGGATGCCCTCAAGCAGAAGCAATCGACCGACACACGCTATCGCGATGCCCTCTCACAAGCACGTCAACAACTCAACGAACTCTTTCAGTCGGCCCGCAAATCGGAAAACGAGCCGGTTCCGACCTCGTGATCATTATGTTGCGCAAACGCAGTCGCCGATATCATGTATCGATCGTGCTCGCCATACTGCTGGTGATCTGTGTTACGTCAGCGGTGACAGCCCAGGGCTTGCCCAAAGTGTCGATTGGCATCGAGGAGAGCGACAGCCCCTCGGACCTGTCGGTCACACTGAAGATCATTCTCCTGTTAACCATTCTATCGCTGGCGCCATCGATCGTCATCACGATGACATCATTCACACGGATCATTGTCGTTCTGTCCTTTTTGAAGCACGCCCTTGGCACACAGCAGATGCCGCCGGCACAGTTACTCGTCGGATTGGCGTTGATTCTCTCCTTTTTCATCATGACGCCGGTGTTCACACAGGCCTACGAAGAGGGAATTAAACCATACACCGAGGGTACCATCGACCGTGATCAGGCGTACGAACGCGGCATTGAGCCGATCCGCGAATTCATGCTCAAACAAACACGGGAAAAGGACCTGGCGCTATTCGTTCGTCTGGCCGGACTTGAAAAGCCGACAACCCATTCCGACGTCCCGTTACGCGCACTGCTTCCGGGGTTCGTAATCTCGGAACTGAGGGTGGCCTTTCAAATCGGGTTCGTCTTGTTCATACCGTTTCTGATTATCGATATGGTCGTGGCATCGGTCCTGATGTCGATGGGTATGCTTATGCTGCCGCCAATCATGGTGGCGATGCCGTTTAAGATCCTGCTCTTCGTTCTGGTGGACGGGTGGTATTTGGTCGTGCAATCGCTGGTGGGATCGTTCTACTGACGATTGAAGTCGCACCTTGAGGAGAAATGCATGACCGTCGAATACGTCTTAGCCCTCGGCCGCGATGCGGTCTCGATGACACTCATGCTCGCCGCACCGATGCTGGCGCTCGGCTTGCTGGTGGGTGTCACCATTTCAATCCTTCAGGCCGTCACGCAGATCCAGGAAATGACGTTGACCTTCGTGCCCAAAATCGTAGCGGTCGCGGTGGCTCTGCTGATCTTTCTGCCGTGGATCATCGAGCGGCTGGTCGGCTTCACCACGCGTCTCTATTCGAGCATCCCATCGATCATCGGTTAAGGGGAGACGGTTACATGCCGATAAGGCGGTATTGCCAAATCCCCCCAATCGCACGGAAATAATTTCCTGTTCTATCCAGATGCTGACCCTTCCGGAATTCACCCTAACCATCTAACACATTACTCAACAACATCATAGGCCGCTAGGTGGCGGTCGGCATTCGGCTTGCTAAAGGTCTTGACGAAACGGGCAACGTGTGCCCGGAAACGACTGTCGATAGCGCACATGAGCAACTTCGCACCCTTCAGCATCGATTGGATTTGGGCCATTCTCTGGGCCCTGCTTCGCATCAGCGGCTTCTTTGTTACCGCGCCGTTTTGGGGGCACCGTGCCATTCCTGCCAAAGTGAAGGTCCCCGTCGCGCTGGTGTTCGCGATGGGTGTCGGACCAATGATTGCCGGCTTTGATCAGGTCATCCCGCACTCTCTGTGGGGGATCGGCGGCTGGGCCATCCACGAAATCATGGTTGGATCGCTGATCGGCTTCGCCTTCGCCACGCTCTTTTGGGCAATCCGTATGGCGGGTGACATGGTCGGCCTGCAGATGGGGTTTGCCATTGTCAACGTGATCGATCCGACGACGTCCGGGCAGGTCTCACTGATCGGCGAATTCAAGTACATCCTGGCGATGCTCATCCTGCTCGTTTTGGACGGGCATCATCTGATGATCTCGGCATTGATCGACAGCTACCGGTTGATTCCGATCGGCCACGGCGTCCTTGGCGATAACGCCTTCAATCAAATCGTCCGCGTGACAACCACGATGTTCGTGACCGCGGTCAAAATCGGCGCACCGATGATGATAACACTGCTGATGACCGACGTGGCGCTCGGCATTGTCGCACGCACCGTTCCGCAGATGAACATTTTCATCGTCGGATTCCCTCTGAAGATCGGTATTGGCTTTCTCATTCTGGCGGCGTCAATGCCGCTGTTGACACAGTTGTTCAGTCGCACCCTGACAGAAATCCAAATCAGTACGCAGCGATTAATCGCTGCAATGATGGCAGCATAGTCCGCGCCGGCAAAGACAATGGCTGACGAGTCCACACAGGAAAAAACCGAAACAGCGACTCCGCACCGCAGGGAAGAGGCGCGCAAGAAAGGGCAAGTCGCCCGTTCGACCGAACTGAATTCGTTCGCACTGCTGTTTTTCGGCACGCTGTTCCTGCTGTTCGCCGCGCCGGCGTTGGCGGCCGATCTTACCAGACTGATGCAACATCTGTTCGGCATCATGTCCAATCCTCCGGTAACAACCGAAGACGCAACCTCGACACTGACATTGGTGGGGGTGCGTACACTGGCCATGCTCGCGCCGTTCTTTCTCGCGGCGGTAATGATTGCTCTCGTCGTTGCCGGATCACAGGTCGGCTTCCGATTCGCCCCCGAAGCCATGCAGCCCAAATTCGAAAAACTCGACTTGGTCAAAGGCGCCAAGCGTTTATTCTCAAAGCGTTCTCTGTTCGAACTGGTCCGCGACGTTTTTAAGCTCAGTGTGATCGGTACGGTCGCCTACTTCGCCGTCTCGGCCGAACGGGAAGGATTCCTGACGCTGGTGGACGCCGATATGTCGGCGATTCTGACGTTCACCGGCTGGGCTCTTTTCCGCGTTGCGATCAAGATCATCCTCGCACTGATGATGCTCGCCATCGGCGACTTCGCCTTTCAGCGATACGACTTCGAAAAGTCGATTCGCATGTCAAAGCACGAAGTCAAAGAGGAACTCAAGCAGCACGAAGGGTCACCGCAGATGAAGAGCCGCATCCGCCAGGTGCAACGCGAATTGGCACGCATGCGGATGGGGCACGAAGTCCCCAAGGCCGACGTCGTGGTCACCAATCCAACGTCACTGGCCTGCGCTTTGAAATACGATCCCCAGACCATGGGCGCTCCGGTGCTTTTGGCGAAGGGCGCACGACTGCTCGCCGAAAAGATCAAAATGATCGCGCGCGAGTCCGATGTGCCAATCGTCGAGAACAAGCCCCTCGCGCGTGCACTCTACTCGTCAGTCGAAATCGGCGGCACCGTGCCGGCCGAACTTTACAAAGCGGTCGCCGAGGTATTGGCATACGTCTATCGTCTGAAGAGTGAGTCGGGCACGGCCACATCTACGACATCCTCGTCCGGAGGTGCTGACGCATGAGCCGGACGCAGGGATTCATTGGCCGTATGACCAGCAATGCCGACATCGTGTTGGCGGTCGGAGTCGTCGGCATTATCGGCGTCCTGGTTATCCCGGTCGCACCGGGTGTGCTCGACTTCTTACTGGCAACCAACATCGCCTTCTCGCTGATCGTCTTGCTTGCCACGCTCTACGTCACCGAACCGCTGCAGCTCTCGGTGTTCCCGGGGATGCTGCTGATCGTGACGTTGTTCCGCCTGTCACTCAACGTGGCGTCAACGCGGTTGATCCTCGGTGATGCGTATGCCGGTGAAGTCATCACGGCCTTCGGTGGATTCGTGGTGAAAGGCAACTACGTTGTCGGATTCATCATCTTCCTGATTTTGGTCATCATCCAGTTTGTCGTTATCACCAAGGGTGCTGGACGCATCTCGGAAGTGGCGGCGCGATTCACCTTGGACGCCATGCCCGGCAAGCAAATGGCAATCGATGCCGACCTCAACGCCGGATTGATCGGCGATGACGAAGCACGTCGCCGTCGGACGGCCATTGCCAAGGAAGCCGATTTCTACGGCGCCATGGACGGCGCCAGTAAATTCGTACGCGGCGATGCCGTTGCCGGGCTGATTATCACCGCGATTAACATCGTCGGCGGTTTGGTTGTCGGTGTTTTGCAGGCCGGTATGAGCCTGTCGGATGCGGCAATGACGTATACGCTGCTGTCGGTCGGCGATGGTCTCGTTTCACAAGTTCCAGCACTGCTCGTCTCAGTGTCATCGGGCATCCTGGTCACACGCGCTGCGGCCGAATCCGATCTCGGCGCGGATCTACGTCATCAGCTCACGCAACGTCCGCGCGCCATTGCCGTGGCCGCGACGATGCTGACGGTGTTCGGATTTGTGCCCGGGATGCCCACTCTCCCGTTTCTGGGGCTCGGGATAATTACAGGCATTGGCGCGTTTATGGTAACACGCCTGATGAAGGAGCGTAAGGAAGAGGCCGAGCAAAAAGCCGAATATCAGGAAGCCCCGCCACCCGCACAGAAGCCGGAAGAATTTCTGCATCTCGACGTTCTCGAAGTTGAAATTGGCTATGGGCTCATACCCATCGTGGATACGGCCTCGGGCGGTGATCTGCTCGATCGTGTTGCCGTCATTCGCCGCCAAATGGCCCAGGACGTCGGCTTCGTGGTGCCGCCCGTACGCATTCGCGACAATGTCTCACTCGAACCGCAGACCTATGTCATCAAACTCCGTGGCGTGAAAATCGCCTCCGGCGAGCTGATGATGAACTACGTCCTGGCAATCAATCCGGGCGGTCTTAATGAAGATGAAATCGGCGGTATCCCTGGGACGGAACCGGCTTATGGTCTCGCGGCACGCTGGATTGCACCCGTCTCCCGCGAGATTGCCGAACAAAAAGGCTACACGGTTGCCGAACCAGCCGCCGTCCTCGCGACACACCTAACCGAAGTCATTCGCTCGTATGCGGCCGACATCTTGTCCCGCCAGGACGTCCAGTCACTGCTCGATCATCTGAAACACGATTACCCGGTCCTGGTCGAAGAGACGGTTTCGAAAGTGGGGTCGGCCGGCCCGGTGCAGCGAATCCTGCAAAACCTGCTGCGGGAACGTCTGCCGATCAAAGACCTGGTCACTATTCTCGAAACTCTCAACGACTACTGGTCGCTGACTAAAGACACCGACGTTCTCTCGGAATATGCGCGTCGTTCCCTGAAGCGCTCGATCACCAATATGTACGCTGATGAGAACGGTTCCGTGCTGGCATTTACATTGGATCCGGCGATCGAGAAGCTGTTGTCGGAGAGTATCACCCAGTCGCCGGTCGGTTTCCAACTCGCACTCGAGCCACAGACCGCCGAGCAATTACTCAATGCCGTGGGACGCGCGATTGATGCGATGGTGGCGCAGGGGTACACGCCCATGTCCCTCGTCGCGCCCAATCTGCGCCTCTTGTTCCGCCGGTTTGTCGAAGCCCGGTACCCGTCGTTGGTTGTGCTCTCGTACAACGACCTGCTACCCAGTACAACGGTTGAAGTGACCACATCAGTGGGCGCGCAGGATTCAACGCCGGTGCCAGCCCGTCCCAATCCACAACCAACTCCATCACCCACCACGAACGGGGTGACGCAATGATCGTGAAAACGTTTTCCGGTCCGAGTCTGCGCGACGCCCTGGACAATGTCCGCAAGGCGTTCGGCGACGATGCGGTCATCATCGATACACGATTTGAAGCTCCCACCGGCGGACGGTTTGCGCATCGCGAACGCGGCGTCCATGTCACTGCTGCCTATGAACCCGAACCGACCGATCAGCGCCCCGTCGAGGGCCCCCGATCACTCACGTTGAAGGGTGAATTGGCAAACACCCAGGAGTCAGCGGCGGATGAAACGGAAGAGCCATCGGATACGCCGGATGTCGCAACCCACGATGTGCAACCAGAAAAGCAAGCAGCCGCCCAGCCAAACGATATCATCGACGAACTGATTCGACGCTTTTCGACTGCCGCACCGGATCGATCCACCACAACCGAAAACTCTGCGCTCATCACCTGGTTGGCGGCACAGCCGCGACTGGCCGGCGAAGTCATCGAGGCTTATGCGACGCATGTCGCCGAATCACTGCCACCATTCGGTCCCTTTCTCGAACGCACAAAATCACCGCTGCGCGTTTTGTTCATCGGCTCGCGCGGCTCCGGTCGTTCCAACGCGATGTTCAAGATCTGTGCGGCGCGCTGGCGCAGTAAGCAGACACAGCCTGGCATCGTCGTTGTTAGCGATACCCCTGCCAGTGGACATGAACACCTCGCTGCCGTCTGCAACCGGTGTGGTTTGCAGGTCGTGATTGAGTCAACGGAGAAGGGTCGCTTTTCGCTGCCACGATCCTTTAAGAAGTCCGATCTGTTTGCCGAGTTTGTGCCATCGAGCACACACGTCAACCTCGAGGATCATGCACGTTCGGTTCACAAGTCGGTCCGTCCCGATGTCGTGGTCCTCGTGATCAGTGCGACCGATTCACCAACACATTGGGACCATGTCATCGAACGCTTCGGCGCATTCAAACCGACACATATGATCGTTACGCACTGGGATGAACATGAACCGTGGACGGACGTCGCGGCATTTGCGCGACGCTACGACCTGTCGGTCTCCTATCGCGTCAGCGGTTCCGATCTCTTCGATGAAATTGATCCCTTTACGGAAACCGATATCCGCAACGGCATCAGCAACCATGTCGCCGAGAGCTTTGCTCCGAAAGCGAAAACGATGGTCGCAAAGGGGGGATCGCGATGACGCTCGCTCCCCACGTGCAGGTGACCTGCGTGGTGGCCGCCAAGGGTGGCATTGGCCAGAGCACCATCAGCCTCGACTGGGCGCGTGCCATCGGGCGCCAGGACAAGCGTTGCTTGCTGCTCGAACTGGCCGGTGGCGATCTCGCCTGGCTGGTCGGCGCGACGCCAGAACACTTCGTCGAGAACGTGGCCAACGGATCGACCCGCCTTGACCGCGCCGTCGTCGCCATCGAGGACAACCTCGGACTATTGGCCAGCGGCAACGGGTGGGGTATCCATGGGCCCGATGACGTGAGTGACGTGCAATCACTACTCGAGCGCCTTCGTAGCGGACAGTGGAATCATGTGGTCATCGACCTGGGTAACGTGTCACGGTCTGTCGCCGAATTTGTTCTTACCACCGCCGACCGCCGCGCAATTCTGATCGAGGACAATATCGCCTGTGTGGCAAGGACTTACGCACTCTTGCGGCGTTTTGGCACGGGCGTGCTCGCAGACAACACATCACTCGTCTTCAATCGCACAGACAATAGCACAGACGCCGAGTCGCTTCGTGAGCGATTCAGTCAACTGACGTCCCAGTTTCTCAATCGCACCTGGCCGGTGCTCGGAACCGTTCCTGAGGGCGGATCCGATCAACGGGTGCAGGCGATTGCGATGTGGGATTCGGCCGATGTGCCGAAGCCAGAGAAAGAGAGCGCTTCGATGGAGGGGGCAATAAGCAACCGGCCGTCGTGGGCCGATAACTAGGGATAACCCGGAGCATCTCTATGCCAACCAGTGCAAGCACCAACACGACAAAACGGGCGCCGCAGCAGGCGCCTCAACCTCGGAAACGCAGCACCGTCTCGATCCAGGTCCAGCGGAAGTGGGAGGCGTATCAGCACAGCAAGGATCCCGACGTACGGCAGGATCTGCTGAATCACTATCTCCCCTTAGTTCGCAACGTCGCTGGACGCATGGCGCTCGGATTCCCGAAATCGGTTGAGCTGTCAGACTTAATCTCGACCGGCGTGATCGGCCTGATCGAAGCACTGAAGAATTTCGATCCGGAACGTGGGGTGAAATTCGAGACCTTCGCCGTGCCCCGGATTCGCGGTGCCATTCTCGATGAATTGCGTTCGCTCGACTGGGTGCCGCGTTCGACGCGCGCGAAGGCACGGGAGATCGATCGGTCGACGGTGAAACTGGAGAACAAACTGGGTCGCGTCCCCACCAAGGCCGAGCTCGCCGACGATATGAAGATCACGCCGAATGAACTGCTTGCGGCGCTCGAAGACGTCTCCGGCACGACGCTGCTGTCGTTGGATGAACTCGTTTATCGTGAAGAAGACAATCGTCAGGTTCCGCGTGTCGAAACACTCGAATCGCCGCAGAACGAAAGCGTACTCGGCGACATCGAACGGCAGGAATTACGCGCGTACCTGATCAACGCCATCTCCAGCCTCTCCGAACAGGAGAAGCTGGTGATTGCACTCTACTATTACGAAGAGCTGACCTTGCGGGAAATCGGCGAGGTCATGAGCATTTCCGAATCGCGCGTGTCGCAGATCCACACCAAGTCGGTGGGCAAGCTGCGGCAAATGGTGCACGAACGATTCGGATTATGACCGGCCCGGGAGGGCGGTATGGTTCGGCCCATCGACTTACAGGATGCGTTAAGTAAAACGCAGGCGGTGCTGAAAATCACCGAGTCGTTACGGGCAAACCCGGAGAACGAACAACGGACCGCACTGGTCCTGACAGATCAAAAGAACAAGGACGATCAGAAGAAACCGGTGCCGACTCAACACTCCGACCAGGTGATTCTGCACCGGGAGAAGCCGGACCAGAAGGACAAAGGTGAATCACAGGAACACGCGGGCGACGAGACGGAAGATCAGGAATCACAAGTTGCGGCGGAAGACAAGAATGACGATGAACCGCTGCCGCCCCCAAGTCTCGACATCACCGTTTGAACACAGTCACCGGACGACGAGAGGTTCTGACATGGACGTATTCAATGATCCGACATTCTGGGGCGAGGTGATGGTCACCGCCGCATCACGGCTGGCGCTGCTTGCCGCGGTCGTCTGGGTGGCACGACTGGCGATCCGGACACCATCACAGCGACGACCTGCTGCTCGCTTGCAGGCGGCTGCATCCACCCCGGCATCACGCGCGACGATGACCATAGCCGCCGGCGATGCGTCGACACCCTTTCGATACATCGATCTGCGACGCGGACCGGAGCGCGCGGAAACAGTCGATCAACCCGAACCGGCATCATCGGACCCGCTTCGCCAACGCTTGCTCGACTACCTCGAGCGGCGTGAGACGGAAAGGACGCCGTCATGAAAGCTGACGAAACACCATTCTATTACACCCGCGTCGAATGCCCGGTCTGCAAAACGGTCAACGAATTCGAGATGATCAAGCTGGGCGCGTATACTGAGGAAGGGCGCGACACCGACTTTCGGCCGTTGAATCGCCTGTGGCGCAATCCCCGCTACCAGGACACGAATCCGCTGCTGTACTTCACGGCGACGTGTTCCTCGTGTTTCTACACGCGTGAATTCACCCGGCGATTTCGGGAATGGAAAGATGACGCGACATTTCGTACGCATCGCCAATCGGTGATTCGCCAGCGGCACTTGAATGCCCTGACCGATGACGATTCCGTCATTCGTCAACTCGGTTCCGCGCTCTGGCCCGAAGCCTATCCATTGGAGACGGCACTCAACAAGCTGCTGATCAGCATTCGTGACGAGCAGTTACTGGACCACCCGTCTCATTTTGACATCGCCCGCTGGTACTTGCGTACCGCCTGGCTGTTTCACGAGATGGGAAGCGGCAAGATGAGCCGTCCTTCACCCCATGTGATTCTGCGCCGTCAACTGCTGCAAAAAGTACGTGGGTTGTCACGAGCGATCACACAAATCGGCGAGAACGTCGGGGAGATCCAGGAACTGCTGGAAATGCATCCGGAGTCGGCGGCGTCATCGCCGCAGACCGCCGATCAGCAGCAAGCAATGTCCACCGAATCGGTTAGAGAGTTGCAGGACGCTGTTCACACACTCCGCGCACAATCCGACCGCTTTGCCGAACAGTTGAATGAATTGGAAGTGGGAACGGTCGTCGGTGAAAACGACAACGGCGGCGAACGATACGGCGATTTTCCGTCATACACCTCGTTTCTCAAGAGCCTTCACAGCCTGTGGGAGGGCGTACCCACCGATGAGCTGGAAGCCGTGTATTTGTCGCTGGAAAACTACCGGTTGGCCTACGAAGAAGGCCACAGCGTTCCCAAAGGGAATGCCCAGATTCAATTGACCTACATGGTCGGTGAACTCTCTCGCCGCTGTGGCCGTCTGCGTGATGCCCAGCAGTACCTCAACAGCGCGGTCCGCGTCGGCCGCGAATGGATTCACCAGCATCAGAAAGATCCGACCCAATCGGCCATGGCGAGACACATCGTCGATCTGGCCATTGAACAACTACACCGGTTGCGTGTCGACAGTCAGGAGCCAGTGTAATTGCACTCACGGATGATACGAACTCAAGGATCAATATTCACGGAGGACGAAATGACCACTCAAACAAACAACACGGGCAAGATGCAGAAACGCCGGTACGTGCGTCTGGAAATTTTTTCGCCGGTCGGTTTTTCTGTCGTGCAAATTGACAAGGACAAGCGTGTCCGCACGCACCCCGAAAAGAAAGGCGGCGTCCTGCTCAACATCTCCGGCGGCGGTGCGCTGATTAGCAGCAATGACAAAGTCGGCAATGATGATCTCTTGCTGCTCACCTTCGACATCAAGGGATTCGACCAATTATCAAACGTTCTCGCCCGTGTGAAACGCGTCGAAGAGTGTGAGGATGGCGAACGGTTGATCGGATTGGAGTACGTCACCGCCGACCAGATCGACGACGAGACGCTCGCCGACAACCTGGCGCGTCTGCCCGGCAACCCGATGGGTTTCGCCGAGAATCTCAAGCGCATTGTGTCACGGTTCGTGTTTCAGAAACAGATTGAAGCGGAATCGGAGGATGAGTGATCCCCAATTTCAGAAGCGCATGGATCGCGCTGGCATTATTGGTTGTGATGTGTCTGCCGCTGACTGAAGTCGAGGCCGGTGACGATTTTCCATCTGGACCACAGCGCTCTCCCGACGGCAACCGTCTGATTGTCTGGATGTCCGATGGTGCGGGGATGCAACCATCGGTCGAGCTCGAACGATTCCTGATCGACCGTATCGGCGCGACCGGCGACCGTGTGGTGGTCGATCCCGGCATTGCCCACTCTGTCCTGCGAGTTCTTGGACTGCAGAATCGCAGCGTGTACGATCCTGCCGCAATCCACCAGGTGGCAGTGGGGAGCGGATCTCGCTGGGTTCTGTGGGTGAAGATCGTCGCACGGGACACCAAATCGACAAAACTGCTCGGCGTCCCCTATCTCTTCAATCACCGGCGTCTTGACATGCATGTTTTCTACGACGTGCGACTCTATGATGCCCATCTCGGGATTCTTTTGGGATCGAAGCGGCTCAAGCTGCGCGATAAGGGAGAGGCAACCTGGCAGGTGACCGACGACGAACGCATGGACCCGATGTACAACAACGATCCGGTCGAGATTCACGAGAGTTTCCGCATGCTTGAATGGAAAGCGGCCGCACTCATCTCGGGCTATTGTGCCGATCTGTTGCACCCGCAACACATGGCCACGATCGAAGAACAAATTGAAGAACAGGCCACCGCTGACGCAATGCAACAGCACCGTACTATCAGCCCCGCTGCGGAACGAGATCGAATGCTCGATTGATCCTGAAAGGACATTCGGATATGACCGACCACGACGAATCAACTGAGACTGAATATGGACACGCCGTCGGTGAACTGGTTGAATCGGTCCGCGCCGTAGGCGAACGAGCACGCTTCCTGGCTGTCAATCTGGCGGTCATCGCCGCGAAGCTCAAGCAGGAGGGGACCAGCTCGGCCCGCCTCAACGACGATATCCTCGACCTCGTCGCGCGTATCACCCGTGTCTCACAGGAAGTCAATGATGCGCTGGAGGCAATGGAGAAGGGTCAGGCGAACATCACGAAATCGTCGCCCCGCCTCTGGCATGGCTGGCAGAACACCGGTATCCCTGATGAGCAAACTCTGGCACGACTTGAAGGGTCCCTTCAGGAAACGCTCGAATTGTCGCGCCACATCTTCCGCTGGATCAAAGAGTTGCGTCCGGACGTTGAACCGCAACATCGACGTCATAAGGCTCCGCCGCGGTCTCATGGCGGGTAGCCTATTGCATAAGTTGCTGAGACAACACACGTACCGCGACAAGCGCAACCAAGACTGCGACAGCGACCCAAATCCAGAAGTTTGTTCGAAACAGCGGCATCCGATACAGCGGTGAACGAAGCTGTTTCACATCCCGCTGACCAGACAGAAAGTCACCGATGATCTGTTCCGCTTCCTGCCGCAGCACAACCAGGCTCGCCTTCGCGAATGCCGCATCGGCACGCCCTGGAGCACCGAGGTATCCCTGTCCGGCCGGTGGATTCAGAGGGGTCTTATGTCGCAGCTTATGGCGTGGCACCAACGCATCATGCAGCGAAGTGTAGTCATCGGCCACCAAATCCGGACGCAGCATCAGCATCATCGCCGTCTCCCACCAGCCGCCGTGGTAATCCATCGTCAGTGTGCGACGTTCCTCGTCGGTGAGCGGCCGTTCGCAGGCGTCGCTGATCCGGTCGACCAACTTGCCGGAGAGAAAACGGAAGATGATCTGCGATGTCAGACTGAAAGTGTTGATCTTATGACGTTGGCTGAGAGCGGTCGCCGCTTCATCGAGTGCGACCATATGTCGGGGGCCGCCGTGCGACGACACGATAATCAGATGCTCGAAACCTGCCTTGGACAATGAACGGCCATAATCGACCAGTAAATTCCGAATCACCCGCTGACGGATATTGATCGACCCCATGAAGCGAAAGACATGCGCCCCCAGCGGAATCAGTGGAGCAACGACCACCGGGGTCTCCGGTTGTCGTTCACGAATGATCTCCGCACACAGGCCGCCGAAGTGCTCAGCCAGTAGCGCATCGGTGCCCAGTGGTAAATGTGGACCGTGCTCTTCGAGCGGACTGATCGGAAGAACAACAACCGCCCCTGACGCCGCCAGGTTCTCGACCTCGGGAGAACTAAGTTCGATGAGACGATGAACTCCGTCGTCATCGACATGCTGATCTGCGCCGGATCGGTCCGGACTGTCTGGTTGAAGGTGCGCCACGGTGTGAATCTATCTCAAGCCCTACGGCTTGTAAAGAAACGTCGTCTCGTGACAGCGAGCAGTAGAATTGTCTCAGTGTAGCCTGAAGAATTTTCCATTCCTCTACGTGTCTTGTTCGAAAGTCCCCAAGTTTTGCCCTTAGCCCGCAGAGCAAAGCAGATCGCAACCACACCAACCTTCGCCTCTAACTTGTTGCACAATTGCAGGTTGCTGAGTCGCAGCAATTTGGGTGAGCTGCTGACTGGACAACCGATCAACAGCATACCGTCTCGGCACGGCCTTTGCCATGCACTGGCGTGGAGGTCGTGTATGATCAAAGGAATCGCCACTGCCGCATCCGGCATGTTACCGTCACTGAAGCGGCAAGAGGTGATCAGCAACAATTTGGCTAACGCCCAAACCGCCGGCTTCAAGCGAGACCGGTTATTCGTCGAGCGTCTGAACGAGGCGCAGGAAGCGATCGTTCAGGGATCCGAAGACTGGGGCGCGACCAATCAAGTGGGCGTTGTGATCGACTTCGCTCCGGGTTCGCTCAATCGTACCGGCAATCCGATGGACGCCGCGATTTCCGGCGACGGATTCTTTGCTGTACAAACGACCGAGGGTGAACGCTATACCCGGAACGGCCATTTCTCTGTCGGCGCTGACGGAACGCTTCAGTCGGCCGATGGTCATGCCGTCCTGGGCGATAACGGCGTCATCAGGCTTCCGGCGGGTGAAGTATCGATTAACACCGATGGACAGATTTCAGTTGATGGGCGTATCGTGGATACATTGCGCATTGTGCGTTTCGATGATCCGCGCGTGCTCGTGCGCGGCGGTTCGACCATCTTCGAGATTGGAATCCCCACCGCGGCACCGCAGGACGATAATCAATCCGCGATCCGTCAGGGATTTCTCGAACACTCCAACGTGAACACCATTGAAGAGATGGTCAATATGATCACCACCTTCCGTTTCTATGAAGCGGATCAGAAAGCCATCCAAATGCAGGATCAAGTACAGGGGCGTGTCGTCAATGAACTTGGTCGCGCTCCGGCCTAATCGCATGACGAAAGGGATGTCGTTATGATCAAAGCCCTGCGAACCGCTGCCTCCGGAATGGTGGCACAGCAGCTCAATATCGACACGATTGCCAACAACCTGGCCAACGTAAACACGACAGGATATAAGAAGTCCAAAGTCGAATTCCAGGACGTTCTCTACGAGAACGTGCGCCGTGCCGGCACCAACGTCTCCGCCGAAAACGTCGTCCCGGTCAATTTGCAGGTCGGCTACGGCTCAAAGCCGATTGCTACGGTACGTACGTTCGAGACAGGGGAGATGAACCCGACGGATAATCCTCTCGATGTGGCGATTCAGGGTAACGGGTTTTTCCAGGTTTCCATGCCGGATGGAACCGTCGCGTACACCCGTGATGGCGCATTCAAAGTTTCGAGCGATGGACGCTTGGTCACGGCCGACGGTTTCTTTGTGACGCCGGAAATTACACTGCCACAGGATACCGAGGCGATCTCCATCGGAATCGATGGGCGCGTCCAGGTATCGTTGCCGGGACAGCTCGACCCGCAGGAAGTGGGACAGATCGAGTTGGCAAAATTCCTGAATCCGGGTGGTCTAAACGCGATCGGCCATAATCTCTACTTGGCGACGTCCTCGTCCGGCGATGCGATCCTCGGCAATCCATCTGAGAATGGATTTGGTGAATTGGCGCAAGGATATCTCGAAATGGCCAACGTGGAAGTGGTCGACGAGATGGTCAATATGATCCTGGCCCAGCGGGCGTACGAAATCAACGCCAAAGCGATCCAGACATCAGACGAAATGTCGCGAATTGCAAACGAACTGAAGCGGTAATCATTATGCGTAGCAGCAGTTCTCTCTTTGTTATCTTCGCGGTACTCGTGCTACTGGGAACCGCGAACACAGAGGCCGTCCCCTTGGAAGATCGCCTGCAGTCGGCATTGCAATCGGCGGTCTGTGAACGCACGGGGTATGCACCCGCGAACATCGTCATCAAGCGCCACCGGACTCGGATAGCACCGAAGTATCGCAATGCAGACAATGTCACTGTTGCTCTACCAGACTACGACGATGCCATCGGACCGATAACGGCGCGTGCACATTTTACCAGGAATGGGAAAACGCTTGGTTCGGTGCCGGTGCCAATCCGTGTCGATGTCTTTGACAGCGTTCTCGTGACAACGAGAAAGCTGAAACGACACGACATCATTAGTCCAACCGATGTCACGCACGACTGGCAGGAGATCACACGCTACGTCAAGTGGACGATGACCGATCCGGATTCACTCGACGACTGCCGTGCCGCGCGCACGATCAATCCCGGCAGCCTCGTCGACAGCCGTTGGGTCGAGAAAGTCCCCCTCGTGCAACGGGGTGATCGTGTGACGCTCGAATATGAATCCGGCGGTGTCCGCGTGACCGCCAACGCCACGGCCATGGAGGACGGTTACCGGCAACAGACCATTCGCGTCAAGACCGAGTATGCGAACCGACTGATCGATGCCGTCGTCACCGGCGATGGAACGGTTGCGCCAACCTATTAAACCGGAATTGACTCAGGAAGGGAAGGGGTCACATGGAGTCACCCAAACCGACCAAGCCCACCTCCAGATCTTTGGGACTACGCTTCTGGCTGATTCTCTTGTTTTTTGTCATCAGCGTATCCAGTGTCTCGGCCGATCAGTTCTCGCAAATGCGGTCGGCGTCGATGTACACCGACATCAAAGCGAATGAAATCGGCGATGTGCTGACTGTGTTGATCGTCGAGTCGTCCTCGGCGCAGAATAATGTTCAAACCAACACGCAGAAGAGCAGCGAATTCGATCTCGATGCGGGACCTGGTTTCGGGTCGCTCGACATGATCCCACTCTTCGGAGCGAGTGGAGAGTCGGAAAACAAATCGAACAACCAGGGCCAAACATCCCGTTCGGGTAATCTGAAGGCCCGCATGACCGTGCAGGTCGTCGGCAAACGTAACAATGGCGATCTGGTCATTGAAGGGTCACGCATGGTCGGCATCAACAACGACAAGGAAATGCTCACCCTGACGGGTGTCGTGCGCGCCGAGGATGTGCAAACCGACAACACGGTCTATTCCTACCAAATCGCCGATGCACAGATCAACTATCGCGGCAAAGGTGCCGCCTCCAATGGCGGCAAGCCGGGGTGGATTATGCGCTTTTTGAATTGGGTGTTTTGATCGCGACACGGACATCATGAGAAGGATCATCGGATGATCGCTCAAGACGGGAACAGTACGAATGTGATAGCACGGACGATGCAGCGCGTCGTCGCGGCAGCGATTACGATTACCCTCGTAATGATGGCAACGTCGCCGACCGATGCCGCCGTTCGCTTCAAGGATATTTCGCATATCGCCGGCCCGGGGAATACGTCGCTGTTTGGCTACGGTTTGGTGGTCGGTTTAGAGGGAACAGGCGACGGTCAGCAGACGGAGTTCACGATTCAGACACTGGCCAACATGCTGCGGCGAATGGGCATCACCGTTGATCCGGAAGCCGTCAAGGTAAAAAACGTCGCCGCGGTCATGGTTACCGCGACACTGTCGATGGACAACGTGCGCGGTGAGCATATTGACGTCACTGTGTCATCCATTGGCGACGCCAAAAGCTTGCGCGGTGGGACATTGCTTCTGACACCACTGGCGGCCCGGGACGGTACGGTGCACGCGCACGCCCAGGGTCCGGTGTCCACCGGTGGCTTTGCCGTGGAGGCGGAAGGGGCGAGTGTATCACGCAACTACACATTGGTCGGCCGTGTCCCCGGTGGCGGCGTGGTTGAGACACCGATGTTTAAGCTCCCGTCGAACCCATCGTATCTCGAACTGATCCTGCATGACCCGGATTGGACAACCGCACGGCGCATGGCTGATGCCATCGCCGAGCGCTGGGGCGCCGTTGCCCAGGCCTCACAGCCGGCAATCGTCCAAGTGGCGATTCCGGCCGGCTACGACGGCACACAGGGACGCGCTGAGTTCATCTCCGAACTCGAATCGATGGTTGTCGAACCCGATGCCGCCGCGCGCGTCGTCATAAACGAAAAGACCGGGACCATCGTTGCCGGACAGTTCGTCACGATTGCTCCTGTCGCCGTCGCCCATGGCGGCATCACCGTCCAAATTGAAACCTCGCCGGTGATCAGCCAGCCGGCGCCGTTGTCGCAAGGGGAGACCGTTGTCGCCGAGGAGAGTAGTATTCAGGTGTCTCAGGAGGATGCACGCGTTGTCTATCTTCCGTCGTCCAGCAATATCCAGGACGTGGCCGAAAGCCTGAACGCCATCGGTGCGTCACCGAGTGATATTATCGCCATATTCCAGGCACTCAAACGCGCTGGCGCACTGCGCGCCGAGCTGGTGATTCTGTAAGGGGTCCGATGCCACCAGTCGATTCAGTTCAGACAGTCAACATCGTCGGCGGTTCCCAAAAGGGCGTTCCGCGCCTAAAGCAGCCGCAGCCCGCCGATGAGGCTGCGCAGAAATTGCGCACGTTGCGCAGAGCCAGCCGTGACTTCGAATCGATCTTTATTGCGCGTCTCCTCGAGCCGATGGTGAGTTCAGTGAGCAGCATGTCGGACGGGGAACAGTTCGGTGGCGGGGTCATGCTGAAGGTGGCTGCCGAGAAGATGGCTGAATCGATCGCCGGGAAAGGTGGTGTCGGATTGGGGGATATGCTCTACGAGTCGCTGAAGGGACGCATTGACTCCGAGGCGAGTGATCAGCCGCCGCCTGAGGCAGCCAAACCGGACACCGAGCAACCCTTCGACCTACTTAAGGAACCCCATCCGAAGCAAGGAAAGCTGGGTTTGTAACCGATCAGAGCCGGTTGAATTCCGGCATCTTCGGTCCGATAAAGACTAGGGGAGCGTGGAGGGTCGTCTCTCATTCCACGCAATTGGCAGAGCACCTTCGACACCAGGTGGCGGACACGTGAGTGATGTGATCGAACAACTCATCTCAGTCGTGGCGGAAGAAGCAGAGCATTGTGAGCGCATTCTCGTCTTGCTGCGGCAGCAACAGGACTGTCTCGTCCGTGGAGATATCGAGAAACTTCAGGCCAATCTCCGTGAACAGGAGGACTCCCTGAGGCGGTCGCGCGAGCTGGAACAGCGCCGTCGCGGATTAGTCCAGCAAGTTGCCGATGCGGCCGACATCGACGATCAATCACCGAATTTAAAGACGCTGATTGCCACCTTGTCCGACGACTATGGACGCCGTCTGGCGGAACTGCGCGTATCAATGGCTTCGGCCATCGAACGTGTCAACAAGACCAAAGAACAGAACCGGATGCTGATCGAACGGTCGTTGGCGAATATCAATGAGATCATTCACCTGCTGGCCGCCACTAACGTGGCAATGACCGATTATCCCGGACCGCAGCCACGAAAGATCGATGCCGCTGCCCTGTCGGTTGATCGGCACTGTTGACGTCTTAAACGAGGTCGCCCATGTCAGGCATCTTCCAGGGATTGGAACTCGCGAAGCGCGCATTGTTGTCGCAACAGTATGCACTGTCGACCACGGGACACAATATCGCCAACGCGAACACGCCGGGGTATTCCCGCCAGCGTGTTCATTTGACCGCAACCAATCCGTTGTCCAACACACTCGGCCAGTTTGGCACGGGTGTGAAAGTGGCCACGGTGCGGCATGTACGCGACGTCTTCCTGATGAACCAGTTCCGGCAGGGGAGTGAGTCCTCCGGACGGTGGGACGAACTGCAGCGGGCCCTTTCCGAGGTCGAGAACATCTTCCTGGAACCATCGGAAACCGGCTTCAATGAAGTACTCAACGAGTTCTTTGGGGCCTGGCACACCTTATCCCAAAACCCGGAATCATCGGCGGGACGGTCGGCGGTCCGGGAACAAGCCGAACTCGTCGCCAATGCATTTCATCAAATGGCGCAGGGCTTGGACGATCTGCAGCGCTCACTCGATATCGAAGTCCAGGGCCGGGTGCAGAAGATTAACCAGATTGCCGCCGATCTGGCCGGACTGAATCAGAAGATCGCCCGCCAGGAACTGGATGGTAACCTCGCCAACGATCTTCGCGACCGCCGCGACTTCCTCGTCGATGAACTGAGCCAGTATGTCAATGTCAACGTACTGGAAGAGTCCAATGGCTTGACGCGCGTGTTTATCGGATCGATGGAACTGGTCGAAAAAAGCAGCTACACAGCGCTCGAAGTTCGTCACGATACGGTCAACGATCTCCGCATTTCGAAGCTTGTCTGGAAAGGGTCGTCGACGGAACTGAAGTTTGAAGGTGGGGAACTGGCCGGGCTTGTCGAAGCACGCGACCGGGTGATACCAGAGTACCGCCAGCAACTCGATGCGTTGGTCTCGGCATTCGTAACGGAAGCCAATGCTCTGCACACGAGCGGCGCGGCTCTCGACGGGACCACCGGGCACCACTTCTTCGACCCCTTGGGTCTCACCGCTGACAGTATTCGGCTGTCCTCCGAGGTCAGCAATGACCTCAATATGATCGCGGCGTCGCAGTCAGGTGGACCGGGCGACAATGCCAATGCCATTGCCATCGCCAATCTGCAAAATGCGCTGACTATGAACAACGGTACATCAACATTCAACGAGTTCTTCGCCAGCCTGGTCGGTTCGGTTGGCGTGCGCACCGCAGAGGCAACTGATGCCAAGACCAACGCCGAACTCGTGTTACAGCAGATTGAGTTCTCCCGTCAATCAGTCCAGGGCGTTTCATTGGATGAAGAAATGGCCAATATGATTAAAGCACAGCATGCCTACGATGCCGCCGCGCGTGTGGTCAACGCCATGGACCGGGCACTTGATACCTTGATCAACGAGATGGGCGTAGGCTTTTAATCACCATTGAATCCATCCTCCAGTCGCTACAAGGCGTCTTTGCAGCATTACATGTCTCGCTCGCCCGGTGGAAACCAGAAAACCGCATCGAATCATCCTTGAATTCGGCCTGACCCCTGTGCTATCAATACGCGGGGAATTACTTCAGTCTCTCGATCCCCAGAGAGTCTCAGGAGGTCACAATGGCATACGGACGCGGGATTCTGACTCTGATCTGCTTGATCGTACTGGCTGGCATGTTCCTTCCAGACGACATTCAGGCGCAGGCGTTTAACATCTACGACACAAGCTGGGCCCGGCAATACACCGGTCCGGGAAACCTGAACGATGTTGCCAGGTGGATTGATCTGGACGGCAACGGAAACGTGTACATTGGTGGTCAGAGCAACAGTGATTCGACCGGATTCGACTATGTGATCGTCAAGTACGATTCGAATGGCAACGAGATCTGGGTGCGCCGTTATAACGGCCCCGGCAATGGTACCGACTCGGCGATGGCCTTCTGGCTGGATGCTGCCGCCAGCATCTACGTCACCGGCGCCAGTATTGGAGCAGGGACCGGCTTTGACTACGCGACCCTCAAGTACGACTCTGACGGGATTCTCCTGTGGGAGCGTCGGTACAGTCTCACCGCGCAGTCTGATATGGCCAAAGATCTGGCTGTCGACGATGCCGGGAACGTTTTTGTCACGGGTCACAGTCGTGGAATTGGCACGGGGCAAGACTACCTGACGATCAAGTATGATGCGGCCGGTACTGCCCTGTGGGAAAGACGCTACAACAGCTCCGGCGTGGAACAGGACACGGCCCGGCACGTAGTCGTGGATGATAGTGGGAATGTCTACATCACCGGAACCAGCCCTAATCCGGGTGAACTGGCGGACATCGTGACCGTAAAGTATGATGCCGCAGGGTCGTTTAAGTGGGTGCAGCGATACAATGGCACCGGTGATGGTTTCGACGCCCCGAATGATGCAACTGTCAGCGCCGATGGCAACCTCTGCGTAACCGGCAGCGTCTGGAGTAACACACGTGATGATTTTATTACTCTCATGTACGCATCTGACGGGTCGCTTCTATGGGACGAAAGCTACAACGGCACCGGGGGATGGTATGACGCGGCTCGGGTTGTCCGTGCCGACGCCGCCGGGAACGTCTTCGTAACGGGCGGCAGCGATTCGCCTGAGCCTTTCGTCGACGATATCGTCACGATCAAGTATGATGCCGCCGGCACGGCCCTGTGGACTCAGCGCTATTCAGGCCCCATCGCAGGTGATGATGCGATCCCCTATGGAGCACAGGTTCTCGCTGACGGCAGCATCTGGGTTGGGGGATACAGCGATAGTGTGCTCATCGATTTTACCGCACTCCACTACACCGCGGACGGCGATCTCGAACAGGTGCGTCGCTTCTTTGTGGATGAGTACACCGAGGATCCGGGTTTCGACATCGCGATCGACGATGACGGATTCATTTATATGACTGGCGCGACCCGTCCCGCCGGTTCGAGGACGGACTTCTCAACTGTCAAATTCAAACCCTGTTCCTGTCCGTTTCAGGTCGATGCCGATGAGGATGGATTCCTCACCGCAAACGACCTGAACGGGTTGATAAACGTAACCTTCTTCGCACAGGCGAATCTGTCTGATCAGGGATGTCCGCTCGAGCGGTTCGATTTCGATTGCAGCGGTTTCGTCGATGCTGTCGATGTCAATGAGATGATCGACCACCTGTTCTTCAACGGTCCCGGTCCCTGTCAGCCGTGTGACGACCTGTAAGAACCGGCTTACGAATGATAGACGGGCGAGCGTTACCGTCAAAAACCCGTTGTTTTCTGCCGATGATTCTGTATGATAGCGCTCTTGGCCGTTGATCCCGGAGCGCTATCTTCTGGCCCGGGCGGGCCGGCACAATTGAGTCGGGGCGTAGCGCAGTCTGGTAGCGCACTTGGTTCGGGACCAAGGGGTCGTCCGTTCAAATCGGATCGCCCCGACCATGATTACTCAAGCGCGGAAAGAAATCCCCCGCAACTTTTTATCGTGTTCCTGTACAATCAGTTGGCGACGAGGCAACCGCCGCGAGGGGTGTCCCACCTTGGCTCGGGCTTACTGCGTCGCCCCCAATGAGGGTTGCTTCAGCTTTTTCGTTCTAGCCCGGATATTTCACAAGCCCCACGGACAATCTCCGGTAACACGTTAACCCACTATAACTTGCGTATCGGAAAAGCTCGCCTTGGGCGGTTACACTTTGTCCCCCGAATTCTCGGATGCGACGCGAGGACACACTACAACTCCGATCAATCAACCGTTTGGACCACAGTAAATTGTGGGGAATCTCGTGCGCCGCATCTAACGAAATGGTCAACTCTGGTGCAGGATCCGGGCTAGTGTCATGTCACGCACCAAGAGCCGCACAGAACTCCGTAGGGCAGGAGCACCGGGCGCCATGCGTGCTCGGTATGGTCAATTCGGCTG
>CAYTTY010000004.1:0-145935 GCA_964440935.1 uncultured Ignavibacteria bacterium | reverse complement strand
CCGAACAATATCGCAACCAGTCCGGACGATTATGACACAGCCTCGAAAGCGGGGATCCATTTTGACCCCAGCCACGCGCGGAAAATGGATTCCTCCGCCGCGGCGGACGGGAATGACAACACGTCTCAATTTAATCGGAAAATTATTCTGACAATCACTCTAACGGACTTCCGGGACAGGCACAAGAAAGGAAGTGGGGCCAGGTTTCGAGCATTGAAAGAAACCGGACTCACTTTCCGTGAGTCCGGTTTCCTGCCACTTTTATGTCTCTATCGATCCAGCCTAAAATCGCTGCCTATGGCCAATCCGCATTGAAGAATAGGAAGCTGATCATGTAGTTCAAATCGACGCTGTTGATACCGTCAACGCCATCAATGTCTCCCGATTCCGGGACCGGCAGCGGAGCCGGACCATTGAAGAAGATGTGGGAAATCAGGTAGTTCATATCGACCGCGTCGATCGTACCATCGAAATTGACGTCGCCCAAAGTGAACGGCACGGCTTCGATGTTCACCCGTACGGTATCGGCGAGATCCCCGTCGGAGATGATAAAGTCGATGTTGTAGACACTATCCCCCTGGGTACTGTCAGGCGCATAACTGAAGGTCGCCATCGTGTCGTTGTCCTGAACCAGCGTGGCATTCCATGGGGCCCCGACCATCGTGATCGTAAAGATCGAATCATCGATGTCATTGCCCCACATGGAGAATACCGTATCCCCGGGGATGCCGACACGGACCAGCCCTTGCGGGAATGGTGACGTCCATTGCGGTGTCTGGTTGCCGACTTCCGCAACGGTGATCGCCACTCGCTCGGTGTCGATCAGACCGGAATTGTCGCGCGCCTGGAACAACACATTGTAGACTCCGGCTTGGATATAAGACGGCGAGAAGGTGAACCCGAGTCGTCCTCCTCCGAGTGTCGAATCAATGTCCACGTTTTCCGGATAATCGAACACCCTGATGACCGGCTCGCCGGCCTTGACATTCGAGTCGGACGCGGTCGCAATGAATTGCAGCGTATTTCCTTCAGTAATCGTCTTCGACCGGATCGAATCCAGAATCGGAGGCACCTGCCGCACATTGACGCGGAACGAGAACGGCACATTGTCATTGGCCGTCAAGGCGGGGTCGAATCGGTCGACCGCCAGGAAGCGTACGTCGTACGTCGCACCTTCCTGTGCGAAGGTTGGCTCGAACGTCAGATACGCAAAGCCCGTGTCGGTGTCGGTAAACGTCATGTTGTCCACCAGCCCGGACTCGAGTTCGATCCTGGGAATTGAGCCGTCCGGATCGGTCGCTTCGAGCCAAATGGTCGCCGATTCCCCGGGAACCATTTGCAACAGACTGTTGATGCCCCAGGATTTCGCTCCATACGTCGGGGCCAGATTCGAATCGACTACATACAAACTGATCGGCACACTGTCAGCGATCCCCGCGTCTTCCGCATCGATAACCACCGCGTAGAAGCTGTACGCGCCGGAATCGAGCGTCGACGGTGAGAACGTAAACCACCCCGTGCCGTCGCCGCTATCGGCGAACGTTGCGAATGCTGGTAAAGGTCGGGCCGTCAGCGCCGGCGTGGTCAGATCGGAATCGGATGCGGTGACCGAGAACATCACGTTGCCGACGTTCTCTTTCACCACAATCGACGAATCGTAATCCGTGAAGAACGGGGTTTGATTCCCAATATCGAAAATGGTCAACGTAACCGACTCACTGTCGGCAAACTCGCCATCGTCGGCCACGAACACCAAATTGTACACGGAATCCTGCCAGTACTGCGGCGTGATACTGAACACCGCCGTACCGTTGCCCGAGTCGACAAAAGTGGCATTCTCGATCAACGTATCAACGGACAGTGCCGGTGTCGTGGCGTCGGGGTCAAATCCCGAGAGGGTAACGGTCAGTGTGCTCTTCTCGACAATGCTGAGATCGCCGACGGGCTGCAGCACCGGCACCTGATTACCAGCTTCCTCCACCTGGATCAGCACCTGCTCGTCGTCGGTCTTATCTCCGTCATTTGCGATGAACGTGACCGAGTATAATCCGGATTGGAAGTATGCCGGCGTAAAGGTGAACGTCCCCACACCATTGCCCGAGTCGACAAACGTCGCATTCATCGGCAGGGTGTCGACCGTAAAGAACGGAATCGTGCTGTCGGGATCGGTGGCGGTGATGTTAAAGACCAACGTATCGCCCTCAAGCACTTTCTTTGATCCGATGGGCGCCAGCACGGGTGCTCGGTTTTGCGACTGCACCGTAATGGTGATCTTCTCCTGATCGACCAACGAGGGTGACCCGTTGTCGGTCGCCAGGAATGTAATCTCGTAGCTACCGATTTGTTCGAAGGTCGGTTTGAACTTGAACCGCCCGATGCCGTTACCAGAATCCGCATACGTCGCATTCGCCGGTAGGTTCAGCGCAGCCATCGTGATCACATTCCCCGGCGGGGCGGTCGAGTCGGTTGCCACCACGCGAATCTTCAGCGAATCTCCCGCCAACACGGTGCGATCACCGATCGGCAACTGGTCGGGCGCGATATTGACTTCCTCCGTGGTGATCGGAATGGCCAGCGTCTGACTGGCCGTTGGAGTACCATCATCAATGGCCAGAATGCGTGCAGTGTCCACACCGGCCTGATAGTAGGTCGGAATGTACGTGTACACGCCGTAACCGTTACCGGAATCGACGAATGTTGCGTTTTCAATCGTCGACAGCCGTCCCAATGAAACACTGCCGCCCTCGGGATCGACTGCGTGCACGAGAATCGTAAGCGTATCCCCCTCACCAACCGATTGATCGGCGACCGGATCGAATTCGGGGGGCAGATTGCCGAGATCTCCGATGGACACGAGTACTACCTCAGAATCGGCCAGAGCCGAATCGGCGGCAATGAACGTCACTTGGTACGCATTCCCACCGTCGCCAAAGTTCGTCGGGAAGACAAAGCCGGCAGCCCCATTGGCCGAATCCACAAATGTCGCATTCGGCGGTAAATCAACGGCCGACAGGGTCGGGATTGTCCCATCCCGGTCAGACCCCGTGACGCGGTAGCGCAATGTGTCGCCTTCCTGTACAACCAAGGGGCCAATTGTATCCAGCACCGGCGGTTGGTTACCCGCATCCTGAACCGTCAAGGAAACGGACTCGGTATCGGCATCAACACCGTCCGAGGCAATAAACTGCATCGGGTAGATGCCCTGCTGATCATAGCCTGGAACAAAGACCAATCCGGCCGTCCCATCGCCGCTGTCGGCGAACACCGCACCACTGGGCAGCCCTTGGACCGAGATCGTCGGAATCACACCATCGGCATCGGAGGCGGTGATCAACACGCTCAGCGTTTCCGCTTCCAAAACGGCCAGATTGCCGATTGGATCAAGGACAGGCACCTGATTTACGTTGTTGATGGTGATGGCAACCACTTCCGTATCGGCTAATACACCATCAGATGCGATAACCGTCAGCGTTTCCGTACCCGCCTGGAAGAAAGACGGATTGAAATCGAACACTGCGGTACCATCGCCATTGTCGGTGAACGTGGAGTTTTGCAACGGCCCGGTCCGAGTGAGCGTGAGACTATCGGCATCCGGATCGGTTGCGGTGAAGACGATATTGAGGTTCTGTCCCTCATCGACCGTCTGATCGGCCACCGTATCGAGCACCGGCGCCTGATTGCCGGCCTCGTTCACGGCGATCTGGACCACCTCGGTATCGGCCAGCACGCCATCACTGGCGATGAAGTTGATATTGTAGGTGCCCGACTGGGTGAAGTCCGGAGTGAAATCAAACGTACCGGTGCCGTCAAAGTTGTCCACGAAGGTCGCGTTCGCAGGCAGATTCTCAGCACTGAGGATCAGGCTGTCAGAGTCCGGATCAGATGCGTTGACACCGAAGTTAAGGTTCGACCCTTCAGCAACGATCTGATCACTGATCGCCGACCACAACGGCGCCTGATTGACATCGTTGACCGTGATGTCTATGAACACCGTATCGGCCAGCACTCCATCGGAGGCGACAATCCGTACACTGTACGCACCCGCCTGCGTGAAGTCCGGATTGAAATCAAATGTCCCGGTACCGTCGAAGTTGTCGGTGAATGTCGCGTTCGCCGGAACATTTTCGGCGGTCAAGATCAGACTATCCAAATCGGCGTCACTGGCAGAGACCCCGACGTTTAAGTTCTGGCCTTCATCGACGACCTGAGCGGCAACGCTGTTCAACACGGGCGCCTGGTTACCGGCGTCATTGACCGTGATTTCAATCGCCTGCGTGTCTGCCAGGCTGCCATCGGATGCGATGATATCGACGTAGTAGACGCCGGCCTGCGTGAAGTCCGGATTGAAGTCGAGAGTGCCGGTGCCGTCGAAGTTATCGCTGAACGTTGCATTCGCCGGCAGGTTGTCCGCGCTCAGAATGAGACTGTCAAGATCGGGATCGCTGGCGGAGACGACCACATTGAGATTTGTGCCTTCGTCAACGATCTGTGGTGGCACCGAGTCGACAACCGGCCGCTGGTTACCCGCCTCCGTGACGGTGATGTCGACAAATTCGGTGTCAGCGAGTGCGCCATCACTGGCAATGACCGTCACGTTATAAGCGCCGGCCTGCGTGAAGTCAGGATCAAAACTGAGAACACCGGTGCCGTCGAAGTTGTCCGTGAACGACGCATTCGTCGGCAGGCCCTCTGCTGATAAGATCAGACTGTCCTGATCGGAGTCGGTCGCGGTCAGGTTGACCGTCAGATTCTGACCTTCGGCAACGGTCTGCGCAGCGACGGTATCGAGAACCGGCGCCTGGTTGCCGCTTTCGTTGACTGTGATCGCAACGATCTCGCTGTCGGCAAGCGCTCCGTCGGAGATGATAAATGTAATGTCGTACACACCCGCCTGTGTGAAGTCAGGACTGAACACGAAGTCCGCCGTCCCGTCACCATTGTCAGTCAAACTGGCATTGGCCGGCATGTCGACCGTCGTGAAGAACACACTGTCTTCATCCGGGTCACCACCCGAGATGGCGAGATTGAGCGTCTGTCCTTCGTCAACCGTCTGCGATCCGATTGAGTTGAGAATCGGCGGCAGATTGACGTGATTGACGGTGATATCGACCAGCACCGTGTCCGTCAGTGCCCCGTCGGAGGAAATAAACCTCACTGTATACAAACCGGATTGCTGGAATGACGGATTGAAATCAAACGTTCCGGTGCCGTCGAAGTTGTCGGTAAACGTGGCGTTGAAGGGCACGTTCTCCGCACTCATGATCAGACTGTCATTGTCGAAGTCGGATGCCGTCACCAGCAGATTCAGGTTTTGGCCTTCGTCAACCGATTGCGGTCCCGGATCGGCGATCTCGGGCGCCAGGTTCACATGGTTGACCGTAATCTCGACGTTTTGTGTATCGGCCAATGCACCGTCGGAGGCAATAAAGCGAACACTGTACGTCGCGGCCTGACTGAAATCCGGATTGAACGTGAACACACCGCTACCGTTCCCGCTGTCGGCAAAGGTTGCATTGGGCGGCATGTTACGGGCCGAAAGAGCGATGTTATCCCCTTCCGGGTCGGTCGCTGTGATGTTGAGTTCGAGCGTTTGGCCCTCATCAACCGTCTGCGGACCAATTGAATCGAGCACCGGCTTCTGATTACCGGCCTCCAATACGGTGATTTCCACAATCTCGGTATCGGCCACAATGCCGTCGCTGGCATAGAAGATCACATTGTATGTACCTGCTTGATTGAATGTCGGCGAAAAGACAAAACCGCCGGTGCCGTCACCACTATCTGCGAAGGTTGCATTCGGTGGTACAGCGCTGGCGAAGAGACTGGGGATCGTGCTATCGGCATCGGTTGCCGACACCGAGAAGCTGAGGACTTCACCCTCAACTGTTGTCTTCGAACCAATTGGATCCAGCACCGGTGGCTGGTTCCCGGCTGATTCCACGGTAATCGATACGACTTCGGTATCCGCCAAAGCCCCATCCGAGACGATGAACGTCACGTCGTAAACACCGGCTTGCGTGAAGTCGGGATTGAAGTCAAATGTACCGGTGCCGTCAAAGTTGTCGGTAAATGTCGCCCTGACCGGAACGTTCTCCGCGGACAAAATCAGGCTGTCGTTATCGAAGTCCGAGCCCGACACGCCGAAGTTGAGATTCTGACCTTCGGTTACGGTCTTCGACCCAATCGCCGCCAACTCCGGAGCGAGATTGACGTGGTTGACGGTAATCGAGAAGCTCTGGGTGTCAGCCAGGGCACCGTCGGTCACTATGATGTCGACTGTGTATACACCGGACTGCGTGTAGTCGGGATTAAAGTCGAACGTCCCGGTGCCGTCGAAGTTGTCGGTGAACGTGGCATTCGCCGGCAGATTCTCGGCACTCAGAATCAAACTGTCGAGATCGGGGTCGGAGGCCGAAACACCGACGTTGAGGTTCTGACCCTCGTCCACAGTCTGGTCATCGATCGTGGCCAGTGACGGAGAACGATTGACATCATTAACCGTAATTGCCACAATCTCCGTGTCTGCCAGTGATCCATCAGATGCGATAAAGGTAACGTTATAGATTCCCGCCTGCGTGAAGTCGGGATTGAAGTCGAACGTACCGGTGCCATCGAAGTTGTCTGTGAACGTGGCGTTGGCCGGCACATTCTCGGCACTCAGAATCAAGCTGTCGAGATCGACGTCACTGGCGCTGATGCCGAAGTTCAGATTCTGATTCTCGTCCACCGACTGTGAACCAATCGATGCGAGAACCGGCGCCTGATTGCCTGCGTCGTTGACCGTGATCTCAACAATTTCCGTATCCGCCAGTGCCCCATCAGAGGCAATGAACGTCACGTTGTAAACACCTGCCTGCGTGAAGTCCGGATTGAAATCAAATGTCCCGGTGCCATCGAAGTTATCGGTGAACGTCGCGTTCACCGGGACATTCTCCGCGCTCAGAATCAGACTATCAAGATCCTCGTCGGAGGCTGAAATGCCAAAGTTCAGATTTTGATCTTCGGTGACCGACTTCGAACCGATCGAGGCCAGTACCGGTGCCTGGTTGCCCGCATCATTGACGGTAATCTCAACAATTTCCGTATCCGCCAGCGCTCCATCAGAGGCAATGAACGTCACGTTGTAGACGCCCGCTTGCGTGAAGTCGGGAGTGAAATCAAACGTCCCCGTACCATCAAAGTTGTCGGTGAACGTCGCATTCGTCGGGATATTTTCCGCGCTCAGAATAAGGCTGTCGAGATCATCATCGGTCGCTGATACACTGAAGTTCAGGTTGTTCCCTTCGCTCACCGACTGCGCACCAATCGACGCCAACACCGGTGCCTGGTTGCCGGCGTCATTGACCGTGATCTCAACAATCTCCGTATCGGCCAACGCTCCATCAGAGACAATAAAGGTGACGTTATAGACGCCCGCCTGCGTGAAGTCCGGATTGAAATCAAATGTCCCGGTGCCGTCGAAGTTGTCGGTGAACGTCGCGTTGGCCGGGACATTTTCCGCGCTCAGAATAAGGCTGTCGAGATCATCATCGGTCGCCGATACGCCAAAGTTCAGGTTGTTCCCTTCGCTCACCGACTGCGCACCAATCGACGCCAACACCGGCGCCTGATTGCCGGCATCATTGACCGTGATCTCAACGATCTCGGTATCCGCCAACGCACCGTCGGACGCGATAAACGTGACATTGTAAACGCCCGCCTGCGTGAAGTCGGGATTGAAATCAAACGTCCCGGTGCCGTCGAAGTTGTCGGTGAACGTCGCGTTCACCGGGACATTCTCCGCGCTCAGAATCAAACTATCAAGATCCTCGTCGGAGGCTGAAATGCCGAAGTTCAGATTTTGATCTTCGGTGACCGACTTCGAACCGATCGAGGCCAGCACCGGTGCCTGATTGCCAGCATCATTGACCGTGATCTCAACGAGCTCCGTATCCGCCAATGCCCCATCAGAGGCAATGAACGTCACGTTGTAAACGCCCGCTTGCGTGAAGTCCGGATTGAAATCAAACGTACCAGTGCCGTCGAAGTTATCGATGAATGTAGCGTTGGCCGGCACATTCTCAGCGGAGAGGACGATACTGTCGAGGTCAAAGTCACTTGCGCTCACGCCGAAGTTCAGATTAGTCCCTTCGGTCACGCTCTGAGAACCGATCGACGCCAACACTGGTGCCTGGTTGACATCGTTAACGGTAATCTCGACCGCCTCGCTGTCGGCCAGCACACCGTCTGAAACGATCACGGTGACGTTGTATACACCTGCCTGATCGAAATCAGGATTGAAGTCAAACGTGGCGGTGCCGTCGAAGTTGTCCGTAAATGTCGCATTCGTTGGAACATTCAATGCGCTGAAGATGAGACTGTCGTTATCCGGGTCGCTGCCTGAGGCAACGAAGTTCAGATTCTGTCCCTCATCAACATTTTGTGATCCGATCGCCGCCAGCGTGGGCGTGCGATTGACGTCATTGACGGTGATCTCGACAAGTTCGGTGTCGGCAAGAGCGCCATCGGAGGCAATCAAGCGAACATTATAGACCCCCGCCTGCGTGAAATCGGGATTAAAGTCCAGCGTCCCTGTACCGTCGAAGTTGTCCGTGAACGTGGCGTTGGCAGGGAGGTTCTCCGCCGACAGGATTAAGCTGTCGCCATCGGGATCGCTCGCATCGACGCCGACATTCAGGTTGGCCCCTTCATCGACACTCTGCGCACCCACTGCCGTCCAGACCGGTACACGATTGATATCATTCACGGTGATGGTCATCTGCGCCGTATCGGCAAGGACACCATCAGTGACGATGAAATCGACCACGTAGACACCGGCTTGAGTGAAATCGGGATTGAAATCGAATGTGCCGGTGCCGTCAAAATTGTCAACAAAAGTGGCATTGGCCGGCAAATTCTCGGCCGACAAAATCAAACTGTCACCGTCAGGATCACTGGCCGATACGCCAACGTTCAGATTCGCGCCTTCGTCGACACTCTGATCAGAGATCGCCGACCACGCCGGCGCCAGATTCACGTCATTGACTGTGATCTGAACCTCGTCCGTATCGGAAGCAGTGCCATCTGTAGCGATGAAGCGGACATTATAGATACCGGCCTGCGTGAAATCGGGATTAAAATCAAACGTCCCGGTGCCGTCGAAGTTGTCGGTGAATGTCCCATTGGCCGGGACATTTTCAGCGCTCAGGATAATGCTGTCGCCGTCGACGTCTGACGCCGAGATGCCGAAATTCAGATTCTGCCCTTCATCGACCGACTGATCGGCAGTAGCCACTAACTCCGGTGCGGCATTACCCAGATACTCGAATCCATTGGTCAACGCCGATGAGGATAATCCGCTCTCGGTATTCGTGACGACCACGTCGACCAACCCCGGAGAGCCATCCGGAACGTTACAGGTCAGCTCAAACGGACTGACGACGGTCACATTGGTCGCCGGATTTCCGCCAAACGTCACACTTGCACCGGCGTCATCGAGATTGGTGCCATACACCGTCACGAGCGGATTGCCGGTGGCCGATCCCGAATCCGGATCGACCGAGGTGACAGTCGGCGCGGTCGGCGTAGCGGCGTCGGCAGACACCTCGACGGAGTGCGCCGACCAATTGCCGGAAGCATCCTCGCCAATGATGATGTAGGTGTAATCCGTCGCACCGTCGGATGTGGCATCGACGAAGAACGAATCAGGTACCCCCGCATTCGACAAGCTGCCCGTCGGATCATCGAGCCGTTTAAACACGCCGTTGTTAGCGGTGGCACGACGGTAGACGTGATAGGTCACACCCGACTGGTAATTCCAGGAGACGTTGATGCGGGAGGTCGACGGAACAGCAGTCGTCAACCCGGTCGGACGCGCCGGGACGGTTGCGGCCGCCAGCAGAACGTCCTCCTGCTGGAACGAATTCGACGGAATCGTCTTTTCGAGATGGAAACCCTCGCCGTTGGCGACGTTTACAAACAAGAAATCGTACGGGTTACCGGCGACCTCGGTGGTGTAGTTCTGAAAGTCGTCGAACCAGTTCGTCCCATCGTAACCGGCACCGGTGTTGGTCTTGATGCGAATCTCCTCATCCGTGTTGTCGAGAAAACCGACCCAGTAGAGGTCCAGCGTGTCGGGATTCGACAAATCGGAGTTCTGCACCACACCATAGATGCTTCCTTGCGCATGCGCCAGCGACGGTATCAGACCGAACACCAGCACGGCGAAAGCCCGCACGACATACCGGGTGCAACGGCTCCGGCTAAAGGGTGTCTTGGGCATCGGCGCTTTCACGGGCAACTCCTCCTTAAAAGGCGTCTATTCTCTAGTCTATCGGCCGAATCCTAGGGATTCGGGAATACTCCCGACGTGGCCGCATTCGTCTGGTACGCCCGTCCCGGACGCACCGGGAAATTCGTGCCAAAACCGGCCGAGAAGCGTGATTCATAGCTCTGCGACGACGGGATAAAGCGGCTGAGAGCGTTCAGGACGCCTGGGATCGCGTCAATCACATCCTGAGCCGCTGTGTACGTTAACTCATATTCAAACGGTATTGAAATGAAGCCAAAATCGGTTGTAGAGGTCGTCTCGATCTGATACGACACCGTACCGGAGTCCGGAACTCGTCCCGCCACCGTGAACACGGTCGGTGATTTTGCGTTGACCTGGTAGACACCGCCCGGCTCAACAGCGAAGTTCGTCCCGAATCCCGCAGCAAACCGTGACTCATAGCTCTGCGAACTCGCGATGTAGCGGCTGACGGTGTTTACGTTGGCTGTGCCAATCGCTTCAATGAGGTCCGAGGCTTGGGTGATCCCCGTGCCGGCAAACGGCATCGTGATCAGCGAGAAGTCGGTCGTCGACGTCGTGTAAATCTGATAATCGTACTCGCCGACGCGGTTCGACAATTCCGACCGGCTGCCGGCCACGTCGACGGCCTCAACACAATAGAAGTAATTCGTTCCCGTGTCTCCGACAACGTTGGCGCCAGCAATGTTGTTGTCGCTAAAGACCTCGATGCCTTGGGTGACATTACCAATCGAGTCCGCGGATGTGGGGTCAAAGTACGCGCGCGTTCCGCGATAGATGACGTAGCGGGAAATCGTCGTCGGTGCACCGGATGTGTCCGTTGTGACGTCCGTCCAGTTGAGCTGGATGCTGTTGCCCGACACAGTCGCATTGAGATCGATAATCGCATTCGGTTTGGCCGAAACGGTGACCGTCACCGAATCCGTTGCAGAGACGACCGTCGCATCATCAACAATCAACTCGATGATGATGGTGCCACCGGCGGTTGCCGTGAATGACGGCTGGGCCGCATTCGAGTCGGACAAGACAACGCTCGGTCCCGACACCTGTGTCCAGTGATAACCGAGCGAGTCACCATCGGCATCAGAGGACCCGGTGCCATCCAGCGCGACGACCGCACCGACAGCGACCGGTCCCTGGTCGGGCCCCGCGTCGGCGATCGGCGTGGCATTTTCGCCGGTGACGGTGATCTGGACGATTAACGTGTCGTCCAGCGTGCCATCGGTGGCGATAAATCCGACATCGTAAATCCCTTCCTGAGTGAAGCTCGGATCAAACGTAAACCCACCGGCCCCGTTGCCCGAATCGGCGAACGCCGCGTTGGTCGGGACATTGAATGCACTCAGTGTGGGAGTTGTCCCATCGACATCCGAAGCAAAGACCCGGAATTCCAGGTGGTCGCCTTCCGCAACTGATTGTGCACCAACGGAATCGAAAACCGGCGGGGCGTTGGCCTCGTTAACAGTAATGGTCACACTTTCTGTATCGGCCAGTGCGCCATCATTGGCGATAATCTGGACTGTGTAGATTCCCGACTGCGTGAAATCAGGGCTGAAGTCGAAGGTACCATTTCCGCCGCCATTGTCTGTAAACGATGCGTTCGCCGGTATATTGATTGCCGACAGGCTGAGTGTATCCCCATCTGGATCGGTCGCTGACACACCAAAGCTCAAGTCGAGCCCCTCGTCGACCGACTGCGGCGGGATTGACGCCAAGTCCGGAACACGGTTGACATGGTTCACCGTGATCTGGACCGATTCGGTATCGGCCAGCGCTCCATCGGAAGCGATTACATCGACCGTGTACACGCCCGACTGATCAAAGTCCGGATTGAAATCAAGGGCTCCGGTGCCGTCGAAATTGTCGGTGAACGTCGCGTTGGTGGGCAGATTGATCGCCGACAGAATCAGGCTGTCACCATCGGGATCCAGCGCGCTGATTACGACATTCAGATTCTGCCCTTCATCGACTGTCTGATTCGGAATCGCGGCCAGATCGGGCACACGATTGGTTTCGTTCACCGTGATTTGGACAGTCTCGGTATCCGCCAAGGCACCATCTGATGCGACGATATCCACGTTATAGACACCGGCCTGGTCGAAATCCGGGTTGAAGTCGAATGTTCCGGTACCGTTGAAATTGTCGGTGAACGTCGCGTTCGCCGGCAGACTCACCGCGGTCAGGATCAGGCTGTCATTGTCCGGATCGGTTGCCGTCACGCCGAAGTTCAAGTTCTGGCCTTCGTCGACCGTTTGGTTGGCAATCGCCGCCAAATCAGGTACGCGATTGACATGGTTCACCGTGATCTGCACAGCTTCCGTATCTGCAAGCACACCATCAGATGCGATGATCGAAATGTTGTAGACCCCCGATTGGTCGAAATCCGGATTGAAGTCGATTGTTCCCGTCCCGTCGAAGTTGTCCGTGAACGTCGCATTGGTCGGGACATTGAGCGCGGACAGAATCAGGCTGTCACCGTCCGGGTCGCTGGAGGTGGCCACAAAGTTGAGATTCTGGCCTTCATCAACCGATTGGTTCGGAATCGCGTCAACCACCGGCGCACGGTTCACATCGCCGACCGTGATCAACACATCCTGCGAATCGGCTAATGCACCGTCGGAGACGATAAAGCGAACGGTGTAATTGCCCGTTTGATCGAAGTCCGGTGTAAAGTCGAAGAGCCCGGTGCCGTCGCCGTTGTCGGTGAATGTGGCGTTGGCGGGGACGTTCTCCGCGGTGAGGATCAAACTGTCGTTATCGGGATCGCTGCTGTTCACCACGAAGTTGAGATTCTCACCTTCGTTGACACTCTGATCAGAAAGCGATGCCAGCGTCGGCGCAAGATTGACGTGGTTGACCGTGATCTGGAATGATTGTGTATCGGCTAATGCACCGTCGGAGACAATCACGTCGACCGAGTACACTCCCGCCTGCGTGAAATCGGGATTGAAGTCAAACGTGCCGGTGCCGTCGGAATTGTCGGTGAACGTTGCATTCACCGGAAGATTCTCGGCGCTTAATGTCAAGCTGTCGCCATCAGGATCGCTCGACGTGACACCGACATTCAGATTCTGGCCTTCATCGACAGTCTGATCGGAGATCGGATCGAGCACCGGCGCACGGTTCACGTGATTAACCGTGATCTGCACGCTCTCGGTATCGGCCAGCACGCCATCGGAGGCGACAACCGACACATTGTAGACACCGGCCTGATCGAAGTCCGGATTGAAATCGATGGTCCCGGTGTTGTTGAAATTATCGGTGAATGTCGCATTGACCGGCAAACCGAATGCTGAAAGCATCAGGCTGTCGCCATCAGGATCACTGGATGTGACACCGACGTTCAAATTCTGCCCTTCGTCGACACTCTGATCGGCAATCGGATCAACAACCGGAGCGCGATTCACGTCGTTGACGGTAATCTGAACGTTTTCCGTGTCGGCCAGCGCACCGTCGGACGCGATGAATCGTACGCTATAGATGCCCGCTTGCGTGAAGTCGGGGTCGAAGTTGAAGAAGCCGCTGCCGTCGCCATCGTCGGTGAACGTCGCATTCGTCGGAACATTTTCCGCTGTCAGGATGATGCTGTCGCCTTCGGGATCCGACGCGCTGACGACGAAGCCCAAATTCTGGCCCTCATTCACCGATTGATCGAGAATCGCCGACCATGCCGGGGCCTGATTGCCGGCTTCGTTTACCGTAATCTGGACTTGCTCGCTGTCGGCCACGGCACCGTCGCTGGCAATAAGAGTGATCAGGTACACACCGGCCTGCGTGAAATTCGGATTGAAGTTGAACGTACCGGTACCGTCGAAGTTGTCAGTGAACGTCGCATTAGTCGGCAGATTCCGCGCCGACAGAATCAGACTGTCCAAATCGGGATCGGTCGCGCTGACACCGAAGTTCAGGTTCTGACCCTCGTCAACAACCTGGTCGGCAATCGGATCGAACACCGGACTCTGATTACCCGCTTCGTTGACGGTGATTTCGACGTTTTCCGTATCAGCAAGTCCGCCGTCGTTGGCGATGATGCTGATATTGTAGACACCGGCCTGGACGAAATTCGGCGTGAACGTAAACGAACCGGTGCCGTCAAAGTTGTCGCTGAACGATGCATTCGCCGGTAGATTAATCGCGCTGAGAATCAGACTGTCACCATCGGCATCGCTGGCCGTCGCGGTAAATGATAATGTGTCCCCCTCAAGCACCGTCTGGCTGGCAATCGGATCGATCACTGGACGCTGATTCCCCGCCTCGGTAACGGTGATTGAAACCAGTTCAGTATCCGCCAAGGCGCCATCGGAGACAATAAAGCGGACATTGTAGATTCCGGACTGCGTGAAGTCCGGTGTGAAATCGAACGTACCGGTACCGTCGAAATTGTCGGTGAACGTCGCGTTCGTCGGAACGTTTTCGGCCGACAAAATCAGGCTGTCGTTATCAAAATCCGACGACGTGACCGTGACATTCAGATTGGAGGATTCTTCAACCGACTGACTGCCGATCGGATCGAGCACCGGCGCCAGGTTTACGTGATTGACGGTAATCTGCACCTGTTCGGTATCGGCCAACGCACCGTCGGAAGCGACGACCGACACATTGTAGACACCGGACTGGGTAAAATCGGGACTAAAGTCGAGGGCGCCAGAGCCGTCAAAGTTATCAGTGAATGCTGCATTGGCCGGCAGGTTGAAGGCTGACAGGATCAGGCTGTCATTGTCCGGATCGGTGGCACTCACCACGATATTCAAATTCTGGCCTTCATCGACTGTCTGATTCGGAATCGATGCCAAATCGGGAACGCGGTTCGTCTCACTAACCGTAATCTGTACCGTTTCCGTATCGGCCAGCGCACCGTCGGATGCGATAATGTCGACATCGTAGATGCCGGCCTGATCGAAATCGGGATTGAAATCGAACGTGCCGGTACCGTCGAAGTTGTCGGTGAAGGTCGCGTTCACCGGCAGACTGACAGCGGTCAGAATGAGACTGTCACCATCCGGATCGGACGCCGACACACCAAAGTTCAGGTTCTGGCCTTCATCGACCGATTGATTCGGAATCGATGCCAGATCCGGTAAACGATTGACATGATTGACCGTGATCTCGACAAGCTCAGTATCAGCGATGGCACCGTCGGTCACGATGAAGCGCACGTTGTACAGGCCCGACTGCGTAAAATCCGGACTGAAACTGAATGCACCAGTACCATCGAAGTTGTCGGTAAACGTGGCGTTGATCGGTACGTTCTCCGCCGACAGAATCAGGCTATCCAAATCGGAATCGCTGGCGCTGATCGACAGATTGAGTGTTTGGCCCTCGTCGACAGTCTGCGAACCGATGGCATCGAGCACCGGCGCACGATTGACATCATTGACGGTGATCGCAACAAGTTCAGTATCGGCCAGCGCACCATCAGAAACAATGAAGCGCACGTTATAGACACCCGCCTGGAAGTAGTCCGGATTGAAATCGAACAGGCCGGTACCATCAAAATTATCTGTGAAGGTCGCGTTTGCGGGTACGTTTTCAGCCGTGAGAATTAGACTATCCAAATCAGCGTCACTGGCACTGACGGCAAGACTCAGGTTCTGGCCTTCATCCACGGACTGGTCGGATATCGCATCCAGCACCGGACGCTGATTGCCGGATTCGTTCACCGTGACTTCGACAATCAGTGTGTCGGTGAGTGAACCGTCACTCGCAATGAATCGAATGTTGTAGACGCCCGACTGGGTGAAATCGGGATTGAAGTCGAATGTGCCAGTCCCGTCGAAGTTATCGGTGAAGGTTGCATTGACCGGCAGGTCTTCGGCCGACAGAATCAGACTATCCAAATCGGGATCGGTTGCCGACACGTTGAAGTTCAGATTCTGGCCCTCCTCGACCAACTGTGACCCGGTGGAGTCAATTTCCGGACTCTGATTGCCGGCTTCATTCACCGTAATCGCGACAATCTCCGAATCGGCCAGGCTGCCATCGGAGGCGACAAATGTCACATTGTAGACACCGGCCTGAACAAAGTTGGGATTGAAGTCAAACGTGCCGGTGCCGTCGAAATTGTCGGTAAACGTCGCATTCGCGGGCAGGTTCACCGCGCTCAGTATCAAGCTGTCGAGATCCTCGTCGGTCGCTGAGACACCAAAATTGAGATTCTGTCCTTCGGTGACCGACTGGTCGCCGATCGATGCCAGCACCGGGCGCTGGTTGCCGGCTTCATTCACTGTGATAGAAACCAGTTCCGTGTCCGCCAATGCACCATCAGACCCAATGAACCGTACCGTGTAATTGCCGGATTGTAAAAAGTCGGGATTGAAATCGAAGGTGCCGGTGCCGTCGAAGTTGTCCGTAAATGTGGCATTCGCCGGCAGATTCTCGGCACTCAAGATCAGACTGTCGCCGTCGAAATCACTGGCCGTAACGCCGAAGTTCAGATTCTGACCCTCATCGACAACCTGGTTGTCGATCGGATCGAGAACCGGCGCCTGATTGACGTCGCTCACCGTCACATCAACCAGTTCCGTATCGGCGAGTTCGCCATCGGTGACGATGAAGCGGACAGTGTAGACACCCGCTTGGGTGAAATCGGGAGTGAAGTCAAACGTACCGGTGCCGTCGAAGTTGTCGGTAAACGTGGCATTCGTCGGCAGGTTCTCGGCCGACAAGACCAAACTGTCGTTGTCCGGATCGCTGGCACTGATCGCGACATTCAGGTTCTGTCCTTCATCGACAGTCTGCGCACCGATCGCCGACAACACGGGAGCACGATCAACATTGTTGACCGTGACCTCGACCAGTTCGGTATCCGCAAGCGCGCCATCCGAGGCAATGAAGCGGACGTTGTAGACTCCGGCTTGCGTGAAATCGGGAGTGAAATCGAATGTGCCAGTACCGTCAAAATTGTCGGTAAACGTCGCATTCGCCGGGAGATTCTCGGCACTCAAAATGAGGCTATCAGCATCCGGATCGGAGGCGCTGACACCCACATTTAGATTCTGATTCTCATCGACCGACTGGTCACCGATTGTCGCCAGGGCCGGCGGACGATTGACGTCGCCCACCGTAATCGTCACGACTTCTGAATCGGCCGATACACCATCGCTGACAATGAATGTTACATTGTAATTGCCGGTCTGATCGAACGTCGGAGTGAAATCGAATGTACCGGTCCCGTCGAAGTTGTCGGTGAAGGTCGCATTCGCTGGGACGTCGAGCGCCGAGAGAATCAGACTGTCGCCGTCGGGGTCGCTGCCGCTGACACCGAACGTCAGCGTATCGCCCTCGTTGACCGACTGCGAACCGATCGCAGCGAGCGTCGGTGCGCGATTGACATCGTTAACCGTGACTGCGACCAGCTCGGTATCTGCCAACGCACCATCACTCACGATGAAGCGAACATTGTAAACTCCCGCCTGGGTAAAGTCGGGATTGAAGTCGAATGTTCCGGTCCCATCAAAGTTGTCGGTAAACGTGGCGTTCGCCGGGATATCCTCGGCACTGAAAATCAGACTGTCACCATCCGGGTCACTGCCGCTGACACCCACGTTCAGATTCTGCCCTTCATCCACCGTCTGCGAACCGATGCTCGCCAGTGCCGGAGCACGATTCACGTCATTAACCGTAATATCAACCAGTTCCGTATCGGCGAGGGCACCGTCGCTAACGATAAATCGCACATTGTACACGCCGGACTGGAAGTGGTCTGGATTGAAGTCGAATGTCCCGGTGCCGTCAAAGTTGTCCGTGAAGGTAGCGTTTGTCGGCACGTTCTCCGCCGTGAAGATCAGACTGTCACCGTCCGAGTCGGATGCCGTGACATTGAAGTTAAGGTTCTGGCCTTCGTCGACTGTTTGCGAACCGATGGTCGCCAGTTCCGGCGCCAGATTGACATCCCCGACCGTGATCTCGACACTGATCGTATCGGCCAGCGATGTGTCAGCCGCAATGAAGAGGACATTATAGACACCTTCCTGTCCGAATGACGGGTCGAAGGTGAATCCTCCCGCCCCATTGGCAGAATCGACAAACGCGGCATTCGCCGGGAGATTGGCGGCACTCAGGCTCGGCGTGGTGCCATCCGGATCGGTGGCGAACACACGGAATTCGAGATGGTCGCCTTCGGCAACCGCCTGCGGACCGATCGGATCCAGCACCGGCGACTGATTGCCCGCTTCGAACACTCGAATCTCAACCAGTTCATCGTCACGGTCGCCGAGCGGATCTTCGGCGATGAAGGTGATGAAGAACGTGTCGGACTGCGTGAAACTCGGCGCAAACTCGAATGATCCAGCCCCGTTGCCGGAGTCAACGAACGTGGCGTTACTTGGCAGCACGCTGGTCAGCAGTGTCAACGGCGCATCTTCCGGATCGGTGGCATGGACACGGAAGAGCAGTGTCTCTCCCTCGGTGACCGACTGGTCGCCGATCGGATCCAGAATCGGAAGCTGATTCCCCGCCTCGTCGACGGTGATGGTGACCACTTCCGAGTCAGCCAAGACCCCGTCAGATGCAATAAACGTCACATCGTACGTACCCGACTGCACGAAGCTCGGATTGAAATCAAACGTACCAGTGCCGTCGTAGTTGTCCGTAAACGCGGCATTCGTGGGCACATTGACCGCACTGAGGATCACGCTGTCGGCATCCGGATCCGATGCACTCACACTGAAGTTGAGATTCTCCCCCTCGAGAACAGACTTGGCACCGATGGATGCCAACACGGGCACACGGTTCACGTGATTGACCGTAATCTCGACCAGTTCGGTATCGGCAAGCCCGCCGTCGCTGGCGATGAATCGCACATTGTAGACACCGGACTGCGTGAAATCGGGAGTAAAGTCAAACGTACCGGTCCCGTCGAAGTTGTCGGTGAACGTCGCATTCGTGGGGACAGCCTCGGCGGTGAGGATCAAGCTGTCGCCATCGGGATCAGATGCTGTTACGAGGACATTGAGATTCTGGCCCTCGTCAACTGACTGTGCACCGATTGCCGACAGCACCGGTGCACGCGGCACGTCATTCACCGTGATCTGCACCAATTCACTGTCGGCCAGCGCACCATCGCTGGCAATGAAGCGGACATTGTACACGCCCGATTGCGTAAAATCCGGATTGAAGTCGAACGTCGCTGTGCCATCGCCATTGTCAATGAACGTGGCGTTCGCCGGAACATCCTCAGCGGTCAGGATCAGGCTGTCGCCATCGGGATCCGAAGCGCTAACACCGAAACTCAGGTTCGATCCTTCATCCACCGACTGCGAGCCAATCGACGCCAGCGTCGGCGCGCGATTCACGTCATTCACAGTGATCGCGACGAGTTCCGTATCGGCCAATCCACCGTCGGACACGATGAACCGGACATTGTAGACGCCGGCTTGCGTGAGGTCGGGAGTGAAATCAAACGTGCCGGTCCCGTCGAAGTTGTCTGTAAACGTGGCATTCGCCGGAACATCTTCGGCGGTGAGGATCAGACTGTCGCCGTCCGGATCCGAAGCACTGACACCAAAGTTCAGGTTCTGGCCCTCGTCAATCGACTTTGAGCCGATGGCATCCAGAACAGGCGGCAGACTGACGTCATTGACGGTAATGGCGACCAACTCCGTATCGGCCAGCGCGCCATCAGATACTATGAAGTGCACATTGTAAACACCCGACTGCGTGAAATCCGGATTGAAATCGAATGTGCCGGTACCGTCGAAATTGTCGGTGAACGTCGCGTTAGTCGGCACATTCTCTGCAATCAGGATCAGGCTGTCATTGTCGAGATCCGAGGCGCTGACACCGAAATTCAGATTTTGACCTTCATCAACCGTCTTGGATCCAATCGACGCCAGGACAGGCGCCCCATTGACATCATTGACCGTGATCTCGACCAACTCGGTGTCGCTGAGGGCGCCATCCGAAACGATGAACCGGACGTTATAGACACCCGCCTGCGAGAAGTCGGGACTGAAGTCAAACGTTCCAGTGCCGTCGAAGTTGTCCGTAAACGTGGCATTTGTCGGGACGTTTTCGGCAGTCAGGATCAGGCTGTCGCCATCGGGGTCGGACCCACTGACGCCGAAGTTCAAATCTTGTCCTTCGTCGACCGTTTGCGAACCGATCGCTGCGAGGCTCGGTGCGAGATTCACTTGAGTAACAGTAATCTCGACCAGCTCGGTATCGGCCAGGGCGCCGTCCGAAGCAATAAAGCGAACATTGTAGACGCCCGCTTGTGTAGAATCGGGATTGAAATCGAAGGTGCCGGTGCCGTCGAAGTTGTCCGTGAATGTTGCGTTGGCCGGGACATTCTCTGCGGTTAACACCAAGCTGTCGTTGTCGACGTCCGAGGCACTGACACCGAAGTTGAGATTCTGGCCCTCATCAACGGTCTGCGATCCAATCGACGCCAATACCGGCGCTTGATTCACATCGTTGACTGTGATCGCCACGATCTCCGTATCGGACAATACGCCGTCACTGGCGATGAACGTCACATTGTATACACCCGCCTGTGAGAAGTCGGGCGCGAAGTCAAACGTGCCGGTACCGTCGAAGTTGTCCGTAAACGTGGCATTTGCCGGAACGTTTTCGGCACTCAGTATCAGACTGTCGCCGTCCGGATCGGAACCACTGACACCAACGTTCAGGCTCTGGCCCTCGTCAACCGACTGCGAGCCGATGGTCGCCAATGTCGGCGCCCGGTTGACATCGTTGACGGTAATCGCCACCAACTCAGTATCGGCCAACCCACCATCAGAGACGATGAACCGGACGTTGTAGACACCAGCTTGAGAAAAGTCCGGTGTGAAATCAAAAGTGCCTGTACCGTCGAGGTTGTCCGTGAACGTCGCATTGGCCGGAACGTCTTCGGCGGTCAAGATCAGGCTGTCGCCGTCGGGATCGGAGCCACTCACGCCAAAGTTCAGAGTGTCGCCCTCATCAACCGTCTTCGACCCAATTGCATTCAGCGTCGGCGGTTGACTGATGTGGTTGACGGTAATCTCGACAAGCTCGGTGTCGGCCAGGGCACCATCACTGGCAATGAACCGGACATTGTAAACACCCGACTGCGTGAAGTCCGGATTGAAATCGAAGGTGCCGGTACCGTCGAAATTGTCGGTGAACGTGGCATTGACCGGAATGTTCTCCGCCGACAGGATCAGACTGTCATTGTCCAGATCCGAAGCACTGACACCAAAATTCAGAGTCTGACCTTCATCAACCGTCTTGGATCCAATCGACGCCAGCTCCGGCGCGACGTTGACATCGTTAACCGTAATCGCGACGATCTCCGTGTCGACCAAGGCACCGTCACTGACGATAAAGGTCACGTTGTAAATACCGGCTTGAGTGAAGTCCGGACTAAAGTCAAATGTCCCAGTACCATCGAAATTGTCGGTAAACGTTGCATTTGTGGGAACATTCTCAGCGCTGAGAATCAGGCTGTCATTGTCGAAATCCGACGCGCTGATGCCGAAGTTCAGATTCTGGCCTTCGTCAACCGTCTTTGACCCGATCGCTGCCAGCACCGGTCCCTGGTTGACGTCATTGACTGTGATCGCGACGATCTCCGTGTCCGCCAGTTCACCGTCACTGACGATGAACGACACATTGTAAACACCCGCCTGGGTGAAATCGGGATTGAAATCGAAGGTGCCGGTGCCGTCGAAGTTGTCTGTGAATGTCGCGTTGGCCGGGACATTCTCTGCGGTTAACACCAAGCTGTCGTTGTCGACGTCCGAGGCACTGACACCGAAGTTGAGGTTCTGGCCTTCATCGACTGATTTCGACCCGATCGACGCCAGTACCGGTGCCTGGTTGACGTCATTGACCGTAATGGCCACGATCTCCGTGTCTGCCAGCGCACCGTCAGTGGCGATAAACGTCACATTGTAAACACCCGCCTGCGAGAAATCGGGTGTGAAGTCGAAGGTCCCCGTGCCGTCAAAGTTATCAGTGAATGTCGCATTGGCCGGGACATTCTCTGCGGAGAAAATCAGACTATCGCCGTCGGGATCGGAACTACTGACGCCAAAGTTCAAGTTCTGCCCTTCATCGACGGTCTGTGAACCGATGTTTGCCAGGGTCGGTGCTTGATTCACATCGTTGACCGTAATGGCCACGATCTCCGTGTCGGCCAAGGCACCGTCACTGGCGATGAACGCCACATTGTAAACACCCGCTTGCGTGAAATCGGGATTGAAATCGAAGGTGCCGGTGCCGTCGAAGTTGTCTGTGAATGTCGCGTTCGTCGGAATGTTCTCCGCACTCAGGATCAGGCTGTCACCATCGGCATCACTGCCACTGACACCGAAGTTGAGGTTCTGGCCTTCGTCCACCGATTGCGACCCGATAGACGCGAGCGTCGGTGCGCGGTTCACATCGTTGACCGTAATCGCCACGATCTCCGTGTCCGCCAGCGCGCCGTCAGTGGCGATAAACGTCACATTATAAACACCCGCCTGTGAGAAATCGGGAGTGAAGTCAAACGTCCCGGTGCCGTCAAAGTTATCCGTGAATGTCGCGTTCGTCGGGATGTTCTCGGCACTCAGGATCAGGCTGTCACCATCGGCATCACTGCCACTGACTCCAAAGTTCAGATTCTGGCCCTCATCAAAGGTCTGCGATCCAATCGACGCCAGTACCGGCGCCTGGTTGATATTATTGACCGTGATCGCGACGATCTCCGTGTCCGCCAGTTCACCGTCACTGACGATGAACGACACATTGTAAACACCCGCCTGCGAGAAGTCGGGTGTGAAGTCGAAGGTGCCCGTGCCGTCAAAGTTATCAGTAAACGTCGCATTGGCCGGGACATTCTCTGCGAAGAAAATCAGACTGTCGCCATCGGGATCGGACCCACTGACGCCAAAGTTCAGGTTCTGCCCTTCATCGATGGTCTGTGAACCGATGTTTGCCAGGGTCGGCGCGCGATTCACATCATTGACCGTAATGGCCACGATCTCCGTATCGGCCAGCGCACCATCACTGACGATGAACGACACATTGTAAACACCCGCCTGCGAGAAGTCGGGTGTGAAGTCGAAGCTCCCCGTGCCATCGAAGTTGTCGCTAAACGTCGCGTTTGCCGGGATATTGTCCGCGCTGAGAATAACACTGTCGCCATCCGGATCCGAACCGCTGACGCCGAAGTTGAGATTCTGCCCTTCATCAACGCTCTTCGACCCGATCGATGCCAGTACCGGTGCCTGGTTCACATCATTGACTGTAATGGCCACGAGTTCCGTATCCGCCAAGGCACCATCACTGGCAATGAATGTCACATTGTAAACACCCGCCTGCGTGAAATCGGGATTGAAATCGAACGTCCCGGTGCCATCGAAGTTGTCGGTAAATGTCGCGTTCGTCGGGATGTTCTCGGCACTCAGAATGAGGCTGTCGTTGTCAAAGTCTGACGCACTAACACCGAAATTCAGATTCTGGCCCTCGTCAACGCTCTGTGACCCAATCGATGCCAGCACCGGCGCCTGGTTCACATCATTGACTGTAATGGCAACGAGTTCCGTATCCGCCAGCGCACCATCACTGGCGATAAACGACACATTATAGACACCCGCCTGTGTGAAGTCGGGATTGAAGTCAAATGTCCCGGTCCCGTCGAAGTTATCGCTATACGTGGCGTTGGCCGGGAGATTCTCGGCACTCAGGATCAACGAATCGCCATCCAAATCAGAGGCGCTCGTACCAAAATTCAGATTTTGCCCTTCGTCCACCGATTGCGACCCGATAGACGCGAGGGCCGGTGCGCGATTTACATCGTTGACCGTAATACCCACCAATTCGGTGTCGGCCAATCCACCCGCCGTGGCGATAAAGCGCACGCTGTAGACACCAGCCTGCATGAAATCAGGATTGAAGTCGAAGGTGCCGGTACCGTCGAAGTTGTCGGTGAACGTGGCGTTGGCCGGAATGTTCTCCGCGGACAACACAATGCTGTCCCCATCGGCATCGCTCGCACTGATGCCGAAGTTCAGGTTCTGATTTTCATCAACCGATTGGTCACCGATCGGGTCCAATACGGGCGCCTGATCCACATCCTCGGCCGTTATTTCTACAGTCTCCGTATCGGCCAGCGCTCCATCACTCACGATGAACGTCACATTATAAACACCGGCTTGAGTGTAGTCGGGATTGAAGTTGAATATTCCTGTTCCGTCGTACTGGTCTGCAAAGGTGGCATTGGCCGGGAGGTTTTCAGCACTCCAGATGAGTGAGTCGCCATCCGGATCGGAAGCGCTGGTCATGAAATTCAGATTCTGGCCTTCGTTGACTGACTTCGCGCCGATGGACGCGAGGGTCGGGGCGCGATTCACATCATTAACGGTGATCGCGACGATCTCCGTATCTGCCAACGCACCGTCACTGACGATAAACGTCACATTATAGACACCCGCCTGCGTGAAATCAGGCGTGAAGTCAAACGTTCCCGTGCCATCGAAGTTGTCCGTGAAACTGGCATTAGTCGGGACGTTCTCCGCACTCAGGATCAGGCTATCGCCATCGGCATCGCTGCCGCTGACACCGAAATTCAGATTCTGATTCTCATCGACTGACTGCGAACCAATGGACGCGAGGGTCGGGGCGCGATTCACATCATTAACGGTGATCGCGACGATCTCCGTATCTGCCAACGCACCGTCACTGACGATAAACGTCACATTATAGACACCCGCCTGCGTGAAATCGGGCGTGAAGTCAAACGTCCCGGTGCCGTCGAAGTTGTCCGTGAAACTGGCATTAGTCGGGACGTTCTCCGCACTCAGGATCAGGCTATCGCCATCGGCATCGCTGCCGCTGACACCGAAATTCAGATTCTGATTCTCATCGACTGACTGCGAACCAATGGACGCGAGGGTCGGCGCCCGATTCACATCATTAACGGTGATCGCGACGATCTCCGTGTCCGCCAGCGCACCATCACTGGCGATAAACGTCACATTGTAGACACCCGCCTGCGTGAAATCAGGCGTGAAGTCAAACGTTCCCGTGCCATCGAAGTTGTCCGTGAAACTGGCATTAGTCGGGACGTTCTCCGCACTCAGGATGACGCTGTCGCCATCGGCATCGCTGCCGGTGATGCCGATGTTCAGGTTCTGACCTTCATCGACTGACTGCGAACCAATGGACGCGAGGGTCGGCGCCCGATTCACATCATTAACGGTGATCGCGACGATCTCCGTGTCCGCCAGCGCACCATCACTGACGATAAACGTCACATTGTAGACACCCGCCTGCGTGAAATCGGGCGTGAAGTCAAACGTCCCGGTGCCGTCGAAGTTGTCGGTGAACGTCGCATTAGTCGGGACGTTCTCCGCACTCAGGATCAGGCTGTCGCCATCGGCATCGCTGCCGCTGACACCGAAATTCAGATTCTGATTCTCATCGACTGACTGCGAACCAATGGACGCGAGGGTCGGGGCGCGATTCACATCATTAACGGTGATCGCGACGATCTCCGTATCTGCCAACGCACCGTCACTGACGATAAACGTCACATTATAGACACCCGCCTGCGTGAAATCGGGCGTGAAGTCAAACGTCCCGGTGCCGTCGAAGTTGTCGGTGAACGTCGCATTTGTTGGGACGTTCTCCGCACTCAGGATCAGGCTATCGCCATCGGCATCGCTGCCGGTGATGCCGATGTTCAGGTTCTGACCTTCATCGACTGACTGAGCCCCAATCGCCGTTAACACCGGCGCATTATTGCCCGTGCCCGCATAGAACACCTGCAGTTGAATCGCATCAACGTAATAAGTAATTCCATCGGGGCGTCCCGGACCAATCTTCAGCACCCCCCGCATTTGGACCTGGAATCCATCCAGCTGGCTGCCCGATGTTATATTGGCAGCCGTGTACGGACCGGTCGTGGAAAGCGATGTTGGAATATTCGCAAATTCCTCGAACGGGATAAACGATGTTCCGTCATAGTACTCCAGTACCAGCGAATCTTCTATCCAGCCCGATTGATAATGGGAGACTAGTATCCTGGCTGAATCAATGGAGACCGTACTCTGAGACGTGGCATCAAAGTCAAAAGTCCAGGTTTCCCCATTCGCCAAATTCCCACTGATGTAGGCGACATTCCCATCAGGCGCACCATGGCTGTTCGACTCTGAGGTGATGCCTTGGCCGCTGGCTGACGTATTGACATACAGCGTTTCCGCCTGAAGCTGCGCTCTGGCCGTCATGGGAAAGACAGCCGCCATGACAGCTGCAGCCAGAATCACTGCAATATGTAACCGTTGTACTTGCCACCGTGCTCGGGGGGCACGCATTGACACCTCCTGAACGTCAGTACCGCGTCAGAGTCGTTACTTCAGCAATACCATCTTCCGCGTCTCTTCTTGTCCCCCGGCCTTGAGACGATAGAAATACAAGCCACTCGCCATCGAACGGCCGGACCGGTCGGTCCCATCCCATTGGAATTCATAGCGGCCGGGTTCCAAACGATCCTGTAACAGCGTTGCCACACGTTGCCCGAGCACGTTGAACACTTCCAGTGTGGCGTCCACCGGTGTAAACTGATCCCCGCCGCGAATCGTAAACGCAATCGTCGTCGACGGGTTAAACGGATTTGGGTAATTCTGGTGCAGCGTAAACGTGCGCGGCACGGCACTGGCGCTTTCGACTTCGATCTTGCCGGCATCCGATGCCGCCAGCTTCAGCTCTTTGAGCCGCACCACCGGCTGCTCATTGGCTGATGCCAGCACCGGAATGCGCATCACGTCATTGCGTCCCACCGGGATCCGCGCCTGGTTGGTCGGATCGATCATCAGCGCCATCATCGCGCCCCGTTGATGGTCGCGATAACGGACATCCATGCCGGAGGCCGCCGCCAACGGTTCGGGCGCACCGAGCGTCACCGACTTCGAATCGTACAGCATCGCCGCCTGCGCCCCGGCAATGTCGACCGGCGCGTCGGTGATCAGATGATAGGAGCCATACGGCCCGTCGTTCGGCTGGTAGACAAACTCAACTTTGGCCGGACCGCCGCCGCTCGGTGTATTCGGCGTCGGGCTGATTGGATCGCCAAAGATCAAGTTAATGATGCCTTGGAGGTCAAAGACGTCGAGCGTCGCGTCGACAATCACGTCACCCGCGACAAATTGCCGCAGCGTGAACGAATGATCGCCGAGAATATTACCGACAATCGCCACGATATCGCCGACATCGATACGGGTATCGAGGTTCGCGTCGCCAAGGTAGTCGACCATAATGACACCGTCGGACGTCGCCAGTGACACCGACGGCTCATCCGGATCGGAACTGATCGACTCCCACGCATTCTCAAAAGTGATCGGATACGATCCCGGCGTGGTCCCATCCACCATGTTGCCGACGACGTTGAACAACACCGACGACGATCCCATCGCAATGGGATTACCGGACAAATCGAATGCCACGATACGAATCCGTCCCGGCGTCTCACCCATATCATCGTAGATCTGGAATCCGGCCAGACGGTCCGTCACCTGCAATTGCGTCGGCGTGAAGATCGTGGGGTCGTAAATGAAATCGAACTGAATACCGAATGACTCATTGACATTGACAAAGTCGATTGGAACAACGACGTTCGGTGTCCCCGGCACACCGCCCTGGGGCTTCTGTCCCGGCGATGAGGTCGAGAACAACTGATCCTTCTGAACCTCATTGACAAAGATCGAGGTGTTACACGACCCGGTGTTGCCGTCCGTGTCAGTCGCCTGGAATGTCACCGTAAAGGAACCAGACTGCGAAAATGACGGTGTCCATCGGAAGGTCGTATTGAGTGGGCCAGTGCTGGTGATCGGCAACGCCGGTGTCAACTCCGCACCGGTCGGCAGGTTCTGCGCCGTAAACGTCATCACATCGTTGTCGGCATCCGTGGCATTGATGGTAAACTCGACCAATTGACCCTGATCAACATTGACGGTACTGGCCTGACACGTCACCTGTGGCGGGCTGCCAACCACCTCATCGCTGACCGTGATGGTGACATTGCAGAAGGGGCTGCTATTGCCGCCCGGGCTGTCCGTCGCACGGAAGCTAACGGTGAAATCACCCACTTGTGACGTCGATGGAATCCAACTGAAGGTTCCCGTCACCGATGTGTTTCCGGCCACGGGGTTCGCGGGACTAAAGGTCGCCCCCGCCGGCAGATTGCTTGCCTGCAATTCAAGATCGTCACTATTGGGATCGGTCGCTGTGATCGAGAACTGTGCCAGATTACCCTGGGCGATCGTGAAGTTCGACGGGCAGTTTTCGATGATCGGCGCTCCCGCGATCTCCGAACTAACCGTAATTGTGCGCCCGATCAGCGTTGGTCGAATGAGCTTCAAACCCGAGATGTCACCGAAAATGTTGTTCGAATTCGGAAAATCGGGGTCATTAACAAACTGGATCGAGGTGGTTTGTGATGTGGCCGCACTTTTGACCAGCCACCGCATGCGGATCATGGTCCCAGCGTATGGCGTCCAGTAATCGTTGGGGTTTAAGTCGAAGTCGATGAAGGCCCACGTCAACACCCCTGGTTCGGGGAGTGACCCACCATAGGTGTCGGCTAACGTGAACAGTCCTCGCGGCTGTTCCACAGGTTCCGTGTTGATCTGTGAGTCGACTGTATCTGTCAATGGTTCGATTGCAGTCTCGTCGAACTCAACCCGGAAGCTGATGGCTCCCAGTGTGTCAATGTTGCGGATATAGAACTCGACGAAAAATGTGTCCCCCGGTGCAACGGGAGAAATCGGCTCAATACGCAACGTATCCAGTTCCGACGGCGTCTGCGCCGAGGCGTCGGTCGCCGGGAGCAGCAACAGTGCGCCGACCGCCAGCAATAGCGCCAGACCGAGCATGCGGCGCCGGATCGCGCGGATCCGACGGGTATGGACGTATCCGTGCAAGTGTCTATCCCCCTTATCCAACATCGGCCGTCTGTCAGCCATCGCCAAAACTCCCTTCCGGGTCGTTTTCATGTCGTGTGCAACCATCTGCATAGTTTTCACCTCTGCGAAAGCGGGCGACATTCAGGCGTCGCCAGTTGTCCGGCCGGCGGGCCGCTCTCCGGGCATCGTGTCATCCTGTCAATCCCCGGTCCCAAAACGGCTTAGGGGCCGGTCGGGGATCGGGACGGAGCCGCTGCCGCGGAGTCGGGGCTGCCGGTCCGTTGGGGTCTAAACGCAAACTGAGTGCCCGTCCTGTGGGCCACGGTCGTTCAAACCAATCGCGGGTAACTAAGGTACTATGCGGGTCGCGTGGTACGAGTTGGAGTGGCGGGGAAATCTCCAATCACACCGTCCGTCCTTGGTGTCGACGTCCAGCGCTTCGCTTACGGTCCTCCTTTGATACAGTGGTGATGTTCTGCGTCCATCAGTTTTCTCTTCGGGTCCAATGATTTAAACAAAGTCTTCAAAGTTCTAATATAACACTCTTCATCAAAAAAACGCCCCCGTCGCGGCAAAAACATGACACCCAAGGCGGGGTGTGTCGGCGGGGAACGCTACGTCTCAACATTAGTCGTGTCATCTCTTCGTGTTAGTTCGCTCAATCCGATCACATCTGGGTCAGCTCCGTATCCCTCCTTTCGCTTCCGGCTATCGTCTCTTTCCGAAGCGAGCCTCGGAGGGGATTGGTACCCCTCCGAGGCTGCGTTATTGCCACCAACAAAGGTGATTACTTCAGCACCACCATCTTGCGGGTGTTGGTGAAGCTCGGAGTGTCGAGGCGATAGAAGTACATACCGCTCGCCACTTCGCTACCGTCATTGGTCCGACCATCCCAGCGGATGTTGACCGTACCCGCTTCGGCGTTGCCCGCGAAGGTCTTCACGACCTGGCCGGCGACGTTGTAAATGGTCAGGGTGTAGTCCGAAGCATCCTTCAACGTGACCGGAATAACCGTGCCGGCGTTGAACGGGTTCGGGAAGTTCTGGTGGAGCGCATACGAGGTCGGAACCAGCTTCGCAGCGGCTTCGACTTCGAGGAGCGCGCCGTTCGCATCAGCAAACTGCGACTCGACCAATTCGATGGTACCATTGCCTTCGACCGGAATGGTCAGCAGGTCATTGGTGCCGGCCGAAACCTTACCACCGGTGGCGATGTCCGGAGCGATAAGCACGCGGAGTTCGCCGTTGTGAGCGCGGGCCTTGACGGTCATGCCGTCAACGGTGATCGGCTCGCCGATGGTGAGATCGGAATAACGATAGGTCAGGACCGCGCCGCCCAATTCAACGGTGGCATCGGTCGTCAGAGTTACAGCGCCACCCTTGGTGTCGGTGAGAACGTCAACCGAGTTCGCGTACGGAGCGACCTTCGGATTCACGTTTTCATCGTCGAACGGCTGGGCGTCGCCGGTGATGATGCGAATGAGGTAAATCAGGTCCGCAACGGTCAGCTCGATGCCGTCGTTGTTCACGTCAGACGCGAAGACCTGGACTTCCATGTTGGCCGGATTCGGATCCCAGACGCTCGGGCCATAGATGAAGAAACGGCTGAAGAGAACAGCGTCCGCGATTTCGTTCGGGATGCCATTAAGGTTCAGGTCACCACGATCGTCCGGCGGAGGAATGACGCAGATGGCGCCCTGGCAGAAGTCGATGAACGGCTCTGCTTCGGCGTCCTTCGTGTCATCAATGCAGAATTCACCGTCGTAGTCCGGACCCAAGGTCACACCCGAGTTCGGGAGGAACAGCTTGTTACCGTCTTTCGACGAGATCACGTTGTCGCCGCAGTCGTAGCTGCAGAAGCCAACGTGCAGGCACGAACCCACGAAGTTCTGGTCGTCGGTCACGTAGAACTCGAGACAGACGACACTACCGGCCAGCGAGAACGCCTGCGGGGCCGGAGTGATACCGTTGTTCATGTCGGTGATACCGACCAGACGGACAAAACCATCCGGGCAGGCACCGCCGCAGTTGCCACCGAACATGCCGGTGCGCCAGGTGAAGTATTCCCAATCCGGGTGGAGGTCCGGACCGCGATAGGCATTCTGGAAGACCAGACCACTCTGATCGTAGCAGATCAGGAAGTCAAAGCCGCCAACGCCAGCGGACGAACCGGTGGACGGGTCAACCCAGACGCAAATCTGAGCATTACGGCCACCCAGGGTCTCAACATACTCATCCTGGCCGTTCAAGGCGTCGCCGTCGTCAAAACAGACGAAGAACGGAGACTCGAACAGGATGTTGACACAGCAGATCTGCGAGGATTCGCAGCCATCGCTGCCACTGTAGCAGACCTGGTACGGGGCATCGTCGCCACCGGGGCGCGTGCCTTCGAGCTCATTGCCATTCACCGCAACCCAACCCGGAGCACCGGGCTCGAGGGTGTAGGTGATCGCTTCGCCGTCACCATCAGTCGCCGGACCGAGCACGATCGAGAACGGAACGCCCGTCGGGGCGGTCAGATCGACCGGATTGCTGCAGGTCGGAGCGGTGTTGGTGACTTCGAGGTTGAACTGGCAGGAGATCTGCTGGCCCGCGTCGTCGGTCACCTCGATGTCGACCGGAACGGTACCGACATCCTGGCAATCCTGGTCGTACGACCAGTTGCCACTGCCATCAATCGTGCCGAGAGAAGCGGTGTAGGTGTACGGCGGGCAACCACCGGTCACGGTGACTGTCTGGGCCGCATCAGCACCACTCCAAAGAACCGACACGTTGCTGCAGCTGATGTTCAACTGGGTCGGGTCGACGGTGACGTCGAACGAGAAAGTATTGCAAGCACCCTGACCCTTATCCGTCACTTCGATCTCAACGGTGAAGCCAGCGAGATCGCCGCAATCGGGGGTATAGGTCCACTCACCAGTTGCCTGATCGACCGAACCCGGACCCGAAGCGAGGAAATACTCAATCGGGTCGCCTTCAGGATCGTCCGGATTGATCGGGCTGTTCGACGCCTGGCTACCGACAGTGGCGGCCACGTTATCGTAGCTCGCGGTCGGGCACAGGTTCGGCAGCGCACAGATCTGACCAGCGGTGAACGCCGGAGCCACCTGACCGCCGGCCGCCAACACGAACGCCAAGTGGTTCGCCGGGTTCGTGCAGGTCGTGTCGACGATATAGCAGCCGGTGTCACTCGGGTTGGTGAAGTTCAGAAACAAGAACGGTTCACCACCGAAATCGGAACCGGCAGCAAGCGCCGGGTCCAGGATGACCCCACGAAACGCCAAGATCGCGTCCGGATCACCCGGAGTCGGAACGTCGACATCAGCCGCCGTGCCAGAGGCACCCGCTTGCTCGGCAATCGTCTGGAAACCGCCGGGGTCGCCGCCCTTACACGCGCCGTCTTCGGTCTCATACGAGTTGAGAACCTTCACGCCTTGAAGGGCGCCGCTCGAGAAGGACAACCGTCCGTTGTCATTGTACACGGCCTCGATGGTGGTCGGATAGGCGCCGTTCGACAACGACCGAATGACCAACGGACATACGATCGAATTGGTCGAGGCGTCGTTTTCCGTGAACACGCCGACAGTGACCGGTGAATTGATCCCAGCACCCGTGCTTTCCACTTCAACGCGATCCGCGCCGAAGGCGATGGTACCGAGCGCAAACACCAAACAAGCCGCCAGGCATGTAATTAATGCAAAACGCTTCATCTTGTTTTGCTCCTTCAATAACTCATTCACAGTTGACAGTTCGAATTCCCTTGAGTGAGACACTACTCAGTTAGGAATCCACGCGTTAGATGATCCCCCTAAGTACCGTGCTGAGTGTCTGTATGCGTGCCTCAATACCGATTTTCTTTAAACCTCACCTCCAGAAAGTGAAAGATGTACAACATTCTCAAGGTTACCTGAAGCGAGCGTTTAAAGAACGAGACTCTTCGTTCGCAACACCTCCTTTCGCCGATTCAGGTTAAAGGTTACCGAGTTTCGGTTGATTGACATTCAAAGTCCTTGTGCCACTTATCACAGCGGCCTGCTCTGATCGGCCCCGAACAGAACCGCGTCGTCGTTCTGGTGTAATCTGCCCCCCACAAAACCCATGCTCGTACATCCGGAGTCTCTGGTATTCTGCCACTGGCGTCATGGTCAACAATTTCTTGTGACTCCTTTAGCCCGCCGGCGTCGCCTCGACGCCGCTGTCGACTCCCTCTCGCAATGTTGGTCCGCGCGGGTGCGCGCGGGGGTGAACCGTATCCGCCTACCCATGCAGGCGGGAAGGAACAGGTGACACGTCGTGTTGCTCAGTCCTCACGCATGTGATCACGGTGTCGTCTCAGACTGCCACCCAAACTCTTGGAAGTGAACTGCATTTTCGCTGTAATACCATATCGCATGTGGTAACATCAATCGGCGATCCAAATATACCACGCCTTGCCTGACTGTCAATACCCAAAACGCATTTTTTGCGGTGAGACAAACAGGTCAAACTCCTTGCGCAACCGTCATTTGTTGACCAGAGTTTAAGTAAGGACTACGCCCAGATTGCCAACCGCGAAGACGCAAAAATCAGACCGAACAGTAACACTGCCGGCAAATCCCGAACCGATGTCGCGCAGAAGCCGGCGCACCCCCATAACATCGAAAGCAAGGCATTAGTAATCAATGAGTTAACATCCCAAACCAGCCCGCCGGTTCCCCGACACCCGCCTACATCGAGGTGAAAGTCATTCTCACCATCATGCAATCGTGACAAGAATAGTCTGCCGGTGCACAATCTCTGCAGATCGTTACAACCCCGAAAGTCATCCTGAAACATGACATTCTGACACGAATAATTTATGCCGGGGCGCTGCGATAGTTCGTGTCCCGGAAGTCCATTAAGTCAGTCAACCCAGCGGGTCCCGAATGTGGCGTCACGCGCCCTCGCGTGACGCCACGCTGGACGTGAACAGTTTCGTGAACCTATTGCCGGGATACGATAGTGTTATGTCACGCGTGATATGTCGTAGGGCAGGAGCACTGCGCGTCCGTGACTTCGGAGACGGCGGGGGCGCTGGCAGCGCAGGGCTCCTGCCGATGGCGTTGTCGCGTGTCCGGCAGGAGCCCCGGGCGGGCAGCCGAATTGACCATGCCGAGCACGCCTGGCGCCCGGTGCTCCTGCCCTACGGAATTCTGTCCGGCTCTTGGGGCATGACATGACACTAGTTGGTCAGAGAAATCGTGGGTGCAGGTATCCGTCCACCACGGTGAATGAACACATCGGCGTCGAACCGCGGCACCGGCATGATCGGTCCACTGCCCAACAGCCCGCCAAAATCGACCCGATCACCGATGTTCTTGCCCGGCACAGGGATAATGCGGACAGCAGTGGTTTTGTTGTTCACCATGCCGATGGCCATCTCATCGGCGATGATTCCGGCAATCGTCTCGGCACTTGTCGTACCGGGAATCGCCACCATATCGAGTCCCACCGAGCAGACCGAACTCATGGCTTCAAGCTTCTCCAATGACAATGCCCCGGCTTCGACCGCCGCGATCATCCCGGCATCCTCGGCCACCGGAATGAAGGCCCCGCTCATGCCACCGACATACGAGGATGCCATCAGCCCACCCTTTTTGACCGCGTCGTTCAGCATTGCCAGTGCAGCCGTGGTTCCTGGCGCTCCGCATCGGGATATCCCCATGGCCTCAATGACTTGGGCAACTGAGTCGCCTTCTTGAGGGGTCGGCGCCAGCGAGACGTCGACAATACCAAAGGGAATCCCCAGCCGACGGCTCATTTCACGGCCCACCATTTCGCCCATGCGTGTGACCTTAAAAGCGGTGCGCTTGATGGTCTCGGCCAGATCTCCCAAGTCACAGTTGCCTGCACTTCGTACCGCCTCAAGGATGACGCCTGGGCCGGAGATACCGACATTGATCACCGCATCGGGCTCGGAGACCCCATGCATGGCCCCCGCCACGAACGGATTATCTTCGGGGATATTGCAGTAGGTCACCAACTTAGCGCAGCCGATCGCACCCTGATCGGCGGTCAGCTCAGCGGTCTGTTTGACCACGCGCCCCATCCGAAAAACCGCGTTCATATTGATGCCGGCCTTGGTGGAGGCCACGTTGACTGATGAGCAGACCCGCTGCGTCGTCGACAGGAGTTCGGGAATCGCATCGATCAAGGCCCAGTCGCCTGTCGTCGCCCCCTTCTGGACCAGCGCGGAGAAACCACCCACATAATCGGCCCCAACGGCTTTGCCGGCCTCATCAAGGGCCCGCCCAATGGTGCACATGCCCGCACCATCGAATCCGTCTGCGAAAATCGCGACCGGCGTCACCGCCAGCCGGATGTTGGCAATGGGAGTACCAAAATCGGTTTCTACCTCTTGCGCCGACGAGGCGAGCTTCGACGCCACCCGGTCAATCTTGGCGGTAATCCGTTCGGCCGTCTCCTCGGGAGTCGCACCGCGACAGTCAAGTAAGGACACCCCGACCGTCACCGTACGGATGTCCAGGTGTTCCGCTGTGGTCATGCGGATCGTTTCGATGATTTCGCGTTGGTCGATGGGCATTTCTAAATGGCTCGCCTGATCACCTGCTCCGTTCACCCTCACCCTCTCCCTCAAGGGAGAGGGAGTACCAGCCCGTAGGGACCTGTTGAAAAACCTGCGTCATTGAAGATAGTGTGCTGTCGTAGGGGCGTATTGAATACGCCCTCTGCGCGTAACCGCTACGGGGAGAGGGCGTACTCAGTACGCCCCTACAGATGATGGCCTTCACAATGTCCGATATGATCACATCGTAAGACTTTTTCAACACGCTCCACTCCACTGGTCCACGGCTTCCCTGATTTCCTGCTCTAAACCCGGTGCATGGCGCGGAATACGTCCTCGTGCTGGGCGACTATCGTAACACCCAGGCGCGATTCGACTTCGGCAAACTTCTGGCGCAGGGTGGCGAAATCGACCGAGCAGTTGGCGATGTCGACAATCATGATCATCGAGAAGAATTCCTGCAGGATCTTCTGCGTGATGTCGGCAATGTCACAATCGTGTTCGGCCAGGACCGCCGTCAGTGCCGCAGCCACACCCGGACGATTCCGCCCGAACGTCGCGACGATCACCCGGCTGCGAGTGGGATCGCTCGGTTCGATTTGGGGCTGCGGCAGATGGGTCGATGACGCTTCCGTCATCGGTGTCACATCGGGGAGATCAGTCGCCGGCATCGGTTGCCGCGACGGGCTGCCGGCCAGTTGCGGCGTATCGGCCTCGGCGGCTTCGGTCAGCGACTGACGGACCTGAGCTTGCACCGACTCCGGGTCCGCTTTCTGACCAAGACGCGCCACGACACTACGCGTAATCCGTTCGATTTCCTCGGCTGACAACGGCATAGCACCGCTCCCTAAATCGTCTCGTTGAGAATCTCGTCGCGTGGACGCGGAATCACCACACGGTTGACGAGCAAGCCTTTGCGTGAGATCACTGCTGATGCAGCATCGACGGCCGCTTCGACCGCGGCGACGTCGCCGGTGAACGTCACGAACGCTTTTCCGCCCAACGCCATCGCCAAACGCATTTCCATTAACTCAATCTGCGAGGCTTTCGCCGCCGCATCGGCGCCTTCGATCAATGAGCAGACCGAAAACGATTCGACAATACCCATCGCGCCCTTTTGCACCGACAGGTTGGTGGCGGTGATCGCCGGGAAAATCGCCGGATGAACGTTGGGAATGATCAGATCATCGATCGCCGATTCCTGCGCCTTTTCGAGGCCGGCCGCCACGGACGACTCGACCGCGGCCACATCACCGGCCACCAGGGCAATGTATTTCCCCGAGCAAATCGTCCGGTTCATCAGCAGGATGACATCTGCCGCTTTCAGCATGGCATCGGCGGTCTCGAAGCCGCGGGCAATGCTCGACAGCTCGATCATTCCGACCGAGGGCGGTATATGGGGATCGAATCCGTTCATGAAATGCCCATCATTTGTAGTGGCGGACCCATGTGTCCGCCCCGGACCTGTGTGTCTTCCCTACGGCGCAGCGAGCGGACCGATACCTGGATGCACACATTGGTGCGCCCCTACGCATTGTCGTGCCACGCTGCATCATAGACAAGCGAAACTCACGTCCGTTCAATCGTAATCGCCTCTCCCACCGATGTCACCTGCCCGCTGATCGATGCGTGCACCGGTGCGCCGAGTTCACCGTCGGGGACGCGCCCAATCGGCTGGCCGCGCTCGACTCGTTCACCGGTCGATACCGTTGGCTCGCACACACGCCCGATGTGCTGCTTTAATGGAATTGTCACACGCTCCGGTTCGACGGTCGCGTCGGTCCACGGAGCGGGCAGATCGTATTTCTCCAAGCCCAACCGCCGCACCAGCTTGCTCAACGGTAGCTTGCGGTGTTCGGAAAACGCATGCGGCCGTTCGGGCTGAATCCACTCCGGCGGCGGCGCATCGGACTCCCGCAACACCTGCTTCGACCACACACACGCGTCTTTGGGATCGAGATCTTCGGGACAGGCGTACAGACTGCAGAGGTTACACTCGCAACAGAGCTGTCCCCATTTGCTCCAGTATTCTTCTTTCTGCTGCCCGGCAAACAGCAGGCTCCGCATCACCTTATGCGGCTCGATTTCATAGCCCAACAGGTACCGCGGACAAAACTCGGTGCAGTACGTGCATTGATCGCAGGCCGAATGCCCTTTGCGGTGCATGTCGGTCTTGGTCATGGAGCGACGACGCACGAGGTAATGATCGTTCGGCAACACGATGTAACCACCGGTCGTCTTTGTCACGGGTAGCGACAGGTCAGTCTGCAAATGGCCCATCATCGCGCCACCGTCCAAAACCGCCGGATCGTTCGACGGCACAAATCCGGTCAGCGCCGCGACATCGCGAATGGGCGTTCCCACCGGGACACGCACGCTCAGGGGTTCCCCAACCAAACCGTTGACTGTCAAGAAGGAGTCGGTGACCGGTGCGCCATCGCGCGCCGCGAGGGCGACATTGTAGAGCGTTTCGACATTGCTGACGACACAGCCGACATGAATCGGCAGTCCGGCCGGTGGGATCAACCGTCCTGTGCACTCCCACACAACAACATACTCATCACCTGACGGATAGAAATTGCCGAACAGCTTCAGTTCAACGCCGGTCCCTTCGATCGCCTCTTCGACGGCACGGACAACGTCATGGTACTTCTCTTTGATGCAGCAGATGATGCGGTTGGCCCCGATCGATTCGGCCGCCAGAATAGCCCCCTGAATGACATCCGGAGCAAACCGCTTCAGCAGTTCCTTGTCTTTGTGAAGCAACGGTTCGCACTCGGCCCCATTAATGAGCAGATACTCCGCCTTCGCGCGCAGCTTGACATGCGTTGGGAACCCGGCGCCACCGGCGCCGACCACGCCGGCGTTAAAGGCACTATCGGCAATGGGGGTAGTCACAAGAGATTCATCCAGATTAACATCAACTCAAAGCTCTAATTCATCGGGCCTGTCATTCGTAACGGCTGTCATTCCCCTGAAAGCGGGAATCCAAGTTCTGAACGGTTCGAGCCAAGAAGAATGGATTCCCCGCGTTCGCGGGAATGACCGCTGTCTTAGTCACACAACGAGCGTCCGGAATCGTTCTACCGCCCAGCATCAAAATCCGCATCGATGTTATCAATGATCCCGACCACCGCCGCTTCAATCGATGTATCCTCATTGCCGACCGCCAGGCGCGCCGCACGTCCGTAAGCGACCATTACCTTCTCGCCGACACCGGCACCGAGAATATCGGCGACCACGACGACTGATGTGTTCGGTTCCTTATCGAGATTCTCCGGACGAATGATCAGAAAGCGCAAGGATTCAAGATTCGCGATCTTCTTCGTCGACCAGAGCTGCCCTATGACTGTCCCGATGAACATCCTGTCGTTTGACTCCTCATCCCTGATCGCGCTCATCCGCCTCGCGCAAGTGCCGCAGCAACGTTTCCCGGTCGGCGCGCGCAATGTCGCGTCCGGCAATCGCCAAATCGGTACGGCGTCGGGCCAGACGACGCAAGGCCTGAACGGTCATGCTCTCATAATCACCCGACGACTGTCCTCTACTCCGACGTGGACGCTTGGCGCTGGATCTCGGATTCTCGTTTGAGCCCTTGGGCTTTTCCGTTGGGTTCTCGGGCGGAGTCAGCGCAATCGCACAGTACGGGCCTGTGGGCACATACAGGTTCGACGGTTCATCCAAAATCACGTCGATTCCATCATCGGGACGCGGGATAATGACGTAGGAGAGCAGCCGTCCGACCTTCTGGCAGGCGGCGACGCCGGCCTCGACAGCAGCTTGCACCGCCCCCAATTCACCTTCCATATGAATGGTAACCAGTGCCCCGGGAGTGACTTCGGCTTTGGTCAGAGTGACGGCAGCGGTCTTCGCCGCGGCGTCGGCGGCTTCGATCGCACCGACCAGCCCCACTGTCTCAATTAATCCGATCGCGTTGCGCGCCATTTGCTCCGTCCGCCGGGCCCAAACCAATAAAGGTCACGCGGCTGAGCCGCCAATATAGCCGATCCCGCGCAACTATGTCTAATGGATTGTCACAATTGGCGTTGGACTGCCAAAACCCGCTCAATGCCGGCCAAATCACGGTGGATACTCAGGTTGTGCCAGGCGGGCCGGGCCGCAAACAGCGCTCGAATCTGATCGGCCTGATTATAACCGATCTCGCTAACGATCCACCTCGATGGCTTCAGGCAGCTTTCGGCCTGCGTAACAAACCGCTCGATCACTTCCAGGCCGGTCTGCCCGGCAAAGACGGCCATCTTCGGTTCATACTCTCGCACCGACTGCTCAACATACGGATCATCGAGGGCGATGTACGGCGGATTGGTGACAATCACATCGATGACGGGTGTCGCGGGAAACATCGTGAGAGTATCGCCGCGCACCAGAACAAAGCGGTCCTGCAATCCCAGATGCCGGCGGTTGTCGTCGGCCAACTCCAGTGCTTGCGGGTCCAAATCGGTGCCAATGACGAGTACATCGGAACGTTCGTACGCGAGCGCCAGCCCGATATTCCCTGAACCGGTTCCCAAATCGACCACCACGCGTCCAGCCGACGGCGGCAATGTATCGAGACACTGTTCGGCAATCTCCACCAGATCCTCTGTTTCCGGACGAGGAATCAGTGCACGTGAATCACACAGCAGTTCGAGGGTCCGAAAATAGGCGCGACCAAGGACATACGCGAGCGGTTCGCCGGTCAGTCGTTTGGCAACAAGTCGCTCCAGTTCCTCGGCCTGCTCATCGGTAACGAGCATGGATGAACGGAGCGTCAGCTCGGTCGGACCGTAACCGAAAATGTGCCCCAGTATCCGATAAGATTCGAAGGCCGCCAGATCGGTCGCCACCGGCTTTAACCGGCTGGTGAGATCACGTCGCCATTCACTGATCGATTTCACAAAATGAGACTTTCGATTGCGACCAGGTGTGCTAGTGCGGCTGATCTGTCACGTCCCAGTCAGCACCCGGATACCGACTGCACCCTGTTCGTGGATTGCCGTGCAACCAAACGCGCGGTGTGCCTGCACGCCGCCGTGTTGGAGTCGGAATCGACATCACACCAAACGATTTCGATGACGGTAGCATCAGCAAACCGGCACCGGCCAAACTGCCGAGGACGAATTGACGGCGGGTGAGTGAGAGCACAACCATCAGCCAGTCTCCTCCACAAACGGCATCGCCGCAATTGTCATTGCCGGCACCGACATCACCACTGAGTACTGTGGATAAATCGACGGTGAATTGCCGAGTATTTCGACGTTGGAAAATGATTCCAGAATCGATGGTGTCGCGCGCATGTTCTCCACCGGCGTGGTGATCTCCCCGTTTTCGATCAAAAACGTGCCGTCGCGCGTTGAACCCGAAATCTGCGTGCGCATCGGATTCAAATAGTTGATGTACCAGAAGTGCGTAATCAACAGGCCACGCGTGGTCGATGTGATCATGTCCTCGATCGTCGCATCACCGGTCGCCATCACCATGTTTTTCGGATATGGTCCGCGCGGATTGTCGGCCGGAAGTGCATGCCCGGTCGATTCGGTGCCGGCCATCGCCGCGGATCGGCGGTCGTGGACCACGCCGCGCGCGATCCCATTCTCAATCAGTGTGACTCGCCGCTTCGGCACACCTTCATAATCGAACGGGATTCCCGGATACGCGTTCATAAACGGATCTTCGTGGATGGTGATGTTGGTTCCGGCAACCTGTTCGCCCATCCGTCCGGTGAGAATGCCACGGCCCTGAGCGTATGACTTCCCGGAAAATGCGAGGAATCCCAAGAACAACAACAATTGCCCAACCGCTGCCGGTTCGAGGATGACCGTGTATTCGCCCGGCTCAATCGCGACGGGATTGCGCGAGCGGTTCGCCTTACTTACGGCAGTCTTCCCGATTGCCGCCGATTCAATGCGATTGGCATCGCGACTCGCGCCAATCCCCCACCCCTGCGCGAACTCGTCATCATCGGCCGCCGAAACCGATAGCTCCGCCGCCGTACCTTCGAAATACTGTTCGGTTCCAAGTGAGTTGACGACCGCGATGCGATCAGTCTGCAGTCGGTACAAACCCGACGTTTCCAACTGCGATCTTTGGGCAATGTCGACAATCTCACGCACACTCAACGCTCGATCTTCGGCTGAGTATCCAGCAGTCGAGGCGAAGAACGCGTTGACGTCGCGTGCATCGGGCGATTCAGTCAATCCGGGAAATGACTCATCGGTTTCGAGAAAGGCGGCTATCGCAATCGCATCGGCAACGGCACTGTCCAATCCGTGATTCGAAAGATCATTGGTGCTCGATACCGTGACACGCCCCCTATCGACAACACGCACCGTCACACGCCCGTCTTCAGACAGCATATTCTGATGAATGACGTTTTCGGCAAACCGAGTGCTCGCCTCGCGCTGGCTGATGAAGGTCAATTCGGTCTGTTCCGCCGATGACCGGCCGACCGCCGCGCGCAGTCTCTGAAGAACATCGTCGCGTGTGTATGCCATGTCTGACATCAACCCGGTTGTCCGACCTTTACATTTGTAAATCGAGCCGGCGATGCACCTTGTCCCGTGCGCATGTTCTGCCCCGGCTGACCCTTGCCGCAATTCGGCGTGCCCCAGATGCGCCACTCTTCGGGACCACAGATGCGTTCGCACGAATTCCAGAATGTCACTGTGCTGCCGGAATAGACGGCGTTACCGTACATCTGGCCGCGCTGTCCGTTTTGGATTTCCCAGGCGATTTCCCCGCCCAGTTGAAAATTCTCCCGACGGTCATCGATCGACCAGTTGGCCGGTGTTTCGATTAAGACACCGTCATCGGTGTCGCCGATCAATTCCTCCAGCGTTCCCGAACCGGGACGCAAGTTGGTATTGGTCATGCGCACCAGCGGCAGGTCACGCCAGCTTTCGGCGCGCATCGCCGCGGTCGACGTCTTGTCGATCCGTTGCGCCGTCTCGCGCGATGACAGGTAGTTCACCAAAATGCCTTTTTCGATCAACGCGGCTTCGTGCGCCTTGATGCCTTCATCATCATATCCAAACGTCCCCAATCCACCGGGAGCCGTGGGATCATTGGTAACCGTCACGATGTCCGAGGCATACTTCAATGAACCCAGTTGATCGGGCGTGGCAAAACTGGTTCCGGAAAAATTGCGTTCTGAACCGAACACGCGATCCAACTCCAGCGGATGTCCGATCGATTCGTGAACCTGAAGCGACACCAAGTCGCCACTGAGAATCAACGTCGTCGTTGCTTCGGGCAGTGGCGGCGCACTCAACAGTGCAACGGCTTCTTCGGCCACGCGTTGACATGCACTCTCCAAGTTCATCGCTTCAATCGCCTCATATCCGCCGCTGACATGCTGTCCGCCCGATGTCGGGTATGAACGCGCGCCACCGCCGTGGCGGCCCCGTCGTGCCGCCGCATGGATGCCGCCACCCGAATGCAGAATGGTCTGCGTAATCTGCGAACCGGCCGAATCGAAAAACCATTTTTCCTCACGACGGAAATCGAGAAACGCCTCGCTACTGGAGACACCCTCGGTGGCGCTCATCGCGCCGCACAGTGATTCGAGGAAATCGACTTTCTCTTTCAGCGGAACAGCGAACGGATCGGTCTTGAATGGTGTTGCGAACTCACCCGTCACCGGTTCGCGCTTGGCGAGAATGAGCTGGTTTTGGATTAACAGCGCCGATGCCTTCGCAATCTCAACGGCGTCGTTAAGCGCTGCCTCGACGTCTTTCAACGACAGCCCTGGACGCGCCGCAAATCCCCACGCCCCTTTAGTGAGAACTCGGACGCCGAACCCGTACGAGGTCTGCCGGTCGATCAGATCGACGGTACCGTTGACCAGACGGACACCTTCAGTCGTAATCCGCACAATCCGCAGGTCCGCATACTCAGCGCCCCGTCGCCGGGCCGAGTCTGCCACCAAGGCACCGCACTGTTCGATCAGAGATGGATCAGGCATTCACACCGCTCCCGGCCTGAATGTGGGGGACGCGGCCTGCGACTGCAATGGGTTTTCTGTTGTTGTGTGGGTCTCCCGTAGCACGGGCGTCTCGCCCGTGCCGCATGGCCGGGACGGCCATGCTACGTAGTAATACTCACCCCACCACCGGGTCCAACGCCCGCGCCTGACGGTCGTGCTCGCGCAAGGCATCGATGATCTCATCGATGTTACCATTCATCACGCGATCGAGCGATTGCAGCGTAAAGCTGATGCGGTGATCGGTCACACGGTTTTGCGGGAAATTGTAGGTACGGATTTTCGCCGACCGGTCGCCGGTCGACACCATCTCTTTGCGCTCGGCGGCGAGCTTGGCGTTGCGTTCGGCTTCGACGACGGCAAACAGACGTGCCCGCAGCACCTTCATCGCCTTGTTCTTATTCTTCAACTGCGACTTTTCGTCCTGGCAGGTCACAACCGTGTTGGTCGGCAGATGCGTGATGCGTACCGCTGAATCAGTCGTGTTGACCGACTGTCCGCCCGGGCCGGATGAGCGAAAAACGTCGACTTTCAAATCGTTGGGGTTAATCTCGATTTCGACATCCTCAACCTGTGGCAGTACCGCCACCGACGCCGCCGACGTGTGGATACGTCCCGACGCTTCGGTCACGGGTACGCGCTGCACCCGGTGCACACCCGACTCGTATTTCAGCGTGCCGTATGCCCCGACACCGTTGACTGAAAACGATACTTCTTTGAATCCACCGACACCGGTTTCGCTGGAGCCGAGCATTTCGATCGTCCAGCCCTTTTCCTCGGCGTAGCGCATGTACATGCGCATCAGGTCAGCCGCAAACAGTGCGGCCTCTTCGCCGCCGGTTCCCGCACGGATTTCCATAATGGCGGGCCGGTCATCGTTCGGATCGGGAGGCACGAGTAACTCGCGGATCTGCTCTTCGAGTTGTTCTTTTTCATCATAGAGACCGGTGAGATCTTCTTTGGCCAGTTCGGTCAACTCGCTGTCACTGTCGTCGGCGATGATCTCTTCGTTGTCGGCAATCTGTCCGACCACGGCCCGGTATTGTTCAGCCGCTTCGACAATCGTACTGAGTCGGGCGTGCTCGCGTCCGAGCGTGCGCATCTTCTGCTGATTGCGCGCCACCACCGGGTCGCTCATTTCCTCAGCCAGCTCCTGGTGACGCTGGGCGATATCATCAAGGATTTCGAGCAGTGTCTTATCGGCCATCTTATCCTGCCACTTCCTGGGAACGAATCGTGTCTGCGGTGGGGCGGTCCACCGTTCGCACCGTCTCGGGTATCGGCATACCCAGCGCCGACCAGACCGCGATCTTTGCCACTTCCAACTGCTCGGCGTCAGGCTCACGGGTGGTGATTCGCTGCAGCCACAATCCCGGCGCCGCCATGGCGCGCCACCACCAGCGGTCCTGCCCCTTCGCCGACAACTTCAGGAGTTCGTACGAACTCCCCGCCACTAACGGCAGCAGCACAAAGTGCAGCGCAAAGCGATTGAGCAACGGCGGCGGTGTGCCGGTGATCACCTGATAAATGCTGTCGGCTATCGAATAGACCAGCACGGCAAACAAAGCAACAATCAACAGGAAGCTCGTTCCACAGCGTGGATGGAGCGTGGTGTACTTTTTCACGTTCTCGTAATTCAGCTCTTCGGCGTTTTCATACGCGAAGATCGACTTGTGTTCGGCCCCGTGATACTCGAACAACCGCTGGAACTCTTTGAACCGGCTCAAGGTCCACACATAGGCAACGAGCAAGATCACACGCACCAGTCCCGCCATCAGATTGAAACCGGCGGCGCCCTTTTCCAATCCAAACAACTTGGCGATCCAAAGCGGGATAAAGAAGAACAGAAACACGCCCGCGCCCAGTCCGACCAGTGTCGTGAGAACGATGGCGGCGGTGCTCATGCCCTTCGGCTCCGGTGTATCCGCTGTCTCCGGCTGTTCACCCTTTTCTTGGGCATCGATATCGCGTGCGGCCATATCGGCGGAGAAGTTGAGCGAACGCACGCCGATGATCAGCATCTCAAAGAACGCCACCGCCCCGCGCAGAATCGGGATGTTGAGCCACTTGCGACGTTTGGCGAGGGCCGTGTAGGGATTCGACTGCACGACGATCGTCCCGTCCTGCCGACGTACCGCCGTGGCGACCCGTTCAGGTGAACGGATCATCACCCCTTCAATGACTGCCTGTCCCCCTACATTAATATCCGACATGCGTTCTCACCATTTCGGTATACTGAAGAAAACGCGACGGGTGTCCCAGAAGAACCCGTCGCGCAAAAGCCCCCGGACAGGGGCACCGGAATTTGGCTATGATTCAGTCTTGGCCGATTGGTCTTCAGGCTTCTGCGTCGAGGCACCGCCCTGCTTGTCCATACCATACTTGCGGAGGAATTTCTCCACGCGTCCGGCGGTGTCGATCAGCTTCTGCTTACCGGTGAAGAACGGGTGGCAAGCGGCACAGATGTCGACATGGAGATCCTTGGCCGTCGACCGGGTCGGATATTCGGTACCGCAGGCGCACTTGATTACGGTGTCTTCGTACTTGGGATGAATCTTCGGCTTCATGTCACTCACATCCTCACATCAAGACGTTTCCGAAACAGACGCCAAGAATACGCAGCAAATGGTCAATTGACAACGGATTTCCATGATGCACAACACCAGGCGGTTCCGTGAGACCACAACTCGTTGTGTGTCATCAACGTAGGCCAGGAGCACCACGCGTTTACCACCGTCACTTCCACAAGACTGTCACCGCGCGGGGCCCCTGACAGCCCCCACGAAAACCATACCGCGAGTCTCAGGAGCCCGGCGCACAATCGTCTGAGCAAATCGGAACCGAAATCGACGCGCCGTGCTCCTGAGCGACGAGGGGTCTTATCCCAGCGACTGCCTCACCAGATTCTCCGCCCCGCCGGCCAGGACCAACTCCTGCGCCACCGTACTCAGCGGCGGGAACGGGAACTCCTTACCGTCACAGGTCAGGATCGACCGCTGGTAATCGACCGTGAGTTCGGGGCCCTCAATCGTCTTCTCGTCCGATCCGCTGTATTTCTCGCGAAGGTAACCCACCAATGCCGGACACTCGAAGACCACGAACCCGTTGTTGAACGCGTTCCGTTTGTATGTCTCGCTGAACGATGCCGCGATCACACAGGCGATCCCACGATAGTCGAGCGCGGTAGCCGCCTGTTCGCGCGAGGATCCGGTGCCGAAATTGCGCCCGGCGACGATGATATCGCCGCGCTGCGCCTTGTTTTGGAATTCCGGATCGTAGTTGAGCATGCACCCGGCGGCCATTTCATCCTTGGTCAGGTTGTCTTTGTAGGTCAAATCGCCGCCGTAGATGCCGTCGGTATTGAGATTGTCGATTGGCAGCCAGAGAGCCCGTCCGGTGATTTGGGACGGGAATCCCTCGATGATCTCGGTCTCGCCGCCATCGCGTGCCTGCTGCTCATTGACTTTGGTCGATGTCTTCGCGGTCACCGAATCGAAGTCAACGGGCGAGGCAATGTATCCCGCCGTGGCCGATGCCGCAACCACCGCCGGACTGCTCAAATAAACAAGCGCATCACGATGTCCCATGCGTCCTTTGAAGTTGCGATTGGTCGCGCTGATGCCGACTTCGCCCGCTTCAAGCGTGCCCTGGCCCAGACCAATACAGGGGCCGCAACCTGACGGCAACGTAATCGCACCGGCATCTTTTAATGTCTGCCAGTACCCGCACGCCTCGGCTTCCTTCTGGACATTGTGCGACGCCGCCGCAACATAGAAGTTGACACCGTCAGCAACACGCTTGCCCTCCAACACGTGTGCAGCTTCTGCGAGATCTTCGAGACGGGCATTCACGCAACTGAGCAGGTACGCTTTGTTGATCACCACTTTCTGTTTCTGAATCTCCGGCAGCGAGACCATTGTCTTCACGTGATTTGGTCCGGAGACATGCGGAATGACCGAGGCCAGATCGAGTGTCAGTTCGACCGCGTAGTAGGCATCCGCATCCGGCTCGATCCGATTGGCAAACCACTGGTCGACATCGCTGCGGCTGTATCGTGGCGCGTCAATCGACTGTAGAAAATCGGCACGGCCATACAGGTACTCACGCAAAACCTCATCGAAAGGAAACACACCGGCGAGCGCGCCCCATTCGGTCGTCATATTGGCGATGCTCATGCGCTGATCCATCGACATCGCAGCGATACCGTCGCCGTGAAACTCGACTGCCATGTTCAGCACTTCGTCGTTATTGAACGACCCGCACAAAGCAATAATCACATCTTTGCCGACCACACCGGGTTGCAACTGCCCGGTCAGTGTGACCTTCGCCACCGGCGGCACCTGCCACCAGGTTTGTCCGGTCGCCCAAATCGACGCGGCATCGGTACGCACCACCGGTGTCCCAAGCGCATTGGCCGCACCATACAAATTGGAATGCGAATCACTGCCGACGACCATGCTGCCCGGCGTGACATACCCGTACTCGACCATCACCTGATGGCTGATCCCGGTCCCGGCCGGATAGAAATCAACGCCCTGCTGTTTGGCGAATTCCTCGATCTTGGCATACTTCGCCAGGTTATCGGTCGATGTATTCTGGATATCATGATCGATGGCAAACACCGGCTGCTTCGGGTCGGCGATCTTGTCGACACCGATCGATGTGAACTTCTTCATCACCGCACTGGTGTTGTCATGCGTCATGATGTGCTTGGGACGAATGCGAATGAAATCGCCCGAATGAACCAACGCGCCCGATTTCAATCCGACCGCATGAGTGGTCGCAATCTTTTCAACTGTGGTCTGACCCATAACACCTCCGTGAACCAATCACGGTGATACGTGAATCGCCGTCATGATCATAGCACCAGCGATTCGACTTGATGTACCGTGACGCGCCCTCGCGTGACGGCCCTCCCATTGCAGACGAGGCGTCACCCGAGGGCGGGTGACGTCACATTAATGAACAAGCCTTCATCCCTCGGGCTGGGAATCATCCCCCGACCAATTCGAAATCAATGAAGTCGGCGTGATGCAACACGATGCCCTCGGGCGTCCGCTTGCCTCCGGCCGCCTCTTTCGAATGCATCGCGATGACATGCATCACACTCTCCGGCAATCCCTGCTCCCATGCCAGGCCGACGCCCGAAAACGGATGACGCAGCAGCTTGCCGCGTTCGCTCTTCACGAACGTCCCGTCCTGCTTGGTGAATTCCAACACCTTGCCGACGTCGGCCAGCATTGCCCCGGCGATCATGATGTCGCGATCGACCCGGTTGCGTGCGCCGTACGACGACTGGAGCACATCCCAGCAGGCAATGCACATTTTGCACACCGTACGCACGTGCTCGACAAAGGTGATGTTGACCTCGGAGACGAGCAGCGTGAACGGCATCGTGCGCAGGTCATCGTACGTCAAATCGCTGCGCTCCATCGCCGCCGCCCACGTCGCCACGGTCTTGGTGCGCAGATCCGGATCCTTGATGTCGTTGATCTCCGGGAAGATTGCGAGAATCTCGTCATGCATCGTTTATGTACTCCTGTTATGTCAGGTGACGAAGTTTCGGTCCATCGTAGGTGACATCGGTCGGATGAATCTTGCGCATCGGGCGTTGCCGTGCGGCTTCTTCGTGTGCGTGAGCCACCAGTCCCGGCAGACGGGCAATCATGAAAAACGCATTCGCCAGCGCCGCCGGGATTCTCAAGTCGACCAGTACGGCGGCAATAGCCCCGTCGACATTCAACGGCAGCGACTTCCCGGTCTTTTCGGCAATCACCGCCTCAAACGCTTGCGCCATTTTGATTCCGTCGCCGGCACGTCCCAACTCTTCGACCAGCGACAGCAGCCGCGTGGTACGAGGGTCCTTTGTGTGTAACCGGTGCCCAAATCCGGAGAGCCGTTCCTTGCGTTCCTTGTATTCCTGGAAAATCTCAAGTGCCGCATCTTCCAATGACGCTCCGGACGATTGGGCGCGTTCAAGTGCCTGGTTGATCGCGGTCATGCAATCTTGAATCGCACCACCATGGAATTTGGAAATCGAGAGAATGCCCGCCGCCACCGCGGACCCCAAGGGCGCCCCCGTCGACGCGACCGTGAGTGTGGAGAGCACCGACGGTGGGCTGGTGCCGTGATCAATCGACGATACCAAAATGGCGTTCATGATCGTGCTGGTTTCCCGATCCGGCAACTCCCCCATCAACGCCAGATACACCGCATCGGCGTAACTGACCTTGCCCATCAATTCCTCGACCGGATATCCGCGCAAACGGATCGTATTCGGTCCGATTTCCGTAATCGCCGATGACCAATTCAGGGAGCCCATTACCGCATACCTCCTGTCAGTCTATGACTGACGCAATGTATCAATCTTTCAGGAGAACCGTGTTGTCACTTATCGATGCGAATCTTGGCCGTCTCCATCGGACGAACCAGAGACTTCATCGCGTCAGGGATATCGCCGAAGTTGTCGACGACCGTCGCGCCAACCTCACGTAACCGTTTGACCTTGCCCTCGTGCGTGCCGCGTCCGCCTTCGATGATGGCGCCGGCATGCGAAAACCGTGTCCCCGACTGCGCGCCTTTGCCGCCGATGTACGCCACCAAGGGTTTGGTGAACTTGCCCCTCTCGATCAGGTCGGCAACACGCTCCTCCTGCGAGCTGCCGATTTCGCCGAACATGACCACCGCATCGGTGTCGGGATCGGCTTCGAATTCTTCCATGATCGCCGGGTGATCCATCCCGACAACCGCATCGCCGCCGGCATGGACGATCGTCGACAGACCAACACCCGCCCTGGAAAGATAGTAGGCAATCGATGAGGTGATACCGCCCGACCGCGACGATACACCAACCCGTCCGGGCAAAAACCAGTCCTTGGCCGACGCGGCCGAACCACCCATCATGCCGAACACCGCTTTGCCGGGTGACAACAGCCCCAACGTATTGGGTCCGACAAACCGTGCCCCTTTATCCCGCGCCGTCGCGGCGATCTCCAAGACATCGTAAATCGGTACACGATCGGGCACGATCACCAGCAATTTAATCCCGGCGGCAATCGATTCCATCGCCGCATGCTTCACCAACGGAGCCGGCACAAAGATGACCGACACATCGATCCCATCCGACTGCTCGATAGCTTCACGGATCGTATCGTAGACCGGCACACCGAGGACCTCTTGTCCGCCCTTGCCCGGCGTGCAACCGGCCACCACGCGCGTGCCGTAGCGTTGCATCAGTTTGGTCCGCGCCATTCCCTCGCGTCCGGTAATGCCCTGAACGATCACCTTCTTGGTTTCGTCGACGAGAATACTCATGTCATCCTATCCCTGATTGGACGCTGCGGTTTGGCGGTATTCATCGAGTCCCGGTATCGGCAAAATCACACGTCCACCGGCGTTGCCTCCGACCCGGCACTCCACTTCGCACGCAAGACACTCGGTGCACTTGCCTGCCTTGGCGTCGTCACGTGAAATATTCAACACGACAACTCCATCTTCCTCACGCAGAATCTGCGGGACACACGTTTCGATGCAAATCTTCGTCTTGCAGTCGCGGCACAACGCATGGTCGTAAATGATCGTCCCGGTCGGCGTATCGAACGTATACGGGTCCTTGGCGTCGAACTGGGGAGCGACCGGCACCGGCATTTCGCGTTTGCCCGACTTGCCTTTGTTCTCTTCGATCAACGAGTGCATGCGCTCGGCGCAAAAATCGGCGGTATCGTCCTTCTTATATCCTTCCACCGGCGCCGGAAGATCTTTGGTATATTCGGTGAGGATTCGGACCGCACGGTCTTCCTGATTCCCACCCAATCGAATGACCGCCGGTATGGAGAGGTGTTCTTCCCAGAATGCTTTCACCAGACCGCGCGCCGAGTGGTACTGCTCCTGCGACGCCACCCCCGACCCGGAGCCGAAGTACCCATCGATGTTCGGCTGTGAGAGGATAATCTTGGCCGCACGGTAGACTTTCGAGGCGGGTGGATTGCCCGATGTGTCGGTAAAGTTGGCGATCTTGTAGCCGCGCTTGACCAACGCGTCCATCGACATCATCGAACCGCCGCCACCGGCGCCATGGAAACCGAGGTAACCCTCGCCACGTTTGTAGCCGCGCGCCATTTCAATGAAATAGAAGGTCCCCCGGTAATCGTCTCTTTCAACCACCCAGGCAATTCGATCGAGTTCGGTCGGTGGACGCCCAAACTCCCGGGCGATTTCGATGTTCAGTTCGGGATGGCGGAACACCGCGTAATCGTCAACCGTGATCCGTGAATCACAGGCGACCAATGTCCCATCGCCCTTCAGCACCAACGGGTTGATCTCGGCCGAACGCGATTCCCATTTGCGGGCGACACTGTACAGTTTGACCAAAACCTTGCCCAATTCGCCCTGGAGCTTGCCAGACACTCCGGTGAGACGGACCGCGTCGCGCGCATCGTAGAGCGGCAACCCGAACCGGATGTCGACCGGTGTTCGCGAAATGTTCTTGGGATTGCGCTTGGCGATTTCTTCGATACCAGAGCCGCCGATCGACGAGAAGATCACCAGCGGTGTCTTGTTGGCATCGTCGATAATGACCCCGGCGTAGAACTCGCGGGCGATATCGACTTTCTCCTCGACCAGCACGTCGGTGATGTCGAACCCGGCGATCTTCATCGCCAACATGCGCTTAACGTGTTCGCGCGCCTCCTCGGCGGTCTCGGCGAAAGCAATCGCCCCCTGTTTAGCCCGTGACGTTGTCCAAGCCTGTGCCTTAACCACCACCGGCAGACCGGTTTCCTCGACAACATCGTCAACCTCGTCGGGGCTGTGGACCACCCGCCCCTTGGGCGTCTCCAATCCCGCTTCGCGCAGAAGCTGTTTTCCCTGGTATTCGTGAAGTCGTGCCACGTCGCCATCCCTTCTTTGGCCAAACGAATGGCCATTATGTCGAACGCCCCGAGGGAAGTCAACGTCACCGAGAGACAGCGCCATCGTCCCATGACAACCGAAAATAGGTTTTGCCAAGTTGAACATTGCCACATTGACCCCGATTTCGCTTGTCTGCGCTCACCTTCCGGCGGCATTATGGCGCGCTAAATTGGACCAATTCACGAGGAGAGAGAATGCCACAATACAAAATCGCCTGGATGCCCGGAGATGGGGTGGGCAACGATGTGATGGACGCCGCGAAAATCGTGCTCGACACACTGAAACTGGACGCTGAGTACATCCCCGCCGATATCGGCTGGCATTTCTGGTGCACGGAAGGCAACCCCTTACCGGACCGGACATTGGCCGCTTTGAAAGAAACCAATTGCGCACTGTTCGGTGCGATCACCTCGAAACCGCGCGATGAGGCCGAAGCGGAACTCGCGCCGGGGCTCAAAGGCAAAGGGCTTCTGTATTCGTCGCCGATTGTCGCGCTGCGCCAGACATTCAACCTCGGCACCAACCTTCGTCCCTGCAAGGCGTATCCCGGAAACCCGCTGAACTATAAGGAAGGGATCGACCTCGTGGTCTTCCGTGAAAACACTGAAGACCTCTATGCCGGTGTGGAATTCCACCCCGTGCCCGATGAGGTCCGGGAGATGCTGGCCAAACACAACAAGAAGATGCACAAGTTCGACCATGTCGACGCCAAGGATCTGGCGATGTCGTGCCGCATCAATTCGCGCCAGGCCTGCCGATCGATTGTGACGGCCGCCTTTGAGTACGCCAAGAAGTTCGGCTACAAGACCGTGACCGTAGTCGAGAAACCGAATGTGATCCGGGAAACATCGGGGCTGATGGTTCGGACAGCCCGCAACGTGGCCAAGGAATATCCGGACATCGCTCTGTGGGAAGCCAACATCGATGCCATGTGCATGTGGCTGATCAAGAATCCGGAAAACTACGGAGTCCTGGTAGCGTCAAACATGTTCGGCGACATCATTTCCGATCTGTGTGCGCAATTGGTCGGCGGTCTCGGTTTTGCCGCGTCGGGGAATATCAGCGATGATTTCGCCGTCTTCGAACCGACGCACGGCTCGGCACCAAAATACGAAGGCCAGTACAAGGTCAATCCGATGGCCATGCTGCTGACCACCAAGCTGATGCTCGACTGGCTCGGCGAAGTCGACATGGCCACCCGCCTCGAAACCTCAATCGCCACCGTGATCAAAGAAGGCAAACACCGCACCTATGACATGGGCGGATCGAGTTCGACATTGGAGGTGGCAGAAGCGGTGGCGGCGAATTTGTAGTAGTTGTGTGAGCTTCGATGTTCACTCGCAATAAGCCCGCTTTAGCGGGCTTATTGCCTTTTAACACCCGGCTTCAGCCGGGTGATCACGGTCGTTAACGCGCTTGTCATAAACACTTTCCGATTCACGAGATCGTGGCATGGCCGTCCCGCTTGCCGTGAGCATGGTCGAACGGGCCATGCCGCACGGGCGAGACGCCCGTGCGGCGTCGTTGTTCAATCGGAAATTATAGCAATTGCCATAAATCCTTTCCGTTTGGATCAGAGTGCCACGGGCCTCTTGTGGTGAGTCCGCCGTGGCGAATCGAACCATCAGGCCCGTGCGTCCGTGTCTGCACAATCCCCCGTCCACGGGCCTCAAGGGGTGTGTTGCAAAACCCCCGAGAATCAGAGCCTTCGGGAGGGCGATCCGCCGCGGCGGACCGGCGAGCCGCAACGGCATGTTCCACACGGCGGCTCGGCGGGAGCCTCGCCCTCCCCAGTCTGAGGTGATGATAGACAGCAGGTTTTTCAACACGCCCTCAAGGCCCGTGGCACCCAAATGTAATCACGATACACACGGTGCCTCGCTTCTCCTCCACTACCGACAAGGCGTCACCCGAGGGCGGGTGACGCCACACATGACCACCGTGTTGGCTTCAAACGGACAGTGCTTCTGACAATCGCTCTAACCACACACACAAATGGTTTCCGCGGTTTCTCCAGGGACGAACGCACCCCCGTTGTCTTTTCCATTACTGGGGGATGTCTGGATTCGTCAGCGACGTGTCTTCGGGAGGTAATGACTCAGATGTATCTCGTACCGTGGCGGCGGTCGTGTCTCCCGGCTGCGCGGCCGTATCCGCCGGCGTCTCCGGTTCCTCCAGCAGCTTCGGATCAGCCAATTGGCCGCTGACCCGGCGCCGGAACACAATGCGCTCCAATTCCGGATCGGACCGGAAACCGTAGCCCGACATCACATCATCACCACGCGTCACGACCACAAAACTGTCGGTCGAGATCAGCCGATTCGAGTCATCCCAGGCGAGATGCTCCGATTCCAGTGTGGTGCCGGCATCGGTTTCCACACGCACATTGCCGAATACCTCCAACCGGCGTTTCAATTCACGAATCAACGCCGAATCGGCTTCGAGTGTCGATGTGTGCGCACCGGTCGAATCATAGAAATCGACAAGCATGTCATATGACCACGATGAATCCTGATCGGAGTAACTGACGATACGACCGCTTCGGATGCGCGTTGTCACAATCGGACCGGTATAAAACTCCGTCGTCGCATTGAACGCTTCGGAGGACGGGTAGTTTTCCTGCGGCGGTGTTTCGGCCGGCTGATCGCTTTCGCAGCCTGCAAGGTACAGCCCGAAAACGACATACAAAACGAGCAAACATACATATCTGTAGAGGCAAACAGATGTCCGCCCGACCTCACACGAACCACAACGTCTGGTGAGTCCCCCCCGCCTCATCATGGATTATACCGTGCCTGTGGAAAGAATATCGTGCAGATGGATAATTCCCTTGGGGTAATGCTCGTCATCGACCACGAATAATGTGGTGATCTTGTGATCTTCCATCCGCGCCACCGCACTGACGACCAATTCAGAGACGGCGATCGTCTTCGGGTTTTGGGTCATCAAATCGGCAGCGCTGAGTGAGAACAAATCGGTACGTCTTTCGGTCTGCCGGCGCAGGTCACCATCGGTGAAAATGCCGATTAGCCGACCGTCGTCGTCAACCACACCTGCCGTACCGAGGCGTTTGCGAGTCATCTCGACAAGGACATCACGGAAGCTTGCATCCTCTTTGACCAACGGCATTTGGTCACCGGTGTGCATCAGATCGCCAACGGTCAGCAAGAGCCGACGCCCCAACGCCCCTTTTGGATGCAATCGCGCAAACTGCTCCGGTGTAAAACCCCGCTCCGACAGCAAGGTCACGGCCAACGCATCGCCGAGAGCCAATGCCGCCGTCGTGGAACACGTCGGGACCAGATCATTCGGTTCGGCTTCACTCTTAACAGATGCGTCGAGAATAATATCCGCGCGACGCGCCAATTCGCCGTCAGTTTTTCCTGTGATCAGGATAATCGGTGTATTAAGCCGCTTAAAAGCCGGGAGGAGATCACCGATTTCATCGCCCGCACCCGATTTGGAAATCGCCAGCACGACATCACCATCGCCGACCACACCCAAATCGCCATGCCCCGCCTCAGCCGGATGCAGGAAAAAGGCCGGCGTACCGGTCGACGACAACGTCGCGGCAATCTTCTGGCCGATCAGACCCGACTTGCCAATACCCGTCACAATGCACCGCCCCTTCAGTCGCAGCAGCAGTTCGACCGCGGCATCAAAGCGATGATCCAAACGGTCGGCCAGGGCCGCGACCGCGTCGGCTTCGCACACGATGACGTCGCGGGCAATCCGGCAACGACGAGAACGGTCTCCCAAGGGCGAATCCATCAGAGAATCGGTGGCGCTACTTTTGGCGTCGGCGAGTTTTTCGGCGTTTGGTTCCATCAGAATCCCCATCCGATTGGGGCCACTGAAAACCACGAGCATCGAGCACAGCATCGATCGCTTCACGGACAATGCCGCGTCCGCTCGGTGACGTCCCCACCCAATGCGCTAACTTGCGGATGTCCGGGTGCGCGTCGACCGGAGCAACGCCGATGCCAACGTGTTCGAAGATCGGACGGTCGGGAAGATCGTCGCCAATGAACAAACACTGGTCATCGGTGAGGCCATGCTTCCGCTTCAGTTCTTCGTATGCGACACCCTTATCGTAAATTGTCTGGTAGACTTCATCAATGCGCAGATGCTTGGCGCGATGCACGGTGGACTTGTCGGAATTGCCGGTGATGATCGCGAACTTCATCTTGGCGCGATGGCCAAGATAGACGCCGACACCGTCGGGTACCCAGAATCGTTTGTATCGCTCGCCATTCTCCCCGACAAAGACATAGTTGTCGGTCAGCACACCATCGAAATCGAAAATGATCATCTCGATGCGCGCCAAACGCGCTTTCGACGGTTTCCGCCTAGTGGGCACCCTCAAACTCCAATATGCTGCGACGATGCTCTTCCAACGGATCGGCATTGCGGAAGACATCATCAATCTGATCCAGCGGCCACTGTGTTTCCCGATCACTGGCCGCATGGCGTGGATCGGGATGCACTTCACAAAAGATCGCATCGACACCGACCGCCAGCGCCGCACGAATCAGCGGCAGCAGGAACTCGCGCTGTCCGCCGGAGCGGCCGCCTCCGGCACCCGGAGACTGCACCGAGTGCGAGGCATCGAAACAGACCGGAAATCCGGTCCGCCGCATGATCGGCAGCGACCGGCAGTCGACCACCAAATCGCCATAACCGAATGTGGTCCCGCGTTCGGTGAGAATCACGTCGGCATTCCCCGCACCGACCGCCTTGGAAGCAACATGCTCCATATTCCGAGGTGAGAGGAACTGGCCCTTCTTGATATTCACCGCTTTCATCGTCTTGGCGGCCGCGACGACCAGATCAGTCTGTCTGCACAGAAAGGCCGGAATTTGCAGTAAGTCGACCACAGCGGCGACGCTCGGCGCATCTTCCGGGTGATGGATATCGGTCGTCACGGGCAGACCGGTCTCGGCTTTCACCCGTCCGAGGATCTTCATTCCCTCCTCGATTCCATGCCCCCGCGGGGAGTCGCCACTCATCCGGTTGGCCTTATCGAACGATCCTTTGAAAACGATCTGCCGCTTCGACTTGGCGGCCTCATCGGCCAGCCGTTGCGCCACGCGGAGCGCCATATCCTCTGACTCCAAAAGGCACGGGCCCATAATCCACAGCAAATCGGGGCCACCGATCGTGAGATCGCCGATTGGGAATGGTCGCACCGCTTGTACCGGAGTCGTCATAGGCATCGCTCGTCAGATTCGGTTTCTGACCGAATCTGGAATATACGGCAGAATGGGGTAAATCCAATGGGCTGGTTCAACTGGGGCCTCAGCCCCGTCCACTAACGTCCCCTGAAGGGCTCAGGCCTTCAACCCGACGACTTCGACGGCACCATCGTCGAGGCCTGCCGCGACTCGCGAAACCGCACCGCAGCGGCCACGAAGTCCCGGAACAGCGGATGGGGGTTGGTCGGACGGGATTTCAGCTCCGGATGGAATTGCACCCCAACAAACCACGGATGCGAAGGAATCTCAACGATCTCCACGAGGGCGCCATCCGGCGACAACCCGGCCGGAGTCATGCCGGAATTGAATAGGTGGTCACGGTAGTTGTTGTTGAATTCGTAGCGATGACGATGCCGCTCGGAGACTTGCGATTCCCCGTAGGCACGGTTCGACTTGCTGCCATCGGCCAGAACACACGGGTACGCACCCAGGCGCATAGTACCGCCCATGTTGACAATCTCGCGTTGCTCGGAGAGCAGCGTGATAACCGGATGTTCGGCCTCGCGATTGAACTCGGTCGATTGCGCATTGTCCAACCCGCACACATTGCGGGCAAACTCGATCACCGCGCACTGCATCCCCAAGCAGATGCCGAAGAACGGTATCCCGTGTTCGCGGACGAAGTGAATCGCTTCGATTTTGCCTTCCACGCCGCGCTCGCCGAACCCGCCCGGGATCAACAGGCCGTCGACATTGTCGAGATAGCGTTCGGCACCATTCTTCTTGATGGTCTCCGATGAAATCCATTCGAGCTCAACGCGCGCATCGTTGCCCACGCCGGCATGGACAAACGCCTCGAGGATCGACTTATACGCGTCCTTCAAATTAACGTACTTCCCGCAAATCGCAATGCGCACCGTACGGCTCGGGTTGGAAATGCGATTCACTATCTCCTGCCAATCATCGAGTTCCGGTGGCGGGGCACTGATATTCAGCATCCGGCACAGCACGTCGTCGAGCTTCTGCTCGCGATAGCGGAGCGGAACTTCATACACCGACGGCACATCGACGGCCGAGAATACCGATTCGGCCGCCACGTTACAGAATAAGCCGATCTTGCTGCGCAAAGCGTCGTCGAGTGGCGATTGCGTGCGGCACAACAGGATATGTGGCTGAATCCCGATCTCGCGCAACGCCTTGACCGAATGCTGCGTCGGCTTCGTCTTCGGCTCGCCGGCGGTGCTGATATATGGAACCAATGTCAGATGAATGAACAGCGTGCTCTGCGGTGGCGACTCGAGGTGCATCTGGCGAATCGCCTCCAGAAACGGTAACGATTCAATATCGCCGACCGTGCCACCGATCTCGGTAATCACCACATCGAGTGGACCATTGTGCTTTTCGATGCGACGCAGACGCGACTTGATTTCGTTGGTCACGTGGGGAATCACTTGCACGGTCGCACCGAGATAGTCGCCGCGGCGTTCCCGCTGGATGACCGTTTCGTATACCTGCCCGGTGGTGACATTGCTCTTCTGCGTCAAATTCTCGGACAGGAACCGTTCGTAATGGCCCAGATCAAGATCGGTTTCGGCGCCGTCATCCAGGACAAACACTTCGCCGTGTTGGAACGGGTTCATCGTTCCGGGATCGACATTAATGTACGGATCGAATTTTTGCAATCCGACCGTAAGGCCGCGCCGTTTCAGCAGCAATCCAATCGATGCCGACGCGATACCCTTTCCTAATGAGGATACCACCCCACCCGTTACAAAAATGTGTTTTGACTGGTGAGCCGCCACGTCGAGTGCCTCCCCTTTTTATTGGCGCCTTCGTCTTAGATATCGTTCCAATAACCGGGCATCGGCCGGTGTGTCAACCCCGAACGTTTGCACGCGCGAAATGGTGACAACAATCGGCACATCATGCTCCAGTAAACGCAATTGCTCAAGCTGCTCCCGGCGTTCCAAGGGCGTCTTCGGCCACGAAGCAAACTGCGATAATGTCTGCCGTTCAAACGCATACGCTCCGACATGGAGCAATGTGGGCGACGAACGATGGGGACTGTATGGTATCGACGCCCGCGAAAAGTACAACGCATGCTTCGACGAGGAAAGCACAACTTTTACACGATTCGGATTTTTTGCCTCAACGGGATCCAATCGGCGCGCGAGCGTGGCCACATGGGTCTGGCGGTTGCGTCGCAACGTGTCGACCAACTGATCAATTGGCCGCCCGTCGGGGAGCCACTCATCCCCCTGCCAGTTGACGATGATCTTCGAACTCAACCCGCGTGCGACATATGCCACACGATCCGAACCGCTCTTCAGTGTGCGCGGTGTGATGATTGCCTCGACACCGAGATTGTGAGCGAGCGCACCAATGCGCCGGTCATCGGTCGCGACAATCCACCGGCCAACGGTCTTCGATTTTGTGCACCCGCGAACAACCCATTCCAACAAGGGACGTCCGGCGATCTCCGCCAACGGCTTCCGGGGAAATCGTTGGGAACCAATGCGGGCCGGAATGATGCCGCAAACGGTGTGTGGGTTCATTGGGCAGTCACGGCTCGTTGAAAAGGTGAAGTCTCGACAGGCGGTAACAGGGAAACGGGTCGGTGATCATCCGATCACTTTGGGGACTCGGAACAGATGACCCTTGGTATCGGGCGCCGCCCGCAATACCACCGACGAATCGAACCACCGCTCAATCTTATCGGGTCGCAATGTCATCCGACTATCGGTGCGAACGGCCGGGACTTCGTCATTACCGAGCTGGCCAACCGCTTCTTTCAGTTGGTCCATGTATTCAGTGATGCGCGCCAACTCGTGGCTGAACCGGTCCAATTCGGCGTCGGTTAGACGCAACCGCGCCAGCTTCGCTGTGTGGATGACTTCATCGTAAGTGATACTCATGATCTCAGATCCCGCCGACGCGATCATAAACGCACATCCAGGCATTGTCAACAAACTCCGTCGAGAATTGACGGATTCGGGTGGATGCCCCTTGTTCCGATTCACCCGTTCCCATTGATTGGTCAGTTCATGTGAGGAGACGACCGATGCTCGTACCGATGCTCGTATCGACAGACAAGATTCAACAAGCGCTGACCGATGATTCGCTCGATGGCTGGCTGCTGTATGACTTTCACGGATCCAATTCGATCGCCCGGGAGATCGCTGGCCCGCGGGGAATTGTCACGCGCCGCTGGTATGCCTGGATCCCCCAATCGGGGAAACCGGTGTTTATCCATCACCGTATGGAGGGCGACCAGTTTGCCCACCTCGACGGCGATAAACGTCACTACCTGAGTTGGAAAGAGCAGGATGACGTACTCAAAGAGACTGTCTCGGGTGCCAAACGAATCGCCATGGAGTATTCCCCCGATAATGCGATTCCATACGTCGCGAAAGTCGACGCTGGGCTGATTGAGAAACTGCGCGGATGGGACAAACAGATCGTTACCTCCGCCGACCTTATCGCCCGTTTCCTTGCCTGCTGGACTCCGGAACAGATTGCCGGGCACCGTCGCGCGTATAAGCACGTCGGTGAGATTAAGGACAAGGCGTTCAAGCTGATCGCGGAGGCGATCCGCGATGGCAAGTCGTTGAACGAATTCGACGTGGTCTCGTGGATCCGCAACGAGTTCGAGAAGTGCGGCCTGAAGACCGACGACGGGCCGATTTGCGCTGTCGACGCCAACGCCGGCAGTCCTCATTACGAACCGACCGCCGAAAAGTCGGCGCTGATGGGACCCGATCAGGTTGTCCTGCTCGACATCTGGGCGCGCGAAAAAACCGAGAATATGGTCTACGCCGACATTACCTGGATGGGCTACACCGGCTCCAACGTCCCCGACAAGGTTCAGCAGGTGTTTGAGATCGTGAAGAAAGCCCGCGACGATGCCATCGCCTTTGCCAACAAGACCTTGGAGTCAGGTCGGGACGTCCGCGGCTTTGAAATCGATGATGTCGCACGCAAGGTGATCACCGATGCCGGGTACGGCGACTACTTCATCCACCGCACCGGCCACTCGATCGGAACCGAAGTCCACGGTGTCGGGCCGAACATCGACAATCTCGAAACACAGGATCAGCGACGCCTGACCGACGGCATGTGCTTCTCGGTCGAACCGGGAATCTATCTCCCGGACTTTGGCATTCGGCTCGAAGTCGACGTGTTGATCCAGGACGGGAAGGCGGTTGTCACGACGCTGCCCCTGCAAACCGAATTGGTCAAGGTCGTTGCGTAATGCCGCGCAAGCGAACCAGTAAGACCAAGCCGGTCGCGCACTCCAAGACCCAATTGCGCGCATTCCGCAGACGGTTCCGCGACGTCCCCTTTCTGCAACTATTGAAAATGCGGGTCGATGAGATCGGATCAGGCACGGTGACCGTCAGTATGCCAATTCAGCCGCAGATTCGTCAGTATCTCGGTGTTGCCCATGGCGGCGCGCTGTCATCACTGGCCGACACGGCCGCGACGTTTGCCTGCTTGACCATACTGCCCCTTGGCACCGAGGTGGTTACGATTGAATTCAAATTCAATTTCCTGGAGCCGGTGGCCAGGAAACGTGCAGTCGCCGTAGCACGGGTGATTCGTTTGGGCGGACGGACCGCCGTGGTTGAGGCAACGGTGACGGAAGCGGGCGTGAACAAGCCGGCGTGTGTCGGGCTGTTTACCATGGCCGTCCTGCGACCTAAAGCAGATGACAGCAAGGTTTCGTCGTGATCTTCATCCCGCCTGAGGCCATTGCCGCATGGGAAGAGCGTTACGGCACCCCGCGCGAATGGAACCACCATCAACCAATTACCGAACACGACCACGGGATCATCACCAGGAGCCAGAAACACGGACGGCATCACGACATCACGCTCTACATCGAGCGCAATGGCCTCATTGCGGTCATCGCGAAGCCGTTCTACCCGGAAGGGCTGTACCGTGCTCCGTCGGGCGGACTGAAGCCGGGGGAATCGCTTGAAGATGGCGCGCAGCGTGAAGCGTTCGAAGAAACCGGACTGCCCATCACACTCGGTCATTACCTGTTGCGCACCAATGTGATCTTCCAGTCATCGACACTCGGCGATATCGAGTGGCATTCCCACATCTTCACCGCCACCACCGATCAGGCAGAGATCGCCCACACCGACCACGATGAAATCCGCGAGTCCCGCTGGGCGGAACCGCCGGAATTCCCGACATTCGGGGAGATCATGCGCCATACCGAAAACGGTGGATTGCACTACCGGGCGACATTGCATGAACGGATTGCGGAGATGCATCCGCTGTTTCGAGCGTAAGAGTCCGGCTGGGGTGCCCCACCCCTTGTCCATTCACGACGAAGGAGTGAATAGATTAGGATGGGTTCGATATCACGACAGGACGAGTGAGTACCGGAATCTGAATGTACTCGTAGGGGCGTGTTGAATACGCCCTTTGCGCATAACCATAACGGTCACAGGGCGTACTCAGTACGCCCCTACGAATGATCCTTCTTTCGACGCAGAAAATCAAAACGTCTACGACCCTTTCAATACGTCCATTAGGATGCTGCACCCCATTTTCCGACCGAAATGAATTCAACTCTATTCCCAATCCCCCGCTTGGCACCCCCGCAACACACTGTGGGACATACCCAACAATCGACGTGCCCAGCGGAGTTAAATTGTCTGGGATGTGCAGAATTCGCACCGCGTGGTCCCTGCTAAGGTCTTGCACAGCAAGCCCCTAATGGACAGCGGCACGCAACGCAAGGAAATGCGACTGTTGGCATTGGCGTTGCAATTGACCCCTTCGGCAAAGACACATCGCACCTGTGACGGGAGGGGTCGCGCCATGAAGGTCCGCTACATTCTGACGATGGACAACTTGCTGGTCCACGGCGAACACGTCGACAGCCTGGTGGTCGACTGGGAGGATGATTCCACCCAGGATGAAATCATGCGGCTGTCACAAAAGTGGATCACCTCCCGCAACTTCCTCACCGACCGGATGAATGGGCTCTCCGAGGTCGGCGAATCGTCATTAACCATCGAGCCCGTTGACACCAAATCACCGTGCGATACGCACGACGTTGACACGGCGCCCTGATGCCCGGACTACTCGCCTATATTCTCGGAACCGTGCAGGTCTTCATCAACGACCTGTGGAGCCAACTGGCCGGACTCAATACCGCGATCGAATCCCAGTTCGGTGAGCCCGCCAAGTGGGCGTTTTGGGTTCTGGCGTCCGCGTTCCTCCTGCTCTTGGTCGGCAAAGCCACCAAACTCACTTTTAACATATTGCGATACGTGATTCTGCCGTCGGCGGCAATGGCGGTCGTCTTGCTGATGATCATGCCGTGTTGGTCGCCGGCAAAGACCTTCCCGCTGTTCGTTGTGGCCACAACGGCAATGTTGCTCTTTCGCTCGGAGTGAGTGCCATGAAGAAGCAGGCCAGAAAACAACCAACCATCTGCCGTTTCTGCCACTCACCACTCGAGCAGAACAACAAACAATGGGTCTGCCCCAGTTGCCTGATCATCTGGCACGGCGACACTTTCGAGCCGATCCGGTTGGATCCGACACGGACCCCCCCGTTGGATATGTTCTTTTCCTGAGTGTGTATCCCTAAGTCTCAAAGGCAGTGATTGGGTGCCACGGGTCTTGAGGGGCGTCGACGGCGGATTGTGCAGACGCGGACGCACGGGCCCGAAGGCCCGTGGCACCCGCCATTCATTGAGGTAACCAATCACTCATTCACCGCCTCGATCACCCCACCCCCTAACACACGATCACCATCATACACCACCGCCGACTGGCCCGGTGTGATCGCGCGCTGCGGCTCGGCAAACTCAATGGTCGCGGTATTGGGTGAGTCGATGTAAAGCGATGCCGGTGCGGCGTGATGGCGATAACGAATCTGCGCGCGAATGTCATCACCGTTGACGTTCGTCAACCAGTGAGTCTTCGCAATGCGACAGGTGGTGGTCAGCAAATCGGCATCATCACCAATCGCAACGCGATGGGACTCCGAATCGATGTGCGTGACATACTGCGGCCGTCCGACGGCAACACCCAGACCTTTGCGCTGTCCAATGGTGTATGACTCGAAACCGCTGTGCTGACCCAGAACGTTCCCATCGCGGTCGACGATTAGCCCGGAGGTATCGTCCACACGATCCTGTTGCGAGCGCTCGTGCATGAAGCGCGTCAAATCACCATCGGCGACAAAACAGATGTCACGGCTTTCAGGTGTTTCGGCCGTCGGCAGTTTCCATGCACGCGCCATTTGGCGGATCTGCGGCTTCGTCAGTGTGCCCAATGGGAATATGGTCCGCTGAAAATGCTCGCGTCCAACATCCCAGAGGAAGTATGTCTGATCGCGCTCGGGATCGGCTGCGCGACACAGGTCGACGTCACCGTTGTCGCCGTGAGACAACTTCGCATAGTGCCCCGTCGCAATGGCTTCGCACCCAAGCGCCGCCATTTTCTCCCACAGTGCGGGCCAGCGGACGCGTGAATTGCAGACGATACACGGATTCGGCGTGCGTGCCCGCCGATATTCGGACACAAAGTACTTGATCACGTCGTTTGAGAACTGTTCGGTGAAATCGAGCGTGTAATGCGGAAAGTCATGCTGATCGGCCACCGCCCGGCAACGGTTGAACGCATCCACCGTGCAGCATTGTCCGTCACGCTGTGCATCGCCACCGACGTCGTTATAGTCCCACAACTTCATTGTCACACCGATCACGTCGCATCCGGCCTTCGCCAGAATCACCGCCGCGACCGATGAGTCCACACCGCCGGACATGGCCACCGCCACACGCTTGCCGATCCAACGCGGATCAACCAGGCTGCGGCAGTACTCTGTTGTGAATTTGTCGGCCGTCATTGTCACACTCAAGCGGTCGCGGGCGATTCGGTGCGCAACTTTCTCACATCTTCGGCGACCGCATCGGCAATAATGTGCGCGTCCTCCGGCTTGCTGTACCGTCCAAACGAAAACCGAATCGTTCCCGACGTGTACTTCTCATCGACACGCATCGCAGTCAATACATGCGACGGTTTCGTTGCGCCGGTCGCGCACGCCGAACCGGTCGATACGGCGATTCCGCGCAGATCGAGCGCCATCATCAGCGAGTGCCCATCAATACCGGCAAAACCAACACCAATTGTATTGGGAAGCTGATTGTTGGGATCGCCGAAGAACTGCATGTCATCGACCGAATCGCCGAGACGTTTGCGAAACTCGGCTGTGATTTTCGCGACCAGGTCCATTTCTTCAGGATCATCGGCGAGAATTTGCAAAGCAGTTGCGGTCCCGGCCGCACTCGAAATGTCTTCCGTTCCCGCACGTCGACCCAATTCCTGACCGCCACCATGGATGACCGGTGCAAGTTTCAACCCGGAACGCACATACAATATCCCAAACCCCTTCGGGCCATAGAACTTGTGTGACGCCAACGACACCATATCGCACTTCAAGTCGGCAATCGTAAAGGGGATCTTGCCCATTGCCTGCACGGCGTCGGTGTGAAACCAGACACCATGCTCATGGGCAATCTCAGCCAATTCGGCAATCGGATGAATCGTCCCCACTTCATTATTGGCCAGCATCACAGTGGCCAACTGCGTGTCGGGGCGAATCGCTTTGCGGAAATCATCGGGATCGATGCAACCGAGATTGTCAACCGGCAAAACGGTCACATCAAATCCGCGCGCTTCGGCCCATTCCGACGCCGCCAGCACCGCATGATGTTCGGTCGATACCGTGATACAGTGTTTGCCGCGTGCATCAGGCGAATACAGGCTGCCCAGAATCGCCAGATTATCCGCCTCACTGCCGCTGCCGGTAAAAACAATTTCCGATGCTGTCACTCCCAAGAGGGATGCAATCTGCTCCCTTGCCTCATCGAGCACGACACGCGTCTTCCGTCCCCAACGGTGTCCTGACGATGGATTCGCCGATGCGTTCTTGTAGGCATCGACCATGTCAGCGATCACCCGCTCGTCGATCATGGTGGTGCTGTTATGATCACAATAGATCGAATGCATGTCCTTGTCCTTCCGGTTGGCGGTGAATCATGTCGTGATCAGGCAACCGTCATTCGGCTCGCCGCAAACGCCGCACACGCATCAACAAACGCTTTGAACAGATTGAGCGTGCTGGGATCATCATTATTGATTTCCGGATGCCACTGCACGCCGCACACAAAACGATCACCATCTTCTTCGACCGCCTCGATCACATGATCATCAGGACAATACGCCACCGCTGTCAGGCCCTTTCCCAAATCGCGAATAGCCTGGTGATGGCTGGTAGCGCCCTGCACTCGTTCGGTACCGAGCAGACAATGCAAACGGCAGCCGTTGTTGATGATCACGTCATGTGTCTGAACATGAAGGCCGGGTTGGCCGCGAGAATGGTCGCGCGGTTTCGACGGGTACTCCTGCTCCAGGTCCTGATAGATGGTGCCACCGCGCGCCACATTCAAGACTTGCGCCCCTCGGCACACACCGAGAATCGGCATCTGGCGGGCATCGGCCGCCTCGATTGCGGCAAACTCAATGGCATCGCGTTTCGGATACAACTCGAGATTGCCGACCGTATCTTCGGCGTTGAACCGCCACGGCTCCACATCCTCACCACCGGTCAGAAATAATCCATCGCACCGGTTGATGATCGTGGCCACATCTTCCGGCCGGCATTCGTTCGACACGAAAATCGGAATGCCGCCGGCCAGTCGTACCGCCTCACCAAAAAAGTTCTGCAACCACTCGAATTCAAACACAGTCGGCTTGTTGCGCGCTTCATCGGGCGGACAACCGCGCAGGGTCATGAGGATCAGTGGCGATTCAGGCATACGATTCCCTCGGCAGCAAGAGATTTACAGACATACGACCCCGGCGGGGTAATTGTTGTGGGAGAGGGGCCGGAAAAACCGTGCCATGCCCATTGGTTTGCAAAACTCCATAGACGAGCTGGGGGCATCGTGTGATTCGTGATGACATTTGCCTGCCACGGGCCTCTTGTGGTTAGTCCGCCGACGCGATGATAGTTACTCCTGCGCTGCACGCCTTCTATTTCATACCATTTGCATGGCTTCCCACCCTCATCTGACAATGGGGCTGGGACTGGCTCATTGTTCTAGCACTTCTTATGGCACCTGGAAGTCTTGTCCCTGACATGGCCTGAGAAAACATTGAGAGCGTGACATTTAGACGTCAGCGCGCGATAGTCGTTCGAGAAATCGAACGATTGGGTTAGATCATTTCTTGATCGGCTTATCGAACAATGCCGTAAGAGAAGAGAGTTTCACCCGCCCCGCCTGCTCAAGCAAATCCTAACCAAGACAAAACCCGCGAGGCGAGTTGCTCGCGGGCTTTGGAGGCGGGCCGATAGGGCCGCTCTATGGACAATTTGTCGGGTACGGCTCGCATTCGCATGGATCGCACGGCGCGGGCCCGTTGAAGTATATGTGGTTCGACAGATAATTAACATCCACCGCATCGTCGAAACCGTCACAGTTCACGTCGCCTCGATCGATGTGAGGACAAGTTGTGTCTGTTGGCGGCGGGCCTTGATTGTAGAAAACCCAGTTGATGAGCTCATTATAGTCGACCGCGTCGATCACACCATCGCCATTCAGGTCGCCATGATACTGGCAGTTGCACGAGGCGATCGTTATGACCCCCTTGGTGAAAGCCACCGATTGGTACGCGTACGTCGTAACGGGATCGGTGCGGAGGAACGCCGGGTGGTGATGCGGACTCACGCAGGTCGTGTCGATCTCGAAGGTCCCGGGCACCGAGGTGACATCCAGCGTCAGGACGACAGAACCGGTGGTGTCGTGCCCGGGCATCAAAAGGGATTCGCCGGCCCCTCGAAAGGCGGAGATGAGCACGCCCCAGGGTGGACCGGAAACCACCATCAACGATCCGGGCGCCGGGGCATAGGGTATCGTGTCCAAGATCGGGTAGAACGTGGAATCGCCACCGGGCGCGCATTCGGTGATGGCCCTGCGATCATAATGCAGGGTGAATTGAAAGCTCTGCCAGATACTCCCTATCCGGTCGGCGAAATCAATACCCATCCGTTCAACGAAAGAGCCGGGCGTAACCTGGCGAATCTCCAGTGGTAGCTCAAAGAAGCCTAACGTGTCCTCATTCTCAAAGGAGATGCGGATTTCAACCGCCGTTGCCCCCACCGGGACCGTTTTGGATTCGATGGTAAGCGAGTTTTCGGCCCGCAGAGATGCCGCACAGATGACGATGAACCCGACACACGCAATCACTCTCATTATATTCATGGCCTAATACCCTCCTTCGGACATGCTGCTCAGTTTACGTGTCGACACCATTGGTGACGGCGCACTGCAGGGATCGCTCGGGCCGGGGCCATTGAAGAAGACATACTCGATAAACGTGTTCAAATCGATTGCATCGGAGATTCCATCTCCATCGACGTCGGCCCGACCAAGCGGACAGTACGGATCATGCGGTTCCTCCCTATTGAAGAAAAACACCCCGATCATCAGATTCAAGTCAATCGCATCATGAATCCCATCCGCGTTGATATCCGCTTGGTAGGGGCAATCGCAGGGAAGGATGCCGCGGTCTTGGAAAACCGAGAGAATCTCTTCGCGATGCGCGTAGCCATTGTGAATGGAGTCCGCGCGGAGCAAGTAAAGAGCGCCGTGCTCGAACAAAGGGCGCCCCGAAAGCGAAAAGACACTGTCAACCATTCTGACGCTCTCCAAGACAAGGCTGTCCATCGTCACCTTTCCGATGTCTTGCATAATCTCCCACAGACACGCCGACCAGATTTCCCCCGTTTGGTGGTATGAACTTGAGCTAACGTCGGCAGGGTACGTCTTAGCCGTGTTGAGTCGACGCCGATATGGTTGGTCAGAGGGGGCATCTCGGTTCCACCACTCACCCCAGTATGCAGGTTCGAACCCGGTAGGCCAAAAATGGGCAGATGCCGACGCGGCCCAGTAGTCAGCAAAACCCTCGTTCATGGCCTTGGTCAAGTTCGTTCCGTCGTCAGGCCCTCGGAAGTAGACGTCGGAAGACAAATCAAAAATGAGTGCGTGGCAATACTCATGCAGTATCAGTTCGGCGTCCTCTGCGGCATCGGTTCCCGCATCCCCGAATCCCATATACCCAAGGCCACCGGACGATTCGAAAAAGGCGTTCTTTGCTCCGTGAGATTGGCTGTATGGGTCGATTGATATTGCGGTATCATAAATGGAGTAGCCAATGTTCTGCAGGTAAGTTTGGCTCCAATTGACCCAGTAGTAACACATAACAGCTTCAAAACCTTCGTCGCCACGCAGAAACGGAAACACGCCGCTGGGCGAGTACGGGGCGGGAATCCACGGATACTGGCTGTCGACTATTCGCGCGTATTGTCCGATCAATTCGGTCGAGCTGGTCAAATTGGGGAGGGTGACGGAGACATATGCCGCCATAGGAACCGCCGCTGACGCGTTACTGCTGTCCCAAAGATCGGGTTCGTTGAGAGAATGTACCGGGTTGGGTCTGAATATGACGTTCTTATCCGGATCGCGAATCCAGTTTTCGAGCCCAACATCCGTCCAATCGGCCGCATCGCCAAAGTGGATCTCCGAGAGCTGAATCGTATCGAATCCATAATCCGGGACTGCGTCGATCGCCAACCGGTAATCCCACTCATCCGGCTGGTCGTAGTATGGGAACAAGTTCGCCCCCAGAAAAAACGTACTATCAGGACTCATATGGACGATGCTTGAGTAAGCGGGAGGTAGCGTATCCCCATTGGAGTTCCGGGCATAGATGCGAGTCCGGAGTCCATAAAGTGAGTCGTACAGGATCTTGATCGGATAAAGCAGAACGCCATTACTGATGAATCCATCCTCATCTTGATCGACCGGGAAAGCCACACCGGGGGGACCAGGAGAGGCAAGCGGCACGTAAACTTTGTCGTGCTGTTCGATTTCCACCCGCGCATCAAGCGGCGTCTGACTCCCATCCTCTGCGTAGTCACCGTAATCCAGGAACGCCAATACGTCAGTCGTGGCTTTGTCGTAGACCGCGAATGTGTAGTCCCATCGACTGCTATGAGGAACGATGGTTTCGATGTAGGCATGATCGATCTGATTATAATAGGTCTCGCACTCGAGCCATCCCACGCAGTACTCTGCCCCCGACGTGTCCCGGATACAGACATCAAACACGATTTCCGCAGACTGTTGCTGATCCAGATTAAAGTCAACAACTAGGAAAGCTCGAGTGTAGAAAGAGTCTGAATCGATGTCTTGCGAAAGATCAATTCCGACATTCTGCACGTAACCCGTGATAGTTGAGGCATTCCGGCTAATGAGTCCCTCCCGAATCTTGGCGATCGTTGGCCATCTCGAACTCAGTGCCGGGCGCTTGGTGTTTCCGCAGAGCGGGAGGATCTTCTCGGACTGCCCCGATTGTTTCGACTCGATACTCGGATTTAGGGACTGCGGTTTGGTGGTGTCGTTGGGCTTTAACCTACGGAACGCAGTGTCTCTATAGGGCTCAGTGGGAGTCAAGCTCGGGCCGGCTGGTTTAGCGTCCCTGTGATCCCCCCCCCCAAGATAGTCAGTCGTGTCATCAGAGAGCGGAAAAAGCGGAACCTGCCTCATGACATGTCCCTGTGTCTGAAGCACCTCTCCCGTGTTGGCATCGATGTAGAAATCTACTAAATGAGGGCCGATGAACCGGCTGTCGTAGATTCGGACCCAGATGTCGACCTCGCACCGATATGCCACCCGCGGCGGGTCCGACGGGTAGATAACAAGCTGGTGCTCACCTTTGACTTGACTGGAATCAGGCCTAATCAATGCACGAAGCTGCGCCACGATGTCTTCAAAGGGCCTTGGAGCCGGAAACTCCGTCATCTCGACATGCAATAGCGGAGAAAAATCCACGCCTACTACATATCCGTCCTCATCAAAGTTCACGGCCAGACCTGCGCCCCAGATCTGGACACCTTCATAGTAGGCCAGAAACCTCACCCTTGTGCGCGTGGACTCCATGGGTTTGAACTGCAACCCCCTGCCCTCATCCTTGCGCTCCTCTCCCGTGATGAACGTCCAGTGCTCAGTAAGAAACTGTTGGGCAGCAACTTCCGGATCTCCGGCATACGATTTCGCACTTCTGCCTTTTAACTGAAATAGCCCTCCGTAAGCTCGGCGGCGTTCCAACTGTAACGTCCCGCCGACCGTCGACTTCATACCTGACAGTTCACGGCGCACGAAGTCCGCGACTGTGTGCTCGTTCGAATCAACCGGGACGTACTCCCACGACTTACTCCACCACCCCCGATCCACCCCCGGCTGCGGCGGCGACGGTCCCGCAATCACGGACGACACCGACATCACGGTGAGCACGATCAGCGCAATTCCTACTCGCTGTAGCATACTTTCCCCCTTCCCTCGTTTATGATAAGATAGGTGTAACTCGCGCGACGAGCATCCCTCCTTTCTCCTGCTATGTTGTTGTCAAATCCCAGGTGTCCAGCGTGCTTGCAATTAGGCTACAAGCAAACGACCGGATTATTCCCGTAGCTCTGTGAGAGGTTGGCGAGATCACCTGCAAATGCATAGAACCCTTCCTCTGGCCACACTGGTCGCCAAGGGTGGTATTGCATTTCCGCCACTCCCATGTCCCCCGGCGTGACGGATACTTCGTTCTCTCGCCGAATCCACCGTATTGCCCCTCACTTGGCTTGTCAAGCAATAATGGAGCAAATCTTACAGCGGACGGCCATTTACGATCTGCTGGAAGCCGCTGTGTTGTCGTCATAGTTTCGCATACAATCTTCCCATTGAGAGTACACCTCGAGAGGCCATGCTCTTCCCCAGATCTGGATTTGGCATTGGCGATCGCCGGTGCCGAGGACTATCGAATACTTCATAAGCATTGCGGCTTAGAGCGATTGTCAGAAGTATTTTCCGTTTGTATTTCTATACTCTGTCATCCCCGTCGGCCGTGGCGGACCGAGACAGTGTCGTAATTGCTTGTGTACGAAGACAATGGATTCCCGCTTTCGCGGGAATGACAGCGAAGGTTACCTTGGCAATCGGAAATCTATTCTGACAACCGCTATAATGACTTGTGGCAGCTTACAGGTGCAAGCCGACTACTGGAGGAAGTTCGAGGAGGGTTCGCTCCGGGGGAGTGGATCGAACCATCAGGCCCGTGCCTCCGCCTCTGCACAAACCCCGGTCCACGGGCCTCAAGACCCGTGGCACCCGAATTCAAACGGAAAGAATTTATGACAACCGCTCTAAAACGCGAACAATATCGACAAATGCACCCGGTCCGATTGCGGATGGCCGGGATGAATGACCCGCCGCGCGTAGTCCAGCCGGATCGGTCCCACCGGGGCCACGTATTGCAGCCCCACGCCCAACGAGAACAACATTTGATCGAGCTGGATGGTGTGAAACCGTGACCAGTTGTTACCGGCGTCGCCGAACAGCGTCGTCCACCAGTTGCCCGCAATCGGCGTGCGGAGTTCCAGATTCACGAGTGTCACGACGCGTCCACCGATGGCGGACCCGGTGGAATCCCTCGGCCCCACGCTGTTCTCCGCATATCCCCGAATCGAGTTCGCACCACCGAGATAGAAACGATCGATCGATGGAATCGACGGACCGCCCGAATGGAGATTCTTCCAGCCCAGACGAATCCGGCTGGCAAACACCGATGACTGGCCGACAACCTGGTAGCGCGACCAGGACAAATCCACCGAGTAATAGTCGTCGCGGCCGCCCAACGGTCCGCCAGTGAAGCCCAAATCCACACGGGTACGCGCACCGGAGGTCGGTACAAAGAGATTGGGACGGGTGTCGCGCTCCAGCGCAAAGGTGATCCGCCGTCGCACACTGATGCCTTCCTCGCGCAGGATTTCCTCTTCGGCGAGCTTCGGCACATCCGAGATATCCACCCGGTCGATCTCCGCCGATGCGACCCATTGCAATCGTTTGCTCCGATCCCGTCGGGCCACACTCAGAACTCCACTAAGTTTTTCCACCCGGTAATCCTGCACCAGTGATCGCAGGCGTGGTTCGAAGCTGATCTCGAGGGTCGTCGGAAGGCGGAGTCCGAAGGGAAAGGGCTCCACATATTGGGCGGAGAACCGGTGATGAATGAACCGCCATTCGGTCACGACGGCAAAGCTCGATTGCGCCGACAGCGTGTACCGCCGCGCGGTTCCCAGCCAGTTGCGGCTGCCCCATTCCACCGCGTAATCCCACGTCAAGTCGCGATCCTCATCCTGGCCCGCGCCGGTGCGAAACCCGATAAACGACGGCGGCCGTTCGATCAGTCGCAGTTGCAAATCGGCACGACGCGCCGAATCAGAATCGACCGAATCGCGAAAGGCCGGATCGAGCCGCACGAGGGAGAACAAACCGGTTGCATACACATCCTGGCGCCGCTCATCGAGCAACTCTCGTGAGTATTCGGTGCCACTCTCAATGCGCAACACCCGATGGACAATCCGTTCCTTGGTGTATTTGAGTCCGTTGACATAGGTTTTCCCGAGTACAACGTACGGTCCCTTGTCGAGTTCAAAGACCACGTCAAGCGTCTCGGCACGTGCCGCAACGATCACCGACAGGCGTGCACCAGGGTATCCATTGTTGGCGCATTCTCCCAGGATATTGGCCTTCGTCAACTCAAACGCGATCGAATCCGCCGATTGCCCATGTTCGAGTTTGCCGATCGTTCGCCGCAAACGTCTGAGGAAATCGAGAGAGTCGGCTACGAGTTCAACTGTTCCCCACTGGTATTGCGTGCCCTCGAAAATAGTAACGATCACCCGCGCATGATCATCGTCTCGCTCCGGCTCAGCGGTAATGTTCGCCGACGCGTCCCAATAGCCCAACCGACTGTAATGCCAGCCAATGGAGTTCTCATCGCGTCGCGCGGTGGCGCGGTTGTACCGCGGACGCCCCGTCAAACCCAGCGGCGCCCAGAACCCAGCCGTCGATAGTTCCATCCAGTCACGGACGTCATCGTCGTCGACCGCCGAGTTGCCGGTGACAACGATTTCGGCGATATGGGGCCGAGTCCGCAACCAACGCTGTTCACTCGGCCGTTGGGCCGGTTGCGCAGCGGTGATCGAACACCACATCAGCACGATGAGGGATATAACGAGAACGATGTGACGGAGCGGAATCAGTTTAATAATCCCAGGTGAAGTGAATGTTCAGCCGATAGAGATTCAGTCGATCACGGCTGCCTTCCAGGTAGATGTTTCGATTGAAGCGGTATTCAAAGCCGACTTCCTGCCCGCCACCGACGTCGATCGGGCTCGTGCCATAGAGGTACAGACTCGGCGTGAAGTACCGTCCGACCGTGACCTCGGTATTGTCGGCCGCACCGCCGGAACTGATTTCCAGCGTTTCGAGCCCGAGCTTTCGTGCTGCCAACCGCTGGACTTCAGTCAACAGCAAACCCGTGGCAGCAAACCGCAGACGTTCCGCCCACGGGTCTTCGTTCAGATCTTCGCCTGCCGCGTCAAATCGGGAGTTGGTGGTCAGAAGGAGAAGAACGTCCTGTTCCGTATAACCCGCCTCCGGATCCATGAGATCGATGATCGGCTCGGTGGCGGTTCCCCTGACATGAAGATCCAGTTCTTCAACCTGAGTCCCTTCGGTGGCGAAAGCAGCGTCGGGACGCGGCTGCCGAATACGAAAACTCACTTCGATGTCGAGTTCCGGATCCGGCTCGCCGCGATTGTTAAAACTCAGAATGCCACGTTGAATGCGACCGGTCTTATCGAACAGGTACACCTGGCCCCGGATGATCTCGGCCGTCCCGAGGTAGGTGACAACTCCTCGCTCCCGGAGCAGGCGCATATCAACCGACAGCTCGGCGCTGATCTGATCGTTTTGAATCCAGTAGTTGCCCGGCATTACGATCTCAAGATCCCAATCCCACTCGGTGGTATCCACCGTACCGGGCCCGATCTCGTCTTCGAAATCCATGCGGTCTTCGACACGAATCGGTGAGATTGTGCCCTGCACCAACGGCGGCGTAACACCGACAACCTCCAGGTCAAAATCGGTCTCCACAAAGTAGTCTTCGAATTCAAATCGTGCGGGCACATCACGGCCGGTGATATCGAGATTGTAATCGTACTCCGTGTACGTCAACAGTCGCAGGCTCCCGGTGACGGTGAGTTCGCCTTCTTCATCATCGTCGCGAATGACACCATGGGCGCGCTCGATGCGTATCGTGTCCTGCACCAACACAATGTCGGCGCTGAGTTCTTCAATCGGGCCGACAATTTCGACTGCCTTCAACTCACCGGACCGCAGATACATGTTTCCGTTGAACAGTGGGCTGCGAATCGTCCCGCCGATGCCGGCCGACACGGAAAACGGTCCGCGCATGTACTCGACCGTCTCGGGTAGAAAATGTTCGACCGGCAACTGATCACCCGACACCGTAAGGTATCCCTCCATCGGCTCGTCGAGCAGTTCAAAACGCGGAGGAGTGATGGAGAAATCCAGTGGGAGTACACCGGAAAACGTGCCTTCAAGATGCCGTCGTGTCAGAGTGAATTGTTCGGTGCGAAGATGCCCCTTGTTGTAATATACTTCCCCGGACAGACGACCCGGACGAAATCCCTCGTACACCAAAGACGAAAACTCCACGTCCAACTCAACAACCGGCTGGGAGACGGTTCCCTGCAGAATTCCGGTGCAATCAAACTCGCCTTCCAGCTCGGTTTCCGGCAAGAACCGTCTCCACACCGGAGCGACGGGAAATCCATCAACACCCACGATGAAATCGATACTGTCGTTGAATAAATACCGGCCGGTGGCTTCGAAATACCCAAAGGTGCTGTTCACACTCAACAAATCAAGGTCGATGCCGGTAGAATCGATGAACAGCGCCACGGTATCGCCCACCGAAAACTCGTCATCCTGCCACGTCAGATCGAGTGGATAGAACGATAGCGGCTTACGTGGCCGCGACCAGTCAAAGTTACCCCGCCCACGAATCATCAACGCACCCGTCGCGGCCATGATCGAATCGAATCGCAGCGTGGTACTATCCAGCGCCGTTCGCACATAGGCCGAGTCCACCTCGATGGCCCCGACCATCGTCGGCCCCAATTGCGCGGTGATCATCCCGTCGCGTTGCGTCAGAAACTTCGGGACATAGATGCTCGCAGCCAGGTCACGCGTCATGATATCGGCCAAAATCAATGAGTCGGACAGTAACCGGCCGGCCAGATCGGGATCTTGCGTCTCACCGGAGATGTACACATACCCGCTGCTGCGACCGCCCAGTGAGTCAACATCGATGACGTCGCGCCAGGTGCTCATATCATCGGAGTAGACATTTCCGAAGACATCGACCGAATCCTCATAAACGACGCGGCCACTCCCCTCGAACAGATTAGCGGCCCGTCGCAATATGAAGTCGTCGGCGAAGATAACATCATCGAGTGTCACCGTCATGCGCCCGATGGCGGCATCGAATGCGATTTCGTTAAATGACCCCGGTTCGAAATCGACGTCGAGTTCGAGTGTCAATTCGGGATCGGCCAGACCGGTCCCCACTACGGTAATCTGCCCCGTCAAATCGGAGGGAATGCCGTCTTCCACCCAGTTCGCGAGATCGAATCGCCGGACACGTCCGGTGTATCGATACGCGACAGGTGTCTGCCCGGCGTCGAGATCGGCCGATCCGCGCCAATACGCCCCCTGGATCCGTCCCGCAAGGGAATCGAACGCCAACTGCGATCCGCGCACCGAGACGCCCAGGTTGACCTCGTGCAGATCGATCTCGGCAATCGATCCGGTCGTGGTCCCGACAAAATACCACAACCCGTCACGCGGCGGGGTGATCTCACCGTCGAACTCTAATTCGGCTTCCGGCAAACCGTCGACAACGACGGCGATATCAGCGAAGTTGACCGGATTGGCATCGACATACCACTTGTTTGAGTTTCCCCGGCCCATGAGATGTGATCGTCCGGTCACCAGCGTCACAGAGTCGGCGACCCATGACTCCGGCATGACCGACAACACCCCGGTAAATCGTGTCTGTCCCAATGTCGGTTCTCGCAAAGAGCCATCCCATACGCGAACATCGATATCGCCGTCGCTGATCCTCAGTGACGAATAGAATCGGAGCGAATCAATCAGCGCCGATAGATCAGTGTTCGCCAAGATCCGCGCATCGGTGACTTGGAAGGTGTCAACCGTAACATCGAAGATCGTGACCTTACCAACTGATTCCGACGTCCGTTGTGGGAGGAATGACTCCACGTACGGAATCGTCGAGTCTGGGGGTACATACACCCTCATCGAAGTGATCGAGATCGTCGAGAAATCCCATTCGCCGCGCCATAACTGCCGCCAGTCGTATTCCGCCATGAGGTGATCGATCGTGACGACCGTATCGCGGCCCTGCTGTGCCGTTACAACGATATCGTCGACACCAAATCGATGAAAAACATTGCCGGTGAATCGCCCGATGGAAACCGACAACCCGACAGCCGAGGGAATCCGTGCATTCGCCAGGTCCTCGGCACGGCGCGTCAGCCACCCGCTTTTGACCATCCAGATCGCCACGACGACAACCGCGAGGATGATCGCTAATACGGTGATGATCGGTATCTTGAAGCGCTTACGCACGCGGTGCGTCTCCTGTCAGCGGCGAAGGACGAAACACTTCAGAATACGACGAGCGAATACAGCCCGCAAGGGAGCACCTACGAGGAGTTGTCACAGGGTCGGAACGCGTGCGGCTATGGCTGAGTTGTTCGCTTGAGTTGGCGTACTTCCTGCCGGAGGGAATCAATCGTACGCAGCAGCGAGTCCAAAACCGCCTCCCACTCGGCCTCGGGTGGACCCGCTGCAGTCATTGAGTTCTCGGCCTTCGGCGTTGCACGCACGGTCGGACTCGACCTCCCAGTGGACAGTTGAACAGACGAGGCCTGATGTCCGACGGCAGTGGTCGGATAGGGTCGACTCGACCCATCGGTCGGACTGAGATGTGTCATGCCGCTACTGGCCGTTTCGACCATCAGCTTCAGCGCCTGCCCGCCGCGAACAATGTGGAACTGGAGCCGCTGGCCGGGCGTGGCCTGCGCCACCAACTGACGGAACTGCTGTACCGATCTCACCGGGACTCCATCGACCGAAGTGATAACATCGGCCTGCTGCAAACCCGAGCGATCGGCGGGCGTGCGGTTCACGACTCCGGTCACCAGCACACCATCGGTGGTCTTGAAGTGCAACGCATACCAGCCGGTCAGATCATCGACATACACGCCGACATATGCGCGCGCTTCGGTGCCCGCTTCCAGGATCCGCTGTGCTTCCTGCACGGCGGTCTGAACGGGAACGGCGAGCGATACCGGCGACGTCGGCAATTCCAAGCGCCGTCCGGGCAACTGCACCAGATTCTTCTTCTCGCCGGTGCGGCAATACATCGGATCGAGGTAGAACGGTTCGGAGATTTTCGCGCGGACCATGCCCACTACTAACCCACTCGTGTTCACCACCGCCCCACCGGTGTTCCCCGGCGAGACGCCCAGCGACAACTGAATGGTGCCATCGGGTCGAAAACCGTTCACCTCGCCCCACGCCACCCCACCGGCAAATCCATACGAATTCCCCAGCGACAGAACTAAGGAGCCAACACCCAGATCCTCCGTACTGCCAAGACGGGCCGGGACGAATTCACGTCCCCTGCGCACTTGAAGCACGGCGACGTCCTCACTGGCCCCGACCATAACGGCCTGGAACAGCCGTCCATCGAACGTCTCGATCCAATAGTCATCGGCGCCCAGCACCACACTGGGAACGGTCATGATCAGGCCCGTTGAATCGAGCACAATCCCGGACGCCACCGACATCGAACTCGATGCCGGATCGGCGTCGCTGCCGGCATTGATGCTGCGAGTGGATCGAATAGTGACTACCGATGGAGACACCGACTGGACAACGGACCGCATCTCGCGTTCGAGCACCTGCAATAGACTGACAGACCCGGAATCCCCATCCAACGCGAAGGCGGTCGTCGATACGCCGAACGTTACCAGCGTGACGATGATAGCCGCCACAGCGATGCGATATGGGCGTGTCGTTATCCTACTTTTTCCTAACTCAACTCGCATACCCGATCACTCTCAGCGGTCCGCCGGCGTTCCGACGAACCGTAGTATTGTACTCTCCAATACACTTATCGGATGACTTGGATCCAGCCCAGTAGGCGCACATTTCGTCATCCCAATCAGAAATGCCCCACCCTACGCAGCGGTCGACAAAGTCCACCGCTGCGTGGAGTGGGCTGCTCCCACATCGACCCCAAGTGCTTGCTCTAACCCCTTGCACAACATCAAAAAAGGCGAGCGCCACCACGCTCGCCTGAAGACCGCTCAGAATTCTTGATTAGTAACTCGTGCGCTGAATCACCTGCTCGGACGGAACAGTCGTCATGAGGTAGTTCGGCGACGGCTTCTTCGCGGTGGGATCGGCAAGCTGGAAGGTTTCCAGCACAAATTCACCGGGCCCACGACGGGCCGTCAGGTAGCGATCACGCGCCGCCAATCCATCGGCGGTCATCAGATTGACTTCAGTCCAACCGCTGGCATAGCCACTCCACTCATCGGTGGTCTCCGTGATGTCAAACACTCTCTCAGAAGCCGTTGCATGCGCTGCGGTTTCGGGGGCCGGAACCACGGTAATGGGCGCCTCCGGAGATGACGGAGAAACGATCTGGTAGCTGCCGTAACTGACGGTAAACACCAACACAACCATCGCCGCACCAACGGCGAGTCTCCATGCAGGTGTCAGATTCCACTGATACCACTTGCGCGGTTCAGCCGCTTTGGCCTCTGCGCGGTTGATCGCCGCACGCAGGCGGAGATTGAAGTCCGGACGGGCCTCCACTCTTTCAATGCGTGGAATGATCGCCCCGATCTCGGAGAAGTAAAACGCCTCACGCCGGCATTCCGGGCACTCTTTCAGATGTTCGTCCAAGCGGGCTCGTTGCCGCTCGGACAGGGTCCCGTCACATCGTGCGGACAGGAACCAGCGAGCTTTGCGACAACGCACGACTCTGCTCCAGCTTTGGTTTCAGTTCTTCCTTCAAGACCGAGCGGGCACGATTGACCCGTGATTTGACGGTTCCCAACGGGACACCCAGAATCTGGGCCACTTCCTCGTACGACATCTGCTCGACGTCGCGCAGCAGGAACGCCGCCTTGTACTTGGCCGGGAGCGTTGCAATCGCCTGGTCGAGCATGTGCCCCAATGCAGAGGGACCCATCTTCGGATCGGGCAACTCCAGCCCCTTCTCGGTCATGTCGGCAAGGTTGAAAAACTTGAACTTACGGTGTTTCCGCAGTTCGTTCTTGGCCAGGTTTAATGCGATCGTGTAGATCCACGTCGACAGGCAATACGAGAAGTCATAGTCCTGACGGTGGGTCCACACACGCAGAAAGGTCTCCTGGACCAAATCCTCCGCCTCGTTACGGTCATTCAGCATGCGATAAATGACATTGACAAGACGGGTCTTGTAGCGACTGACCAACTCATCGAACGCATCGAATTCGTCCTTCTGGATGCGTCGCATAATGGCGTGATCGATGGCTTTTTGTGTATTCATACTGTCCACTCTCCGTCAATCGCGGTGGGTCCAGAAGACTCTCCTGACTTTAGTACCCACCGGCGGGCTCCAAGTTCCGTCGTTCCTAATACGCACATGGCGGGCCAATTATGCCCGGAGCCCCGCATTTTTCTCTCCACTTTATCTGTATCACAATCATAATCAACAACTTAATACTCCGACAATCCTGATGTGCGCCGCCCCGACGCCGTGCCCGACTCCCATTTTCGCACATTATCGCTGGGTTGTTTTCTCCCCGTCGCACTGAATTAGTGCTACGAACAGTCCGGGTCAGGTGTTGCCCGGATTGGGGTCTCCGACGTCAACGTTCTCACAGCAGAGCTGTGAGCCACGCCTTTGAGTGAGGACTCTGTGTCGCGCGTAGTCCGGCTCTTAGCCGGACCGGTGCGGCTGAGAGCCGGACCTACGCGATGCCCCAACAACTTCCATAAAGGAGATCCCAGAGTGAGATTCGATTCCATCGACTCAAACACCCCGTCTCAACCATCGTCGTACCCCGTTTTCCTATTGACAACGGCCTGAGAGAATAGAAATTCCGGTTGGCAGGTTTTATCCGAGAGGGGACGACAATGTTATATCCACGCAGGCCCGCAATTGGGCTGGTATTCGCTTGCCTACTTATCTTAGGCTTTGGCGCCGCTGATGTTCACGCTCAGTGGTCGGGCTCGAATGACCGATCGAGCCGGTACGAATTCTATGGCGACAACACAATGGCGCCGCGTCGGATGATCGACGCTCCCACGGCCGGGGTGCTCCCCCGGGGCTCATTCGACACCGAACTGCGGTCGGTACCCGACGGGGGGCTGCTGGCGATTCTCCAAATCGGGCTGACCAGCCGCTGGCAGATCGGCATCAGCTATGGCGGATCGCAGGTGATCTCGTCGCAGGATCCGAAGTGGAATCCCCGCATGCAGTTCCTCACCAAGATTCAGATCATCAACGAGAGCTTTGCCTTCCCGGGGGTATCGGTCGGCTTCGAGGAACAGGGCTTCGGGCTCTGGATCGATTCGCTATCCCGATATCAAATCAAGTCGAAGGGGTTCTATGCCGTCGCGTCGAAGGGGTATCGGAGTACCAACTTCACCTCCTCGCTCCATGGCGGAATCAATCTCTCGCGCGAGGATGAAGACGACGACAATCTCAACTTCTTCCTGGGCGCCGATATGAGTTTCGACAACAATCTTGGCTTGGTGGCCGAGTACGATTTGGCCCTCAACGACGACCGCGAGCCGGAGGCTTTAGGCCGAGGCCGCGGATATCTCAACGCCGGTGTGCGCTGGATCGTCATGGAAAAAGTCCAAATTGAAGGCGCGCTGAAGGATTTGCTGGAGAATCGTCGCGATACCGACACTTTTGGGCGTGAACTGCGCCTGATCTACGTCGAACGATTCTAAACGCTCTGTTGCTCAATTGCTTACCGCGGCCGGGAATTAGCGGAACACTCACCGGCATTTGACGATTATATTTATGTCGATGGCAACGGCAATCCATGCCCGAGCGTAAAACGATTGTCGAAGGGAGTTGGTCCGCCCTTACACGTCCCGGCGGCCCCTATTATATCATGGACAACAATGACATCACCTCAAATCCGGAACCGCGGGCACGCGTGTTCTGGGCTGCGCCGGTCGCCGTTCTGCTCACCTTTGTTCTGGTGGGCTGCTACACGATTTTGCAGCATCCCATCACCGAAGGTGAAAACCAGGAACGGGCGTACCACCAGGAGTACTACCGCGAGCAGTGCATCGACTGCCACACCGACTACGCGGAATTCCCGTACGGCTTTTTCTACGGCGATTATCCCAGCTACTACTTCGAGAATCCCCGCTGGGGCCATTACTATGCCTATCCGTGGTGGTGGGACCACTACTGGTACGATAACGATGGCCCGGTAACCGACGAGGACCGTCAAGGTGGAGAACCATCGCGCAAGGCCGGACGCCGTGGCTCGCTGGCGCCCCCCTACGTCGGCGGCTCGCCGGCAATGCCGACCGGCGGCGGTACCTACAGTGCGCCGGGGGGAGCGAGATCCAAGGGTGGATCAAGTGCGGGAGATGAACCGGCTGAACCGCGCACGCCGGGTGAGAAGATCCGCGTGAACAAATCGGCCTCATCTGACGAGGACAACAGCAATGATGATTCTAACAACAAAAAGAAGAAGGCCGGACGCCGTGGTGGGATTGATCCTTAATAAGACAAAGACCATTCTCACAAAGACGATTGCCGTGGCTGTCCTACTGGCTGCCGCAGCAGGGTATCTGTTCATGACGCCCAACAGCGGCCTGGCTCAAGGCTTTGAGGACGTTGCTCTTTTTCAGGAAACCATCAACTCCAACTTCTTTGGCGTTGATGCCCGCGCGATGTCAATGGGCAATGCCGGCATCGTGACGGCGCGCGACGGCTCTGCGTTGATTTTCAATCCGGCTAATCTCGCTCGCGTCCGTCGGATCGAAGCACGCGGCGGCTTCACCCATTTGCGACTGGCGAATGAGACGCAGTGGTTTCACAACGGATCGACACTGGATGGAGAACGTGATTTGAATAAGTCGCGCATCAATGCGGCTTCACTGACGATGCCCGTTCCGACCTATCGCGGATCGCTCGTGTTTGCCTTTGGTGTTCACCGCATCAACAGTTTTGACCGCGCCTTTGAAGTGGAAATTCCCGATACCGTTCGACTCAATTACGAAACCAGTGTCGGACGTGAGCTCGAAACCGGCAGCATGTGGAAGTGGAGCGCCGGTGGCGCGATTGACATTTCACCGCGGCTCTCCGTGGGTGGTGCATTGCACCTGCTCACCGGTGGCGACGAATACAGTTGGACACGCGAATACATGCATGTCTCCAATGTCCAACAAAACATCAATTTGAACAATGCCATCGACATTAATTATCTCGGTGTTGGCGCCACAGCGGGTCTGTTGTATCAGGTGTCGCCGGAGTTCTCTACCGGCTTCACGGTGGAAACCCCGTCGTTCATTCAGGCGGAGGAACGCTTCGAAAGTGTCCGTGACACCAATTTCTCCAACTATGAGTGGTTTGAAACGAGCTTTTCTGAATATTCCATCAGACGTCCGTTGACTTTTGCCTTTGGGCTCGCCGGACAGTTTGAACGCCTGACGGTTGTCGGTGATGTGCGATACCGTGACTGGTCACAATTGGACTTTAATTACGAGGACGATTTTCTCCCCGATAGTCGTGAGGACCAGTTCATCCAGGACAACTTGAAGGAGTCGGTCAGTCTTCATCTTGGCGGTGAGTATTTGTTCCCCGACCAGGGCGTTTCACTCCGCGCCGGTTACTACTTCGATCCCTTGCCGATTTCATCCGACTTCATTGAATCCAATCGCCAGTATTTCACTGTGGGCGGCGGATTCTTGATCGATCGCGTGATGACGGTCGATGTCGCGTTTGCGCGAGGTGGATATGAACTGCGCGATTTCGAACCCGGTGACTATTTTGCCGATTACAAAACCAGCCGCATTTTCCTGACGTTTGCGTATCGCATTTGATGACGCAGAACGGCATTCAAAATTGACAACGGGACGGTCGCATGACCGTCCCGTTTTGCTATGCACTCCGTAGGTCAGGACCACGGCGCGTCTACCGCAATGCACATTCACTATGACCGTTGCGCGTCGGGGTCCTGACACACACTTGCAACTGTCCACTACAAGCGTCACGCCGTTCTCAGGAGCCCGGCGCACACATGCGTGTGGCATACGCAAGCGATCTGGAAGGCGCCGTGCTCCTGAGCTACAACTCGCACAACGTCGCATGACCACATGCTACGCCGTTCTCAGGAGCCCGGCGCACACACGCGTGTGCACACTGTAACGCCTACAAATGCGCCGTGCTCCTGAGCTACATTGTTGGTGGAATTGTACTATAACCCGTTCGCATTCCACTGCGCGAGTACCCGCTGGCAAAACTCACGCACTTTGGCGATGGCGCCCTCGCGATATCGCTTCGCCTTGTCGTCGTCGAAGACCGGCGCGCCCTCGCCCTCTTTGTAGGTCAGCACCGAACCGGGATACGGGTAGACCGTGACCGCCGGATTGATGTTGTAGATCAGATGATCGCCCATTTTGTCCGGTTGTATCGTTTCCGGACGGATGGCCTGCACGTATCCGTTTTCGTCGGCACCGGCATGCCCGCCGACCTGGCCATAGACCTCTTCACAGGCCGGTGTGGCGAGATACCACCAATCGACGACGAGCACCTTGATGCCGGTGCGTGAGTGGACGGTCCATGCGGCCTTCTTGAGAGTTGACGTGTTACCGCCATGTCCGTTCATCACCACCAGCGAATCGAATCCCCAATCGGCGATGCCATTGAACACGGCCTCACAGTATGATTGCATCACGCCTTCATCAATGGCCACCGACCCGGGGTATCCCGCGAGGCCTTTCACCTGGCCGTAGTGAATCGGCGGACAAACGAGCGCGTTCAAATCGTCGGCGACTTGATCGACCAAATCGATGGGAATGATGTTATCAGTTCCAATCGGCCCAACGCCATGGGCTTCCAATGTGCCGATGGGAATGATCGCGATGGCGAATTCCTCGGGGACCTTTTGCTGGAAGTCGGCCCAGTTCAGATTCTCCCAATAGGTCGGCATTGGCACACTCCTTATTTGTGATGGGACATAGAGCTTTCGAAGTACTGTGGTGTCGTGACACGGCGATGTCACGGTTAGAGGTGATTGCCGTCATCGGACTCGGCATCCTGCATGAATTCGGCCAACACACTCTCGGTACAGCGTCCGGTCTCTTCATCACCGGTGTAACGGCAGTGGTTGATCTCGTTAATGACGAATTCGAGATCCTCCTGGTGACCGACGTCGTACGACAATTCGATTTCCTGCCAGGCGAGGTCCGCATCGCGGAGTGCGGCAATGGATCGCTTGTACGCCACGTCTGATCCAACGGTAACCAACCCCAATGCTTCGGGACAGTCACCCCGCAAACCGATCAGGTAACAGCCGCCCTCAATTGTGGGCCCCAGAATGATCGGATGCTTGTGCAAATTCCCGAGCGCATCTTTGACAAGATTCGGATCGAGCGTTGGCGTGTATCCACCCACCAACACGGCCCGCTGATAGCCATTATCGAGACAGTGCTTCAGATTGCCGGCTGTCCGCTGTTCGATCGGCGCGACATCTTGTGTGAGGATTTCAACACGATCAGCAAGCTTGCGATACTCTGCACGGTTGGGATAGCGATCCATCAGATGCTCGACCGCCGTTTGCGCCCAAGCCACCCGCTCCGAGGGAGCCACCGCCAATTTGATCTCGACATCTTTGATCTCGGCCACCTGGCGTATCGTATCCTCAAAAAACGCACGTTTCAGCGTGAGCATGCGCTTGTCGTCGAAAACACGCAGGACCGGCACCGGTTCACCGTGCCCGACCGGGTTCCGCAGTTGAACGATGACAACGTCTTTCTTCGCAGCCACAATCACTCCTTGTTCCGCAATTATAACACACGAGACTTATGAGAACAAGAGGATGTGGGTGATCGCAGATAACGGCGATGCCATCAGTGTGAACGCAGTGTTATCAACGCACACCATAGAGACGTTTTTCGCGGATATATGCGACAACGGCGGCCGGCGTGAGAAAATCGATTGACTGTCCGGCACCGATCCGTTGGCGGATCTCCGATGCCGACACATCGACACGCGGCATGGACACCGCGATAGCATCCACGTCGCTGGTGTCGACCGCCCGACCACCTCGCGAGACTGCTGCAATCGTCGCCACCCGCTTTATCTCCTCAGACTCTCGCCATTGCGGCAGCTCACGAAGCGCATCGGATCCGATAATCAAATGCAAGTGTGCTTCGGGATGGTCGCTGTACAGTTGCCGCAGTGTATCGATCATGTATGATGTCCCACCACGGCGGCCTTCGATATCGCTCACGACGATCCCGTCGACACCATCCACTGCACGTTGCGCCATAATGAGACGATCATCGAAATCGGCGACGGGCGCCGCCGATTTCAGGGGCGATTGCCAGTTCGGAATCAGGTAGACAAAGTCGAGTGCAAGCTGTTCACACGCCCGTACAGCCAGAATGAGATGCCCGATGTGAATCGGATCAAAGGTCCCGCCAACGATGCCGATGCGCTGTGCCATTCGTTTGGAATACGCTAGTTGCCGTTTGCAGAGTCCGCATCGGCCGCCTGCATATCGTCGCGCATCCGTGCGACCTCCGCCACTTTCTCGCGCGCATCGTCAGCCCGCTCATGATCGGGATACAGATACATGACCTTCTCGTAAAACTCGATGGCGTTGTTGAGCGAGTCCATCTTCTGCTGGCCTTCACCCATGCGATATAACGCCTCGGGTACGTACGGCGACTCTGGAAAACGGTCGATCATGCCTTGGAAATAGATTTGCGCCGACTGGTATTGGCCCAGTTTCTGATACAGACGAGCCGTCTTGAAATCCTTCTCCGACAAGCGTCCATAGGCCACGCTCAGCAGTGAGTCGGCCTTCGGAACAAACTCCGACAGCGGATGACTGTCCTTGAAGAGCAGTAGCTCGTTGACGGCTTCCTGCGTCTTCTCCTGGTCAAGTCCCGTATTGGATGGTGCTGTTTCGAGCAGACAGAGCGCGCGCATATAGTCGGCGTCGTCCACCAATGTACTGGTCGGATACTGAATGCGGACTCGCTGAAACTCGGCAGCGCCCAGAATGGGATCACCCTGGCGATAATACGACATCGCCATCATGTATTGAGCGGAGTCAACAATCGAACTACCGGGATGGTTGAATACCACGGTCTCGAAGGCCAGCCGCGCATCTTCCCATTTCTCTTCTTCAAAGAGGGTCATCCCCTTCTCAAACCCGCTGCGTGCATCGGGGACCGGTGGTGGCGTGCTGCTCGAACAGTGGAGAACCAGTAGTCCTGAGAGAAGTAGCGGGATCGCACGCAGTGCGCGTAGCCGACCCATTGTTGTGCTGCCTGCCATTACGATCACACAATCCTCCGGCGGGAACATACGGATGCCCCTGCGGCCCTTCAAGGTTTATCCCCTGCGAGTTGTAGTGGGATGGAGAGCCCGGCGTTCCGTGGGGGGTGTTAGGTTTTGCGGAATGAGAATGGAGAGGGGACGGCAGTCTCTGCACAAGCGCCGTAGCGGCTCTTTGTGTCGAGTCATACCGCCAACTCTCCTCCAACATCTCGCTCCCTCTCCGCCGCGGCGTCTGTTTGCCGTGGGGGGAGAGGGTTGGGGTGAGGGCCCCCACGGGCGAGGACGCCCGTGGTACTAATACTAGCGAACCGCAAAAAACAGGACCGTCAGTGCCCCAATGGCGGTGCCAATCAACACCGGCTCGACCAGGCGCTCTGCAGTCGTGATGGGAGGCTCAGGAGACAGCGACGGTGGAGCTGAGGCGGCCAACTGTGGCAATTGGCTTTTCGGTATCCAGTCGGTCGCACGCAGTTCCTCCGAACCGGACCAGACCAATTCACCATTATCCTGATCCCAGAGGTTCACGTGTACCGACGCTTCGAACTCGCGTTTCAACCAGATTCGGCCCAGAAGTTTATGACGGGCTGCCTCCGGAAGCGTCAGCAGGAAGCGGTCCAGACGGTAGCGCACCGACCACGTGCCACCCGCCAACGAATCCACGGCGTCGGCATCACGGATGATAAAGCCGCGGTCAAAGAGTAAGCGTGCCGTGGTGTCTTCAAACCAAGTGTTGCGCTCGGCACCTTCGGCAGAAGCAATCCATACCGGCTTCGGGCGTGAAAAGTTTAAATCGGTAAAGAGAGATTCTGCCAAGACGCCGAATGAGGCACCGATAAACTGTTCATGAGTCGGAAAGGTCTCCAGTGTATCTGACTTCGTGTCCTCAAATGACAGTCGCGTCCATGTCGTGAGCGCCTGTGTCGGGACGGCACTCAACAACAGGAGTATCCCTGTGATGGCAACAACGGAAAAATTACGGAGCCGGCGGACCGACAAAATCGGGGAGCGACGCAGCGTCGTAGCGGCGTTGTATGCGACGGTACTCCCGAAGAACGCGTTGGAGATATTGTTGCGGGAGTTTGTGGCCATTGGTCATCATGCCGCGGACTGAGGTCTCGCCTTGATTGTACGCAATGATGGCCTTCTCAACACTCTGAAAACGCAACACGAGATAGAAAAGATACTCCGTACCCAACTGAACGTTGTAGACCGGCTCGTAAAGGGCATCGGCATCGGTCCATTCCCAACCGAGATTGCGCACCACCGCGCGGGCGGTCGACGGCTTGAGCTGCATCAGACCGCGCGCCCCCTTGTGCGAATGAGCCTTGGGACCGAACGATGACTCGACCTGGATCATCGCCAGGATGATCATCGGATCGAAACCATACTTGCGGCTGCAATCAAACACGTGATTGGCCACCTGGACCGTCTCATTCGGCGTGAGATGGGTTTGGTAGTCTTCGATGATCTCGAGCACCTGCAACCGCTCTTCCAGCCGCTCGATGACCTGTTCCTGCCGGTGGATGGTCGCCTGCTGTGTGGCATTCTCACGAATGAGCATGGCGAAACCGACTGTCTGCGCCGCCCAGACCAAAGCAATGATCAGCGCAATCGGACGACCGATCACAACCGCAGATCGCCTTTGAGATGGATGAGATGTACTACTGGTCATACTGACTACTCCACCGACGTTTCGACAGGCAGTGCATTAGCGACCGCGAAAGATCGATTGCGCCGTCCGCGAAAGTCAACTCCATCGGCCTCCTCCAATATCACTTCGTAGAGGCCGGGAGACGGAAGTGGTTCGGCAACAGTAACTTGACCATCTATCTCAGGAGCGTCAAAAACCGTCCGCCCCTGCCATACACCATCGATTTCCTGTTCCATCAGACACGGAACTGCCGAACCGAGCCGGTCAATGGATTGTTCCGATGACCAATACTCAAACGCTTCAACGAGACGAGACAGCCGTTCGCGTGTCAGGTCTTCCGGGACTTTCTCACCCAGTCGTGCCGCTGGCGTGCTCTCTTCCTCGGAGTACGGAAACGCGCCCATGCGCTCAAACGCGTTGGCTTCGGCAAATTCGAGCATCTCGTTGAAATCGGCGTCGGTTTCCCCGGGATGTCCGATAATGAATGTCGTGCGTAGCGCCATCCCCGGACGCACCGCACGCAGACAGTCGATCTTGGCCTGCGTCTCGACCTTGGTGATATGCCGGTTCATGATCGCCAGCATGCGATCACTGATGTGCTGAAGCGGCATGTCCAGGTACGGTATCATCTTATCGCACTCCCGAAACGCCTCGATCTGGCGGTCACTCAGGAATGCCGGATGGGCATACATGAGACGAATCCAGAAATTGGCGGGGATATCATTTAGAGCATACAAAAGATCTGCCAGATCGCCCTCACCCGGCTTATCCAAACCCCAGGATGTCGTATCTTGTGCTACGAGAATGATTTCCTTGGTTCCGGCACGCACCAGCGACGACACTTCGGAGACAATCGCCTGTTTCGGACGCGACCGGAGCCGCCCGCGAATCAACGGAATCGCGCAAAATCGGCAAGCGTTGTCACACCCATCGGAAATCTTGATATACGAGAACAGAGGAGCGGGTTTGTCCGACGGCCAGACGTGGGAGATGCTATCGTCGCGGTAATCAAGACCCGGTTTTTCAATCCAGCAGGCGGGCGCGCCGGTCTTGGTGGCATCAAGGGCTTGCAAGATCAGATCGGGGCGGTCGAAGCCGACAACCGCGTCGATACCGTCGATCTCACTGGCCAACGCCTGCCCATAACGCTGTGCCAGACATCCTGTTACGATCAGCCTTCGACCGTCGTTGCGGTCCTCTTTGCGCTCCACACTCTCCCAGATCGCTTCGAGTGATTCGACCTTGGTCGGCTCGATGAAGCCGCAGGTGTTGATGATCTCGACATCCGCCGAGTCCGGATCATTGACAACCTCCCACCCTGCTTGTTCGAGATGACGCTTCATGACGCCACTGTCGACTTCGTTTTTCGGGCAGCCGAGTGTGCGCAGGAAGATGCGTCGTTTGGGAGTGTTCTGATCCATGGCAAATGAGAAAGCCGGCCGGGTACGACCGTCGGGTGAATATTGCTGTAATAACGCAGTTACTCGCCGTTTCGATTGGACTTTTTCAGGGGTAGAACGATGACTTCGGCATCCTCCGGCAGAATGAAGGTAAACCGTTGTCTATCTTTGGCTTGATCAAATTGATAATCGGAGAATCGGACCTTCGAGGTCTCCTCGTTGTAGTCGACATATTCGGCCGCACGGGGAATCTGGGCAGCCTTGTCTACCCACAGCGTAACACGTTGAATTGCAGCCGTCTCCGTCTTGGCGGCCAAGCGCACTTTCCAACAATCATAGTCGCCGATCGGGTCGGTTGAGCAACCGACTAAGAGGAAGTCATCCTGAAGCGACCCAAAGAACCCCGCGGGGCCGAACTCGGCGTTACTCAAATCGCCTGTGCGAATGGTCACCTGATCGGTGGCTTCGCTGTATGTCCACAAGGTATCCTCGCCACGGACATAGACTTGCCCTTTGGTCTCGACGCGATACCGGTGGGGTGGCGAAATCCACAGCTTGCCATCTTCGGGCTCCCGCTCACCGAACAGCACCGAGTGGACTTCACGGTGATAGTCGACGTGAATGATGTCGTAGCTGTCGACCTTCTCGCGCAACAAAGAGAGCACGGAGTCAGGTGAGCAGTCCGCACGCGCTGCAACCGGAACGATGAGAGCGGCAATCGCGATAACGAGGAAGTGGCGCAGACGAATCGTCATAGAACGTTGTACCGCTTTTTAGGCAACCCGATCAACGGGGAGTGAAGATACCCTCACGGGCACGAGCAGAACAAGGCTGTTTATACGGACCGCCGAGCCCCAGCTCGGCGTGAGTCTCTTTCTTCCCCATAGGAAAGTGAGTTACGCTGCGCCCTGATGGCAAAAAACCTCCATCAGGGCCACCATTAATTGTGTGATCTTACTACTGGGGATGCGACAAGGATTCTCGTGGGAGATCTTCTAGGACGACGCATTCGCAAACTTCTCTTCAAACTGCTCCCGCGACCACAACACCTCACGCGCCTTACTGCCATCGTAGGGGCCGACCACACCGGCCTCTTCGAGCTTGTCGATTAACCGCGCGGCCCGCTGGTAACCGATCCCCAAACGTCGCTGGAGCAGTGAGACCGACCCCTGCTTGTGGCGAATGACAACGTCGGCCGCCTGATGAAACAATACATCACCAAAGTCTTCCTCTGGATCTGGGGAACTGTTGGTGTCCTCGGAGAAATTCTGAATCGCCTCGGGCTCGACGACCTGTTCTTTGAGGAAATCCACGAGATTGGTCGACTCGTCGCTGCTGACAAACGCGCCGTGCACCCGTTCCGGCTCCGGCCGTCCGGGCGAGAGGTACAGCATGTCGCCCCGTCCCAGGAGCTTTTCCGCTCCATTGGCGTCGAGAATTGTGCGCGAGTCGACTTTGGTTGCCACCTGAAAGGCGATGCGGCATGAGAAATTGGCCTTGATAAGACCGGTGATGACATCGACCGATGGGCGCTGTGTGGCCAAAATCAGATGGATACCGACCGCGCGTGCCATTTGCGCCAGTCGCGTAATCATCATCTCGATCCGTGTCGCCGATTGGCTGAGCATCAGGTCGGCCAGTTCATCGACAATGATCACGATATACGGCAAACGCTTGTCCTCGTCGACCTTGTTGTTGTAATCGGCGATATTGCGCACCCCCGCTTCGGCCAACGCCTTGTAGCGGTCGTCCATCTCGCGCACGGCATCATTCAGCAGGCGCTCTGCCGCCCGGGGATTGGTGACCACCGGACGTTCGAGGTGCGGGATGCCCTTGTACATCGACAATTCGAGCATCTTCGGATCGATAAACAGCAAGCGCACGTCGCGGGGGTTGTGGCGGAACAGAAGCGACGTGATGATCACATTGATGCAGACACTCTTGCCCGAACCGGTGGCACCGGCAATCAGCAGATGCGGCATGCCCGCCAAGTCGGCGACAAACGGACTGCCGTCAATCGTCCGTCCCAGCGCCAATGGTAACCGTTGATGGCTGTCGACAAACGCCGGATCGCTCAACAGCGCGCTGAGGGAGACCATTTCCGGATCCGGATTGGGAATCTCGATACCGACCGCGGCTTTGCCCGGGATCGGTGCGACGACTCGCACCCGTGATGCCGACAGCGCCAGCGCCAGATCATCGGCCAGATTGATCACCTGGTGAACTTTCACCCCCGGCGCCGGACGGAATTCATAGCGGGTGATGACAGGACCCGGGAAACACTGGATATCGCCGTCGATGCCGATATCGAATGTCTTCAACGCTTCTCGCAGCAGTTCACTGCCGGCATGGCTGTCGGCTTTCCGTCGCGATGGAAGTACCGGCGGCGCGAGCAAATCGAGTGTCGGGTAATCGTAATCACCGTCACTAGTGTTCGGTTGCCGGACAACCCGGCGTGGTTTCGGTGCCGGTGCGGGCTCGGCAACTGATTCGTCTGACTCAACGTCGGGTTGGTGCCCCGAGCGCAGCACCATCTTGACTTGCGGCCCGTTAGGCTCCGCCGCAACACGCTCCCAATCATCGTCCGCGCCACTGATCGGCTGATCTTCGACGAATTCCTCCTGCACGGACGTAAATCGTCCGCGGAGCCCGTACCACCACATGGTGAATTGCCGACGAATTGTGGTTAGTGGCGACGGGCGCGACGATTTCTGTCCGTCCTTCTTTCGTTTCGGCAGTCTGATTTTCGGGAGGTGCAGGCCCAGTCGATCCCACGGCACCGCCCAGTATACCCCTACCGCCAGGCATCCGCCCAGCAGGAGCGTGCCGCCGAACACGCCGAATAGCTCGTAGACAATGTCCGCACCGGCTCGTCCGAACTGCCCGGAGACCGTGTCGATACCCGCCCCCCAGGGCACTTTATCCCGTGCCGCAGGTAAGGCCAGAATCACACCCAGAATGAAGGTACCCGCCCACAGACCGGCGGGGATCCACACCGGTTTGCGCCATCCTTTGACTAGAAAACGGCGCAAACCGTAGCCGGCGAGCGTCAGGGCCAGCAACCACGATGACCAGCCAAGAGTCTCATAGAGCGTGTACGACACCAGCGCGCCGACGCGACCTGCGAGATTGCGCGGATAGTACGTTTCCAGCCAGATCTCATCGCCGTCGGCCTGCAGCCACATATCGTCGCCGGGTACGTGCGTCTTAAGCGACAGCAGCACGAACAACGACAACAACAACAGCAGGAAGCCGAGCAGTTCGCTCTTACGCTTGTGGGAAATCCCGGTAAACCACTTCACAGAAGCGGCCCCTTCCCTGTCCGAATGATAATGCCGTTCGGTCCCCCCTAGGACCAATCGGTAAACAATGCCGAAGAGACAGGGCTGTCAACCGGGAAATGCCGTACGATGGCCGTCCTCGGCCATGGCCCGGGGATAAACGGCCCTACGCAATCACGAAATTGTAGCTCAGGTGCACCGCGCGGGGCACCTGACATCCCCCGCGCAATACGAACGCCGGTCTCAGGAGCCCGGCGCACAAGCGGTCTGGAATATTGTGACGCGTCCAGACGCGCCGTGCTCCTGAGCTACATTGCCGGGTTGTGCGCCACGGGCGTGGACGCCCGTGGTACGATGCTAAAACAACGCCCCACGCAAACCGCTCTCAGAACGGGTGATCCGAATGTCGGGAATGTCCTTCACGCCGATCATGAAGTAATATCCCTGACCCGAGCCACCGGGACGCCACGTGAACCGGGCGTGCCAGCAATGCAAATCGCGTGAGAACGTAAACGTCTGATCGGTAATTCTCTTGCTCACCCAGTCGTATCGATTTTGCATCGAGACCGACCAGTTGTCCGATGGTTCGATATCGACGCGCGCACTGATCCAGTGGGTCTTGGAAATCCCGAAGAACTGGCTGTAGCGTTGATCGTAGCGATACGACAACGAGACGTTGAACGGTAACTCACCGGAGGTATACAGGGAATCATCCAGACCTTCGTCAAAACCCGTCACGGCGGAGAAGGCCGAGCCCTTCCCGGTCAAACTCGCTGCCGCACTCAGGCCGAAATTCAACAGCCGGGCACTGAGCCAATCCAAATCGCCCGTCTGTTCATTGTATGGATCCCAAGTGGCATCGGCTGACAGATCAAGACGGCTGGCCAGATTGGTGCGCACGCTCGCACGAAGGTTGGACCATCTATTGGTTTTCGCCTCGAAATTGTAACTGGTCGACATATTGGCGTTGAACAAAGAGACCTTTCGCTCCTCTTCTCCCGCGCCCATCTTTGCGTCAAACACATGGTTAAGGCTGAGTGAAACAGCCTGTGCGCGCCGCGACGATCCGCCTCCCGCGCCCGTAAATGATCTCAACTCGTCGTTCTGCGTCACCGCCGGAGTGAACGAGTAGCTGACACTTGGCGACAGGGTGTGACGGATTGCCGAAATACCAAATAGCCGCGGATAGACAAATCCGTAGACATTGGTATTGGAACTGATGCCGACCGAGCCCGACAGCCGGCGGCCCGGATCTTCCACCGGTATGCCCTGTTCGCGCGCCAGGCGCGAGTCGAACACGTAATACCACGTTTCCTGGAACGACGCCGACGGCGATACGGTGATGTTCGTAAACAACCGTTGCGGAAAACGGAACGATCCACGATGCGTCATGGTGGCATAGTGCCGTTTAACTTCCGTCGAGTCGATCACCGTCGTGTCGGCTTCCGTCAATGTCTTAGTGTCGATGAAACGGTTGATGTAATGATTGAGATCGGTGCTGTAGCCGACATACCCGTTGTGATACCAGCGTGTCTCCTGGCCGGAGTCCGGCTGAAACGGACGCCACTGATAGAAGTTCAACGACGCCTGCGGCAATTGACGCGTCCGGTTTTCGGTGTCGAGATTCTCCGTTGCGCGCAAACCGACCGACAACGACGCTTTCGAGAACCGTTTGCTGAAATTCAACTGTGACGTCAGTGTCCGGTTGCGACGGTCGTCGGGGTTGTAGACATAATCGTCATAGTAGCTCTTGTCGGACAGAAAGTTCATGTTCCCCGACAGTGATGCCGTCTCCGATAAGGTCTGCTGGTGGTTTCCCTGCAGCCGCCAGATCGTCCGACGCGTCCGTCCGGTGTTCAGCAGCCGAGTCTCGCGTGCGTACGACGCGTTCACCGAACCGTGAAACTTATAGCGCAAGGCATAGTTGATGCCCGTGCGCAGCAGAATTCCCGTTTCCTCGTTGAAATCAAATGCGCCCTCGATATCGACGTAGTCCGACGCCGCCCAGTAGTAGCCAACATTTGAAATGAATCGATTCCCCTGCTCGAAATTGCCGAACCGCAGCGGCAGAAAGCCCGAGTGCCGTCCGCGGCGAATGGGAAACACATAGTACGGCAGATAAAACGTCGGCAGTTCACCGATGCGCATCACCACCGGACGCGCGATCACTTTGTCGTCACGAATGACAACCATGTCTTTGCTTTCAAAACCGAAATGGGGATCGTCCAGCTCGCAGGTCGTGTACACGCCCTCACTGACGAAGAACACCTCATCAGTGAATTTGCGAAAATCCTTGCCCCGGTAGTAGCCACCCTCGAAATCGGTTTTCGAGCCCCAGATGCGTCCACGGCGCGAATCGATGTCGTAGGTGAGTGTATCACCCACCACCACCTGCTCGGCATCCGCCAATTCCGGCCGTTGCTTGAGTTCTTCCGACGCCGTGTCCGGAGGCAGCGGACGCGCCTTCAATTGCCTCGCATCGGTCCAGTAGGAGATGCGCCCGGCATCGAGCTGAACCTCGTGGTAGTTCAGTTGTGAGGACGTGATTAGATCGATTCGATTCGAATCGGGCACAAAGACAATCGTCTCCGCCGAATACGTGACCGTATCCTCGCCCACATCCTCTCTCGGTGCACGATACGTTCCCTGCGATCCGCCGCGAATGGTCACGGCATCCAATTGCCCTCGATCAAAGTCCAACCAGAGTGAGTCACCCGATGCATTGTTATGACCGCCGCCGGGTTCGCCGGGATCGTAGTCGGTGTAGGCCTCGCCGACCACGCGAATCGCGCGCAGGGTGTCTTTGGTGATGAAGAAATCAGCAACATCACCCCGAATCAGATTCTGACCACCGGTGGTCAGCGACGTGTCCTGATAGGAGCCGCTGGTATTGCCACGCGCCTGCACGCGCTCGACCGTCTGGCCGCGATAGTACAAATACAACGTGTCGCCGCTGATGGTTCCGCCGAGACCCCTGGCTTCGGGATCACCGGTCAGCATCGCCAATCCGGAATCGGGCCAGATCTCACCGTAATCGCCGGTGCCCCGCCAGTCATCCTTGTACACACGAACGGATCCCAACGCCGTACCGCTGCGGTCGAACTTCTTGAAAATCAAGGTGTCGGCGACAATGATCGTCTGCTGGGCGGAGTCTAATAGAAAATCGTAGAGCATCACCGGCGACGAATCGGCGTACGCAACCTCCGCGTTGCGATCAAAGCGAACTCGCTCGCCATGCAGTGAAAACGCCTGTGCGGTATCTTCCACGGTGACGGAATCGTAGGCAATAAACGAGCGAACATGACGGTCGTAGAACACGCGGTCCGCCCGCAGAAACCGCTTCGGCTGCTGAATCAACACGTGGCCGCGAAACCATACGGTGCCGCTGTCCTGTTTCCAAACCGCACGGTCGCTCGTCAGACGGGTGTCGCCCTGCCGGAATTGCACGTTGCCGAACAGATGATATTCGGTCTCCCCCTGGGCCTGGAGCACCTCGGACGAATCAGCGTATTCGAGGATTAACGGTTGGCTGTCCTGGGCGTTCACAACGCACGGGGTGATGACCGCGCCTGTGATCATTAGGGCACCGCACAGTCGCACAAATCGCAGTCCCCAGGTCGTCATGGCGCCGATGGCCCTTCGATCTTCGTAGTCGCTGTCATGTTCCGTTTCCGGTTTACACCGCCTTCAGTGCGTTGTCGACATCGTCAATCAGATCGTCGATATCCTCGATGCCCACCGAAATGCGCACAGTCTGATCGGTGACTCGCGACATCGCCCGCTCCTCGGGCGTCGCACGCGTATGCGATGTTAGCACGGGCATCGATACCAACGATTCGGTTCCCCCAAGCGATGTTGCATTGACGATCACCTGTAAATTGTCGATGAATCGCGCGGCCGCATCGAATCCGTCGTAAATGTCCACCGCGACAATGCCGCCAAATCCGCGCATCTGACGTTTCGCCATCACATGGCCCGGATCATCCTCAAGGCCCGGATAATACGTCTGTTCGACCTTGTCGTGCTTATTCAGATGCCGTGCAAGAGCGAGGGCATTGGCATTATGACGCTCGACACGCACGACAAGCGTACGTAAACCACGGTGCAGCAGAAACGCGGCATGCGGATCCATGATGCCACCGGTGTTTTTCCGGAGGGCGGCGACGGCGTCGGTGCTGATACCATGTCGCGCCACGAGCATGCCGCCGATCAAATCACCATGACCGTTGAGATACTTGGTGACCGAGTGCATCACCCAATCGATTCCCCAGTCAAATGGCTTCTGATTGATCGGCGTGGCGAACGTATTGTCGACCGCCGACAGCACTCCATGTTTTCGACACAGTGCCGCGATGGCGGACCCGTCGATGATTTGCGTGGTCGGATTGGTTGGTGTTTCAAACCAGCAGGCCGTGGCGCCATCCAGTGCGCGGCCGACCGCGTCGTGATCGGTGAAATCGACCTGATCGATGGCGATGCCAAACGGCACCAGGCAGTCATTCATGTAGGCAACGGTACCGCCATAGAGGCGATTCGACACGACAAACCGGTCGCCCGGACGCAGGTGCGCGTAGCACCACGCACTGGTTGCCGCCTGTCCGGCGGCGAATGCGAAGGCTCTCTGTCCTCCTTCCAGTTGGGCAATACGCTGTTCGACCGCTTCGATTGTGGGGTTACCGTAGCGCGTGTAGATCAAGTGATCCGATTCGCCGCGTGCGACGGCGGCAACCTGTTCGGTGTTATCAAATCGGAAGTTCGCAGTTTGATAGATCGGCGGAACTACCGCGCCGCGCTCGTAGTGCTCATCGGCACCGGCACAAACCGTCCCGTCGCGTCGTTTCCTCTCAGCCGTCAATGGTCAAATCTCCCCTCTGTATCCCCACGCCTCCGATGTGTTGAAGAATCCATCTTGACAGTTCAAATCGGCTCTCATACGCTCTTGCGATAATCACATAACCCTGCGTTGGTGCGGTACCTCGCGTGGGTGCGGCTCTTAGCCGCACCCTACGCGAAACAGAACACAGGACCTTCAACATATTCCCTCATTCTGTTTTACCCATTGACGCGCCCAGTAATTCACGAACATGGACGGCTGCGGCTTCGGACAGTACCTGCGTGCTGTATCCGCCCTCGAGCACTGATACAAGACGGCCGTTACAGACCTCTTCAGCAAATTGCACGGCCATCCTCGTGGCCTCACCGAACGCGTCGGTCGACACGTCGAGATTGGCCAATGGATCGAGCCGGTGGGCATCAAACCCACATGATATCAAAAGAATGTCCGGCGCAAATGTTACACCGTGAACGTCGAACAGCATCTCAATAGCCGATAGGAACTCTGTATCACCGGAACCGGCCTGAAGTGGCACATTGGCCGTATACCCTGTACCCACACCTCGGCCAATCTCAGAATTGGAACCGGTACCGGGGTAAAAGGGATACTGGTGGAGGGAGGTGTACAGCACAGAGGCGTCCTCGTAGAATATCGCCTGTGTGCCGTTTCCATGATGCACATCCCAGTCGAGAATCATCACGCTGGCACTGGGTGCATCGGCCAGAATGGCCTGCGCCGTAATGGCGATGTTGTTGAACAGACAGAAGCCCATCGCCCGATCCCAGAGTGCATGATGTCCCGGCGGACGGATCGTACAAAAGGCATTGCGGACGTTCCCATTCCAAACGGCCCGCGCCCCTGCAACCACTCCGCCTGCCGCCAGACGGGCAATCGACGGTGACCCTTCGCCGACATAGGTGTCGGGATCGAGATAGCGATTCTCGGAGCTATCCACCGTTGCCAGGTGCTGGCGCGTGTGGACACGCATGAGTTCACTGTCGTCAAGCGGCTCGAATGATACGGGTTGTAATTGCTGCAGCAGACCGCTGTCTGTCAGGCCCTGGTGAATGGCACGCAAACGATCGGGGTGCTCCGGATGGCTGATTGCGGCATTATGTCGCAGGAAGTCATCGCAATAGACCCATCCCGTACCCGTGGCTTCCGATACGTTACTCATGCCCCAACAATACGGGTGAACCAGGATGAGACCAAGATGTGAAAGTGGTCTCAGAGCACACGATGCCGTTTCCAGCGTCCCAGCGAAAACCACACCAAAAGGGTCGTCCCCTTCAGTACCGTTGTCGCCGTGATGGTCCACCAGACCCCATCAACGCCAAGCCCCAGATAGACCGCCAGAAACCACGCCAGCGGAATGCGCGCAATCGCCCCCGGAATGCCGACCAGCATTGGCGGCAAGGTATTGCCGGCCCCGACGAACCCGCCTTCGAAGACCACTTCCCAAGCCATCATGATCTGAGAGATCGCCAAAATGCGGACGTAATTTTTCCCTGCGGCCAGCACGTCGGGATCATCGATAAACACCCGCATTAACGTCTCCGGGAAAACCAGGAAGATCACGGTCATCAATCCCGTGAAAGCGCTGACCATGCCGACCGCCTTGAAAGCGAGTTCCTTGGCTCGTTGAGGATTATTGTTGCCCAGGTTTTGCCCGACCAAGGTGGCCACTGAAATGGAGAACCCGTACGAAATCAGGTAGTTGATCGACTCGATTCGATTACCGATACCCAGCGCCGCCACTGCCTCGGTCCCGAACTGGGCGGTGATCCGATTGACAAACAAATAGACCGTCGAAAACACGATCCACGCCGCCGAGATCGGCACACCGATCATGACAATTCGCCACATGCGCGGCCAATCGACTGTCCCGAACGGGCGCATCCGGAACGGGAAGGGCAAGCGCTCCTGAAGCAGAAAGACTACGGCGATTCCCGACCCAACGGCATAGGCAATCACCGTGGCGACCGCTGCTCCCGCCGCCCCCCATGCGGGAAACGGCCCCCAACCGAAGATCAAGAACGGATCTAAGACGACATTGAGGACGATGGCAAACGAATGCACGAGGAAGGGAATGCGGGTGTTGCCCGCGGCCCGGAAGATCGCACCGGCCCATTCGGTGAAGACCACGAACACGGCACCGGCGAAGTAGATGCCCATGTAGGTCGTGCCGATGGCGGTGACATCAGCCTCCAGCCCTTGCAGTTCGAACAACGAGCCGCGAAACAGTAGACCGAGAATGGTGATCAGTGCCGCGTAGAGCAGCGCAAACCGGAAGGTTTCCTCGCTGATCGAAGCCGCTTTGTCGAATTCGCCCGCCCCGATCGATCGTGAAACAGTCGCGACCACGCCAGTGGCCAGGACCTCCGTGAGTGAGAGAGTGATCCAAACGATAAAGCTTGATGAAATCACCGCCGCGATCGGCGCCGCGCCCAAGCGTCCAACCCAAATCGCATCGGTGATCGTAAACAACGTGTGCAGCAGCATCGCCACGGTCGCCGGCCACGCCAAACGAATAATCGCCTTGTACGGATTGCCCCGCAGAGCACTTTCGATATCGCGTTGTGCCGGCGTTTGGATCGGCTCGGTCATAGCGCTGCCTCACAGGTACAGACCCCCCCGCCCGAGGGCGGGCGAACGCTAATCTATGACGGGAATTGCTTGAGAGTGAAGCAAATCCGAATCGAGACCCGGCTATTCCTCTAAGCTCAGCAGATAGTCTAACGCGAGGACATATCCTTGGGTGCCCAACCCACCGATCATCCCGTTACACGCGCCGGTGATGATCGTCTGATGCCGAAACGGTTCGCGGGCAAAGATGTTCGTGATATGGACCTCAACAACGGGAATGGGAACCGACGCGACCGCGTCCCGCAATGCCACCGACGTGTGTGTTAACCCACCCGGATTGAAGATGATCCCGCGCATGCTATCCGCAGCGGCATGAATGCGGTCGATCAGTTCACCCTCATGATTCGACTGGGCAAACTCTACCGACACCGACTTCTGCGCGGCGTGCGCTTTCAGTCGTTGTTTCAATTCGCCGAGTGTTTCACGACCGTACACCTCCGGTTCACGTTTGCCGAGTCGATTCAAATTGGGACCGTTGAGAACGAGAATTGGTTTGGCCATGATGACGTCCCTTGTAACATCTGTATTCGTTATCGGCGCAAGAGATTCAGGGAATAGCGCAGCGCCCCATTGATCTCATGCGGCGTTACATTTTCAACAACACGCACTTGGCCAATGCCGTGCGGCAACACCCAGCGCAGCTGGCCGGCCATGCGCTTCTTGTCGCTGTGAAGGTGTTGAGTCACGTCCGAAGCCCTCTTTGGCAACTTCAATGGCCGAGGATAAAGTGAACGACAAACCAACTCCAAGCGTTTGAGTTCGGATGTTGTCAAATCTCCCCGTTTGTGAGCCATCCAGCCGGCCGCAACCATTCCGATTGCGATGGCCTCACCATGCCTGAACCGCCGGTATTGGCCCCACCGTTCGAGCGCATGGCCCAGCGTGTGACCGAAGTTCAGATGATGACGCAATCCGCGGTCGGTCTCATCCGCCGTGACGATTTTCGACTTGATGCGGGCACACGTTTGAAGCGTCGACGTCGGGATATTCTCCGCTCCCGATACCCACGCGTCTATCGACTGCTCGCACTGTCGAAACAACGTGGCATCGGCGATCACACCATACTTTACCACCTCGGCGAGCCCCGAACGTCGCTCCCGCGGTGGAAGAGTTTCGAGCACCTGCGGATCGATAATGATCCCGGTCGGCTGATAGAATACGCCGATCAGGTTTTTCCCCCGCTTGTGATTGATGCCGACCTTGCCACCGATGGCCGAATCGACCTGCCCGATAATCGTCGTCGGCACCTGCCAGAGCGGCAGCCCGCGCAGGAAGGTCGCGGTGGCGTACCCGACGGCATCCCCAATCGTGCCGCCTCCGAGCGCAATGATGACGGTATAGCGGTCGAGTTTCCGTTCAAACCATGCCTCGTGCAGCGATCTGATTGTCCGTTCCGATTTAATCCGCTCACCGGCCGGAAGGACCATCTTGTGCGCTTTCCATTGGCCCTTGCGTAGCGCTGCCATGACGCGACGGCCAAACAGGGCATCGACAGTACGGTCGGTAACCACCTCGCACACCCGGTGCACATGTACCGATGCCAACACGTCGGGTAGCGTATCCACCAAACCATCATTCACGAACACCGGTACACGGCGTCCGGGAATGGTGCCGAAGAGTGTTGCACGTACAGTGGTGCGTGGTCGTCGTGTCGGATTCACTCAGAGACGTCTTTCATCAGATTGAGGATTTGGTCGGCGGCGGCATCTGGGGTGACAGCCGATGTGCTTACGGTCCAGTCGGCCAATGATTCATAGGCGACTTCACGTTCCGAAAGGATCGACTTCGCCCGCTCGACAAATCGGTTGTATGCGCCTTCATCACCGTCATCAGATTGTGTCGTGCCCAATACGTCGGCCAGGAGCGGACGCTCCGTGTCAGATTTCACGCGCTCCCACACGGTCGGCCAGTCGGCGGTCAACCACACGGTAAAGCCGCTGTATTGGGCCAGTCGTGCGATACTCCGTACCGTGGGAGCCCCCCCACCCAACGCGATGACTGACGGTGACGCACCGACAATGGAACGCAGCGCGCGTGTCTCGTACTTCCGGAATTCGGCTTCACCCTCGGCCGCGAAGATAGTCGGAATGGAGTGTCCGGTGATCTCCTCGACGACTGTATCCAGATCATAAAATGGCCGCTTTAACATCGTGGCGAGTGCCTGTCCGATCGCCGATTTGCCGGTGCCCATGAATCCGGCCAGGTAAACATGGCGGCGAGTTGAAGTCATCATAGTTGCGTGTCTCCAGTTACAGGGTCAGCGGCCGGCCAGGACAGCTTCGACAGCACAAATACAATCACCAGCGCCGCCACAAACCGGGTGATGACAATCATCCATCCATTAGCACCTACGGCCACGAACAACAGCGTGTCTTCGATGATCGCATGGCAGATCCCCAGAAATGCCGTAATCAGGAAGATCTGCTGGCGATCCAGTTCACCCGACCGCGCCTGCGGGATCAGTACTCCCGCGCCATAGGCGATACCAAAGATGATGCCTGTCAGCAGCGGAAACAATGCCGATGGACGGAATCCGATCGGCCGAAACAGCCCCTGCGTAGAATTGATCGCACGCGTAAACCACGGCCGGCTGCGCAACCACTCGAGCGCAATCAGAAGCGGCATCACAATCAGGAAGATCTTGAGCATCAATCCGCCCAAACCTTCCGCAATCTCTATGGCAATATCCATGGTTGTCATATCAATCGGTCTGTTAGGTAGCCATGATGGCCGCCACCACCCATCCCAAGGACCATCCGACAATGATCCGCAACGAGACCAGCGCCACGACTGGTGCACGCATCTGTCCGAAGATCGCCGCTTCCATCACATGGGAGTGGGAAATCCCCAGGATCACACCGGCGACGGTCACTGAGACCGGATCCCATCCTCCGGCAGCGATTACCGCCAGCGCAGCATAGATATTCACAAAATGACCCAGCACCATCGCCAGCGCGGCTTCGCCCGGCAGATGCCAGAACCGCATGTACGGTTCAAAGAACTCGGCAATCGCCGGGAGGACCGGTGTGTGATTCAGGATACTGACCACGATGTACACCGGGATCATGATGCGCATGAGCATCCAGAAGGTGCTCAGGCCCTTGCGTGCTCCCGCCCACAGGACGGCGGCGGATGAGGATGCTGGCATTAACGATCGGGGTCCCAGTGGAGAAGTTGTTTGCGCGCTTTCTTCGGAAAGTCCCGCCCGGTCCAGATGCGGAAGGCGGCTTCGGCTTGTGCAATGAGCATCGGCCAACCGCTGACCGTACGGCACCCGGCGCGTTGGGCACGTTCCAGAAACCGCGTCTGTCGCGGACGATAAATCAGGTCGAAGACCACCGTCCGTGGAGACAAATCGATCCGGGCGGGAATCGGCAACCGGTTGCGTTCCGGCCCGGTTCCCACCGGAGTGGCGTTGACAATCAACGCCGCCTCCTTCACGCGCTGATCGCCGTCGAGCTTATCGACATGCACCACATCGAGCGCCACCCGCGACAGGTGATCATCCAGACTTCGCGCCACGCGCTCCGCCCGCTTGGGACTGCGGGCGACGAAAGTGATATCCGTGATCCCGAACCGTTTGACCAACGCATACGCTGTCGCGCGGGCGGCACCACCAGCGCCGATGATCACAACCGGCTTGCCGGTCAATCGCTTTCGGTAGCTTGCCAGTGCCGCATCGACACCGTCAATGTCCGTGTTGTATCCCACACTGCCGGAGCTGCGGCACGCGACGGCGTTGACCGCGCCGACATCACGTGCCGTCGTATCGAGACGGTCCAGGTACTCGACGATTTTTACTTTGTACGGTTTGGTGACATTGAATCCGACAATGCCGGCGTCGGGTGCAGCCTTGACGAGCCGTTCCAAACGGGCTGGCCCGCGGTCGAAAATGGCATACACCGCCTGCCACTTCAGCACGGCGAACACGTGTCGGAAGATAGCCGGTGACAACGTGTACGGTATGTCCTGTCCGAGGACACCATACACAGCTTGTTGGACATCGCGATTCGAATAAGACGCCATACGATAACTCATCATTGAGCTCTAGCGTGACAACGCCGCAATGGTGTTAAAAAAGTCAGGCGCGGACACCCGTACACATTCGGGATTCAGCAATCGCGTTGGACCATCGGCCCAGAGTCCCGCAACACCAAACGCCATCGCGATGCGATGGTCGCCATGCGGATTGATCGTGGTCCCCTTCCACTCGGAGGGACCCTCAATCGCCCAACCATCCTCGAGTTCGGCCACTTTCACCCCGACAGCCCGCAGGTTTTCGGTCACCGTAGCGATGCGATCCGATTCTTTGTGACGTAATTCGCCCGCGCCGCGAATCACGGTAATTCCTTCAGCCCGTCCGGCCAGAACCGCCAGAATCGGCAGTTCATCGATGAGGCCCGAGACCTCTGCTCGGCCCACCCGGACGGCCTTCAACTGCTTGGCCGACGTGACGCGCAACGTGCCGACCGGTTCGCCACCCGACTGTTCACGCTTCTCGAAATCGACTTGAGCGCCCATGCGACGCAGCACTTTGAAGAACGTTGTGCGTGTCGGGTTGATGCCGACGTCCGCGATGATCACTTCGGACCGACGTACGACCGCTGCCGCCGCAATCACATACGCCGCTGTCGAGAAATCTCCCGGTACCTCCCAATCGGTCCGCCGTACGGTTCGACGATCTCCAAGCACGATTTTATGATGATAGGGCGGCGCATCCTCACGCGCGGCTTCGGGGTTTTCGAGCAATTGCTCACGACGGTCCGCCGGCCGCGGGGGATGCAGCGTCTCACAGTCAACATCGGCGTAACGGAGCATGCGTTCAGTGTGGTCACGCGTGGCATACGTTTCGGTGATTGTCGTGGTGCCCTCCGCATCCAATCCGGCCAAAAGAATCGCCGATTTCACCTGTGCCGATGCGATCGGCAATTCATACTCGATTCCGCGCAACGACGACGGCTTGATGGAAATCGGCGGTGAATCACCATCGGCCAGTTCAATCAATCCGCCCATCTTGCGCAACGGAATGGCGATGCGCGCCATGGGACGTTGCGATAACGATTCATCACCGATCAGCTCCGACGGAAACGGTCGTCCGGCGAGACATCCCGCCAGCAGACGCATGGTTGTCCCCGAATTGCCGCAATCGAGTGCACGTTCGGGCACGCTCCACTTGTGTATGCCTGGGCTTTCGATGATCCAGGTATCGTCGACGACTTCAATTGACACGCCCAACTGGCGCAAACAGCTTGCGGTCGACTGCACATCGGCCGAGCCCGTCACCGGATGAACAGTCGAACGGCCTTCGGCCATGGCGCTCAGGATCAATGCCCGGTGGGCAATCGCCTTATCCGGGGGCGGAGTATAGTGGCCGACCAGCCGGTGCACCGGCTGCAATGTCAATGTACGGGACGTCGCTTCGGTTGTATTCATACGACCTTCGGTTGTGGCTCCTGGATGAGCGTGCGATTGACCACACCGGCAATTACCGAAATCCGTCCCATCAGTTCAACAAACTGGTTGGGGAATAACGACTGCGGACCGTCGGACATCGCCTGATCCGGATGTGGGTGAACTTCGACAATGATGCCGTCGGCCCCGACCGCCACTGATGCGCACGATAACGGTATGACCTTCTCGCGACGGCCCGTCCCATGACTCGGATCGGCAATGATGGGCAGGTGGCTGGTGCGTTGAACAAACGGGATGGCCGACAGGTCGAGGGTGTTGCGCGTGTGATCGGCAAATGTACGCACACCACGTTCGCACAAAACGACATTGGGATTACCTTCATTCACGATGTACTCGGCCGCCATCAGGAGTTCTTCGAGTGTTGCCGACATCCCGCGTTTCAGTAGCACCGGCCTTCTGCTGCGCCCGGCATCGCGCAGCAGTGAGAAATTCTGCATGTTCCGCGCCCCGATTTGAATCATGTCACCGTACTTCTCGACCAATTGAAGAGACTCACGGTCGACCGCTTCCGTCACCACCGGCAACCCGTGACGCCTGCCGGTCTCCTGCAACAGTCTGAGCCCCGCTTCACCAAGCCCTTGAAAACTGTACGGTGACGTCCGTGGCTTGAACGCCCCGCCACGCAGCATGTGCGCACCATTTGCCTTCAGGTGAGCAGCCACTTCATCGATCTGTTGTGCCGACTCGACGGCACACGGGCCCGCAATCACCGTGAAGTACTGCTTTCCGAACGACACATCACCGACCTGAACGACCGAATTCTCTTCGTGAAACTCGCGGCTGACCAGTTTGTACGGCGCCGTGACGTGAATGACGCGAATCACGCCGACCATCTGTTCGATGCGCGACGCTTCCACCGCACCCTTATTCCCGGTGATGCCGATGGCGGTACGCTGTGCGCCGGGCATCGGATGCGGCGTGAGACCCATGTTGCGAATCTCATCGCAGACCGCATTGACCTGACCTTCGCCCGCGTGGGTGTCCATGACGACTAACATGATGCCTCTCCCATTCCCCCAAACACTCAACCACCGGCTCTACATCCGCGACGGCGCCCCCATGCCCAGCAGGTAGAGTCCGCTATTCAACACAATGCGCAGCGAATCGGCCAGCACAATACGTGCTTCTACGGCCGACTGATCGCCGTCGAGTATTCGTACGTTCTGATAAAACCGGTTGTACGCCTGCGCCATATCAAGCAATGCCGACGCGAGAATCTGCGGTTCGTAGAACTGAATCGCCTGTGACAACCGCCGTGGCCAGTCGGCCAGTTGCAGGAGCAACTGGCGTTCTTCTTCAGTACTGAGCGTATTGTAATCGACCGATGATATCGGAATCTGTTTACCGTACCTCGCTATCAGTGAACACACACGGGCATGCGTGTATTGCAGATATGGTCCGGTGCGCCCGTCAAACGATAGCACTTCCTCCCAGTCGAAGTTGACGTCCTTTTGCCGTTTGACCGACAGCATCCAAAACACCGTGGCGCCGACGCCGACTTGTTCGGCAACCTCGTCGGGATCGTCGAGATCGGGATTGCGCTCGGCGATTATCGAACGTGTCTTCTCGACCGTCTCGCTCAGGACATCGTTGAGGAAGATAATATTGCCTTTGCGCGTTGCCATCATCGAATCGCCGAATTTCACCCAACCGAAGTCGATGTGCAACATACGCTCGGCCCATTCGTAACCGATCTGTTTCAAGGCCGTGAACAGTTGTTTGAAATGCAGCGCTTGCGCCGAACCGACAATGTACAGGCAGCGATAGAATTCGTATGTGGCGAAACGATACTCTGCAGCGGCCAGGTCGCGTGTTGCGTACGTTGTCGCGCCGTCGGCTTTGCGCAACAAAAGCGGCGGTTCCTCTTCGGAATCCGGCATCGGAATCACCAGCGCACCGTCGTCACCCTCAATGGCGTGACCCTCTTTGGTCAACCGTTCGATTAACGATGACAGATTGGATTCATAGAATGCTTCACCGGCATCGGATTCGAATTCGACACCAAGCCGCTGGTACACCCGTCCGAATTCGCGCAAGGACAGATCACGGAACCGTTGCCACAATTCACGATTGTCGGGATCGCCATCCTCTAGCTGTTTGAACTCCCGGCGCCCACGGTCATCCCACGACGGATCGTTATCTGCCTCTTGATGGATACGCACGTACAGACTGTATAGGTGTTTGATCGGTTCCTTCTGGAGTTCGTCCTCGTCGCCCCATTCACGGAAGGCGACAATCAGCTTACCAAACTGCGTGCCCCAATCGCCGAGGTGGTTGATGCCGACGGTCGTGTACCCGCAATGTTCCAGAATCCGCTTCAGTGAATTGCCAATCACCGTCGACCGCAGATGCCCGACACCAAACGGCTTGGCGATATTCGGATGCGAGTAATCCATGCACACGGTCTTGCCTGCGCCCTCATCCGATGCACCATAACGCTGTTGTGCGTGTTGAATCGACGGAAGAACCTCTTCAGCGACAATACCCGGGTCGTACCAGATGTTCAAAAATCCGCTGATTGGTGCGACTTTCACAACAGATGGAGGAGACTGAAACGCCTCAGCGACTTTCTCGGCGATCTTCGGCGGCGGCATTTTCAACTGGCGCGCAAACGGGAAACAGGGTAGCGCGGCATCACCAAAACCCTTCTTGTTTGGTGCTTCAAATGATGTCGCCAGATCCTCAGCAGTGACCACCACGCCGAGTGATTCCAGCGCCGCCCCGGCGGCCGCGCAGACATCCCGAAAGTATGATTGCGTCGTTGTCTTCGTCATGATCAATGTTCAGCCTATTTCGTCGCCCGCACCAGCGAGCGAATAAACCGATGAACCTCCAGTGGAGCCATCTTCGCCGGCTCGTCTCTCAAGATTCGAACCAGCGCCGATCCAACGACAAATCCATTCGCCAGGTCCTTCAGCTCCTTGATGTGCTGTGGCGTGGAGATGCCGAATCCGACAACGTATGGTTTCCTGGCGATCCCGGCAACACGCTGGAGGAATTTCTTGGTCGACGCGGCCACGTCCCCCCTCGCCCCGGTCACACCGGCGACGGATACGCAATATGAGAACGCCGTCGAGGCGCGGTCAATGACCGCAATCCGCTCGTCGGTGGTGGTCGGCGCGATCAGGAAGATGTTGGCCAGACCGTGCTCGCGCGATACCGCCTGCCACTCGTTGGCTTCGCTGACCGGGCAGTCCGGTATGATCGTTCCCGATACGCCGGCATCGACCGCCCGCCGGGCAAATCGCTCAAAACCCATCTGCATCAGCGGATTGAGATACCCCATCAGGATGAGCGGAACATCGATGCGACGCCGGAGATCCTCGGTCAGTTTCAGCACCTCCGGCAAGTCGATCCCATGCTCCAGTGCCACCTGCGACGACAACTGAATCGCCGGTCCGTCGGCGAGCGGATCGGAGAATGGCATCCCGATTTCCACTGCACCGGCTCCGGCATCAACCGCAGCAGAGACTGTATCCCGGAAAACACGTTTGGTCGGATAGCCGGCGGTGATAAACGGTATCACCGGCCGGGCATCGGCGAATAGACCCGCAAGTGGTGTTTCACGCCGGCGGGTCGTCTTGGCCATCACACATCCTCCAGCGCATCGACGACGGTTGCCAGGTCTTTGTCACCACGTCCCGACAGGCAGACACCGATGATATTCGAGTTCTTCTGATCACGTGGCAGTTTCTTCAATGCGGCAATGGCGTGAGCCGATTCCAGCGCCGGTAAGATCCCCTCCGTTTCGGCGAGGAGTTGGAATGCATCCAGTGCTTCACGATCGGTCACTGACACGTACCGTACCCGTCCGGAATCGCGGAGAAACGCATGCTCCGGGCCGACACCGGGATAGTCCAAACCGGCGGACATCGAATGCGGTACGGTGATCTGTCCGGTTTGCGTTTGTAGCAGATAACTCGCCGAGCCGTGCAAGACGCCCGGGCGTCCGGCAATCAAGGTCGCCGCGTGTTCTCCCGAACGTAGACCGCATCCACCGGCTTCCACTCCGATCATCTCAATCGTATCATCGTTCATGAATGCCGTGAAAAAACCAATCGCGTTCGACCCGCCACCGACACACGCCACGAGTGAGTCAGGCATCTGTCCGATCTTCTTTTGGAATTGTTTCTTGGCTTCATCACCGATAATGCGCTGGAACTCGCGCACCATGTACGGATACGGATGCGGCCCCACGACCGAACCGATGACGTAGAACGTCGAATCGACATTGGTCACCCAGTCGCGAATCGCCTCGTTGGTGGCATCCTTGAGTGTACGCGCACCCGATAGGACCGGGATGACCCGCGCGCCCAGCAGTTCCATTCGTTGCACATTCGGCGCCTGACGCTCGACGTCGAGACTACCCATGTAGACATCACACGACAAGCCGAATTTGGCCGCAATCGTCGCGGTAGCCACACCGTGTTGACCGGCACCGGTCTCGGCGATGATACGCTTCTTCCCGCTGCGTACGGCAAGCAGCACCTGCCCGACCACGTTGTTCAATTTATGCGAACCGGTGTGATTCAAATCTTCACGTTTCAGAATGATGCGACCGCGCTGCAATCGTTCGGACAGTCGGTCGGCTTCATACAACGGTGTCGGACGGCCACCGTACTCGGACAGAATGCTGCGATACTCGGCTCGAAACTCGGGGCTTGCCCACGCCATCTCGAAGTCAGTCGTCAATTGATCAAGCGCAGGGATCAACGTCTCCGGTACATACTGGCCGCCATACGCACCAAATCGTCCCTTACGGCTGGGACGGCGCAAGAAGGCACGCGCTGTAATCTTTGTCTTTTTCGTTCGACTCTTTGCCATACGACATCCGTGGTCACTCAATCACGTTGATTCGCCAAGTCCGCTGCGTGCACGGCGGCGATAAACTCTCGGATCTTCTCATGCGACTTAATCCCGGGCCGATCTTCGACCCCAGTGCTGACATCGACCGCAAACGGCCGGACTCGCGTCACCGCCTCGCCAACATTTCCGGTATGCAAACCGCCGGCTAACCACAGGCGAATCGATTCGTCGACTTTGGGTAACCTCGACCAATCACATGTCTGCCCCGTACCACCCGGTTGGTCCCCCGTGTGACTGTCGACGAGTACGTCGCGAATCCACTCGGGAGTCTCGTTCTTCGACATCCGCTCACCCGTCACGGACCGAATCAATCGAATCTGTTTTGACAGGTCTGCCCAATTACCGTCGGGGAGATCGCCACACAGTTGTGCGGCCACCACACCCGCACGCTGGCACGTCGATATAACGTCGTCCGGTGTCGGCGATACGAATATGCCGACTGTCGTCATCATCGATGACAGTTCCCGTACGATTTGCTTCACATCATCCACACCGATACATCGTGAACTGCCGTGCCAGAAGACAAATCCCACCGCATCGCACCCGGCCTCCTGTGCTGCCAACGCATCGGCCAACCGCGTAATACCGCAGATTTTGATTCGCGTGCGTTGCATCATGTTTCCTCACCTCTCAGTTGATGCAGCAGCGCGGCAGGATCGTCGGAACGGAGAAGCGCTTCGCCAACGAGAAAGGCGTGGTAGCCCGCCTCACGCAATTCGATAATCTGTTCACGTCGTTCAATGCCACTCTCGGCAACCAACAATGCATTCGCCGGCAATGCAGCATGCAGTCGTTTCACGCGTTCGGTGTCGACTGTGAAATCGTCGAGATCGCGCGCGTTGACACCGACGAGTTGCGGATTGCAACGAGTGATCTTCTCAATGTCCGACTCATCATGAGCTTCATAAAGCACGTCAAGATTCAGTGTCCCGGCGGCATCACTCAATTCCGCAAGTTGATCGGGTGATAAAATGCGTGCAATCAGAAGGATCGCATCAGCACACGAGGCCGCGGTCTCCGCGACCTGGATCGCATCAATGATGAAGTCCTTACGCAGCACCGGCAGAGCAACCGCGTCACGAATTGCCTCGATCCATCCAAGATCGCCCCAAAAGTGCTCCGGTTCCGTCACCACCGAGATCGCCGCACACCCGCCCGATGCGTACGCCGTCACCTGCATCACGGGATCCACATGATCGCTAAACACACCCTTCGATGGCGACGCCTTTTTCACTTCGGCGATAATCGCCGGTGATACCGTTTCGAGTGCACGGCGGAAAGAGCGTCGCGTGTTCGTACGTCCTCGTTCCGACAGTTCCTCAAACGTCGCTTTCGATCGCAATTGCTCAACACGCACACGGCTGGACTCAACCAGTGTCTGCAAAATCGCCGGTATCGGCTTATGGTGTGACATTGGTGTCATGAGCGATCATTCACCGGTCGGACGAATCCCGCCCGATTCGGCGGGACGTCCCGCGTAAATCTCCACTTTGCGGAAGTAGATAAAGTACAGGAGACTCGACGCGACGTACAGTCCGCACGCCAGCAGCAATGGCAACACGTAGCCGCCGTGTTCGATCATCGCCCCGCCGATGATGGTTGTGACCGCCCACGACAACGACCAGGCAATGCGCGACCAACTGTTCACGAGCGCTCGATCCGCCAAGCCGACCCGTTCCATCATGTAGTTGTTGGCAATCGGCACACCGAGATTCATCAAGGCTCCGCGCAACAGAAACGCTGCGGTCGCCAGTGGCAGATTACCGGTAAACGCAAGGATCAGCATAAACGGCAGTGATGCCCACTCGGTCAGCACGACGGTGCGCACCATACCGTAGCGCCGTGCCAATTCCGGTCCGATCAAAACGCCGATGATCATCGACGCCTGCACGAGCCCGTAATACACGCCGATCGTCTGCGGCGTTAATCCAAACCGGTCCTGGAAATAGAGATTCAGAAACGGGATGATCAGCCCGGCGCCCATCCCGACGAGAAAGAACGGGAAGGTCAGCTTGAACAAAAGTTTCCCTTTCGCTTCCCAGAACTCTCGCATGCCACGGCGTTTGTCACGTTCGCCAACCACACCGGACGGCACCCGTGAAAACACAATGGCACCAACAACCGCGCACGAACAGCCAAGCAGCAGCACCCAACGGTACGCCATCAGCGATGATCCGGTGACACCAGTCAGAACCTCGTGGAGTGATCCCGCGCCAAAATGCGTAATCAACCCCGATCCCAGCATTGCGGCGAAACTCAGCGAGAACACATGTGTGCGTTCCGCTGTCGTTGAATGTGCCATCAGGAATGGTGCACTGATAACATGCGCCACAACCAGCATCCCACCGGCAAGAAATGACGCCGCCAGAATAAACGGTTCAGATTCGACCAAGGTCTGCATCGTGAACCCGGCCGCAACACCCAGGCTGGCCATCACCAACATGCCGCGCGCCGACCGTCGCGATACGAGCATGGCCACCGGAATCGCCATCGTCACCATGCCAATCGACTGCATCGAGAGCACCTGGCCGATGACGCCTTCGGCAAAGCCGCGCTCACGCATATACAGATTGAACAGCAGCATGAAGGTCGCCCATGCCATGCCCACAAGCATCGATCCGAGCAGATATGTGCGCGCCGGTTTCGAAATCCGCCGCAGATTGCCGATGTACTGGACGACCCAATCGCTGGAACTACTCGACGGATCGTGCACGTGTGGTGTCTTCGGTGCACGATGACCGGATGTATTTGTACGGTGCGCTATGGTTGCGGAAGTAATCACAATGATACTCGATCACACGCCTGCGCGCCGCGACGCAACGGCCGCGGATTCGATCAAAGTTCTCATTTCCCCACCGGCGATGGCCTTGCGGCACAACGCAACGCCATCGGAAATCGACGACGCCTGTTCCGCCGCCCAGAGGGCCGCACCGGCATTCATAATGGCCGCCTCGGCGGCGCCGCTGTCTTCCCCGTCGGCGATGCGACGAATGATGTCGGCGTTTGCCTCGGCGGACGACCCTTTGAGTTCATCGAGTTTCACACTGCGGACCCCGGCATCCTCCGGCATTAATTCAAATTCACGGATCGCATCACCATCCAATTCGATCACCCGATTCAATCCGGTCGGCAGCAGTTCATCGGCACTGCCCGGTCCGGAGATCACCATCACCCGCTTCGCGCCAAGATCCTGCAAGGTGTCAACCAGAGGTCTTTGCCAATGCGCATCATAAACACCGATGATTTGCCGTTTCACAATAGCCGGGTTGCAAATCGGGCCAAGCAGATTGAATACCGTGCGAATGCCGATATCCCGTCGTGGCCCCGCGGCATGTTTCATCGCCGGATGAAAATGCGGGGCGAACAAAAAGGCGAACCCGACGTCACGCAACATGCGCTCGGCAACAGCCGGTCCGCAATCAACCTCAAAACCAAGAGCGGTCAACACATCAGCCGACCCGCACCGTGATGAGACCGCACGGTTCCCGTGCTTGGCCACCGTCGCACCGGCCGCCGCCGCCAGCAGTCCGGCGGCGGTCGAGATATTGAATGTCCCCAGTCCGTCACCACCGGTGCCACAGGTATCGACCGCGTGGTCGGGCACACCATCAATGGACACCATCGCATCGCGCATGGCGCGGGCGAATCCTGCCAATTCCTCGACGGTCTCGCCCTTCTGTCGCAATGCCACCAGCCACGCCGCCAATTGCACCGGTGACGCTTCACCGCCGAGCACAATGCCCATGGCGGTTTGCGCTTCTTCCGCATTCAAATGCGAATGCTCAATTGCGCGACGGATGTACGGTTTCAACATGGGGGATTACACCTCACACCAATGACACGCTATAAGTTGCCCTTGAGGAAATTCGCGAGAATTGCTTTGCCCGGTTCGGTCAGGATCGATTCAGGATGGAACTGCACGCCGACGGTCGGATGCGTCTTGTGACGAAGCGCCATAATCGTCTTGTCATCCGCTTCGGCGGTGATAGTCAAGACCTTCGGTACACTCTTCCGCTCGACAATCAATGAATGGTAACGCGTCGCTTCAAACTGCTTATCAACGCCCGTAAACAAACCTGTACCGTTGTGCTTGATCACGGATGTTTTGCCATGCATCAGCCGCTTCCCGCGCACCACCTTGCCGCCAAACGCTTCGCCGATCGCTTGACACCCCAGACACACGCCGAGGATCGGCAGTGTCCCGGAACATTGCGTGACAATCTCCGGCGTCAAACCCGCATCGGCGGGCCGTCCCGGACCGGGTGAGAGGATCACCGCATCATACTTCTTCGGTATCTCGCTCACTGTGATGGCATCGTTGCGGCGCACCTGCACTGTCGCGCCCAACTCGCAGAGATATTGATACAAGTTGTAAACGAACGAATCGTAATTGTCGACAAGCAGGATCATGGCCGGTCACCCCGCTTCCACTCTCCCCCGAGCGCAGCCAACGGTGCAGCCGCTTTGTTTTGCGTTTCTTTGTATTCGCGTTCGGGATTGCTGTCGGCGACAATGCCCGCTCCGGCCTGCACGTGGGCGCGTTGGCTATCCATCACCGCCGTGCGAATGGCGATCGCCGTATCGAGATTTCCCCACCAGTCGAGATAGCCGACACACCCGCCGTACACGCCGCGACGGTGCGGTTCGAGGGAATCGATGATCTCCATCGCGCGAATCTTCGGTGCACCGGTGACCGTCCCCGCCGGAAATGCCGCGGCCAACACATCGACCGGATTGACATTGCGTTTCACTTCGCCGGTTACGGTCGACACCATGTGCATGACATGCGAGTACTTTTCGATTTCGCGAAATTGCGTCGGCTCGACCGTTCCCGGTTTGCAGACACGCCCGAGGTCATTGCGGCCCAGATCGACCAGCATGATGTGCTCGGCGTTTTCTTTCGGTGAGGCCAGCAGTTGCCTGGCCAGCTTCGCATCTTCCGCATCATCCTTGCCACGTGGACGTGTCCCGGCAATCGGCCGCGTCAACACATGCTTCCCACGCTTTTGCACCAGTGTTTCGGGTGATGATCCGACAACCGCGAGATTGCCAAACTTGAGGAAGTACATGTACGGCGACGGATTCAGCCGTCGCAACCGGCGATAGGTTTCAAACGGCTTCTGCTTTCCTTCGACCGTGAACCGCTGCGACAGCACACACTGAAAGACATCTCCCTCTTTGATGTGTGTCTTGATTTTGCGTACACCCTCGAGGAACTCCTTCTTCTTCATCGTCATTTTGATCGGCCGTTGTTGCAGACGCGCCAAGGGCACCATCGGATGCGGCCGCCGCAGCCGCCGCATGGTACGCTCCAACCGGCGCTGTGAACGCTCATACAGGCGACGATGCGTCACCATGTCTTTCACCTCACCGCCACGTACACTGATGTTGATGTGTGCCGCCTGATAGACGTGATCGAAGACGATCACCTCGTCGTACAGCCCAAGCCATGTCCAGGGATACCGCGGCAACGGTTCCGCCTCGGACGGCAACTTCTCCAACTGACGCACCCAATCGTAGCCGAAAAACCCAACCCAGCCGCCGGCTAAACCCACGACATCATCGGCACTGGAACCACTTCCGGGTGACACCATAGCGTCCGTTAAAACCTGCTTGAGTTCAGTGGCGGGAAATTCACGTGTCAAATGGCCGATGCGATGTTCGCCGTGTTCTTCCCGGGTACGTACTTCCTCGGCCGGATTGACACCAATGAAGGAGTACCGTCCCAATGAACCGCCGGTCTCGACGCTTTCGAACAAAAACGACGACTGCGCCGTGTCGCCACCCAAACGCAGCAGCACTTCCGCCGGTGTCAAGAGTTCCGCCGGCAACTCGGCGGAGAACACGAACAGACCATCTTCACTGAGACGGCGGCGAAATGCGGAAAACTCACTCATGTACGACCCACTGTCGGCATGGTTGCTCCCTCCAAACAGACGTTACCGAATGTACCATGTCCCACTGTGCACCACCCGCGCCCGTGCAATCAGGCGCACGTCTCCATCATGCGAGTGATAAGTCAATGATTGCGCACCGCCCGGTGAGCCGGCCTGAACTGTCTCGGCAACCAGTCTTTCATCCAGACAGGCGGCCAATGCGGCCAGCGCCCCCGATCCCGACGATGGCGTCGGGCCGACACCGCGCTCATAGAGACGCAGTTCGATGCGCTTGCGCGTGTGAATGCGGACAAACTCGACATTGACTCCATGGGTCCGTCTCATCGCCGCCTGGCTCTCGCGGCCAACCTGTTCCCAATCGAAGTCAAAGTCCGTCACGATAAACACCCAGTGCGGGTTGCCGGCATCGACGGCGATCGGGCCACACCCGCCGCGGATCGATGGCAAACGATGGGTTGACCGTACCGGTTCCACCACCGGCAGCGGCCGCTGAAAGGCCACCGATACCCCACGACTGGATGCAGACATCGATGTCTCAATCGCCCCGGCCACCGTGTCGAATACCGCCGTTTTACGGCGCATCTTACGGGCCACGTACGCCGCCGCACAGCGGATCCCGTTTCCCGACCATTCGGCCCGGGTGCCATCGGAATTGAACAGGCTGAAGCCGAAGTCGCCCTGACGACGGGTCAGCACAATCAGCCCGTCGGCGCCGACGCCGCTGCGACGGTCGCAAATGCCCTGCACGCGCGACGGGGTCCACGAAAAGCCGCGCTTCGGCTCCACAACGCAGAAATCGTTGCGGAGCGCCTCGCACTTGGTGAATGTGATCTCTGTCTTAGCCAGCGTTGCATCCTTCCGGTTGCCAAAATCCACTCAAGGCACCACAACACCGCACGATAGGCAACAAAAAAACCCGCCGGGATCGACGGGCTGCATGCCACAGTGGGTAAAGGACCCCATCGATCCGTTCAGGATTCCTTCATCCACCACCACTGGTAAGTCTGTGTCATCATCAGATTCTCACACGAGCCGTCGGCAGCCCGTTTCATCCAATACGTCGCTCCAAAAACGGGCGTTGGGAACTGAATCCCAACGCCCGCGTGCCGTGGACCCAAATGTCGCTGATTCTAGCCCAGCGACGAAAAAACACGTCCTAACCGCTTGATGCCCTCGTGAATATTCTCCAGCGTGGCATTCGAGAAATTCAGCCGGAAGGTGTTGGCCCCAGAGCCATCGGGATGGAACGGCTGGCCGGGCACATACGCCACCTTCTCCTCAATCGCCTTCGGCAGCACTTCCTTTGCATCGACACCTTCAGGAAGCCGTGCCCAGAGGAAGAGACCACCCTCGGGACGGGTCCAGGTGACTGATTCGGGGAAGAATTCCTTCATCGCCCGGAGCATCGCATCCCGGCGCTCATGGTAGGCCTTCTTGATCCGCTCAATGTGGCGATCCAGGGCGCCGTTCTGGATGAACTCGTAGATGACAAACTGTGAGAATTGCGTCGTATGCAAATCGGTCGACTGCTTGACCCGCTCAAACATCCCCATGGTCTGCCGGGAGGCCGCCAGCCAGCCGATCCGCAGGCCGGGCGAGATGGTCTTGGAAAAGGTCCCGAGTTGAATCACCGCCTGCCCGCCGATCTGCTTGATCGATGGAGCCGACTCGCCCGAGTAGCGTAGTTCTCCGTACGGGTTGTCGTCGACAATCGGCACACCGTACTTATGGGCCTTCTCGACCAACAGCCGCCGGCGATCTCCTGACATGGTGATCCCCGTCGGATTCTGGAAATTCGGCACGACATAGATGAAGCGGGGCTTATGCTTCTCAATGACCGGGTCGATTGACTCAACCACCATGCCCTCATCGTCCATGTCGACTACGGCGTATTTGACGCCATAGAAGTTGAACGCTTGCAGCGCACCGAGATAGGTCGGACGCGAACAGACAACATAATTGCCCCGCTCCAGAAACGCCCGGCCACAGATATCGAGACCCTGCTGAGACCCCGCTGTGATCAGAATGTTGTCAGCGGTGAGCTGGGTGCCGCCATGAGTGGTCAGGCGTTCGGCCAGAAACTCGCGCAGCGGGCCATACCCCATTGAGAGGCCATATTGGAGTGCCTGCGTGCCAAAACGGGTCAGTACCCGGTCGGCCGCGACCCGTAGTTCCTCGATCGGAAACAAGTCGGGGGCGGGCAGCCCGCCGGCAAACGAGATCACCCCCGGCTGGCTCGAGTGTTTCAGGATTTCACGAATGATCGATGATTCAAGCGTGTTGGCCGCGTGGGAGAAATGATCTTCCTCAAACTTAAATGGAACCGGCGGTGGCAAAGCGGTCGTGGTGGTCTCAGTCATGATCTCTCCTTACGGGAACCCCCGGAGGGACCGGTATCACGTGATCGTTGCATATACCGTCGCGTCATGCGACACGCACGGCACCGTCCACCCCATTATACGGCCTCATGGCAGTCATGTCCCGCCCTACCCGAGCAGGAATTGTCAGTTTTGCAGAGGGGGTGTTTTCAGGTTTGACAGATTGGTGGGCGAGCCTTTTGGCGAGCACTGGTCCCGCGCCCGTGATCGAGCACTACATGATGTCTTTGATGCCGATCCCCAGACTGCGGCAATGATCCTCCCAAAATCGTAACGGTCTGTGGACCTGTGCTCGGCGGGAGCCTCGCCCTTGGCAGAAGCCAGCTGTTACCGTCCCCGGAACTGGCTCGCCAGCCCCGTCGTGATGACATGATCGCCGAAGCGGTCCTGCAAGGCATCGACCACACGGTCGGTGCATTTGCGCCGGCTTGTGTTGTCGTAATCGAACAGACGTTGCTGCACCCCGTCCTCAACCAATGTCAATCCGGACACTGAAACTCCGAGCAAACGCAATTTGGCCGGTTCGGTTAGCGCAGCTTGGAGCAATTGACGGGCCGCTGTGAAGATGATATGCGAATCATCGGTCTGCGCCGGTAATGTTGTGCGGCAGGTTTTGGTCGTGAAATTGGCGAACCGGTATTTGACCGTTACCGTGCGTCCGGCCTGGCCGTAACGACGCATCCGTCGCGCGACACGGCGCGCCAATTGGTTGAGAATCGCAATCCATGTCGCCGTATCGCCGATGTCGGCAGCGAATGTCATTTCGTGACCGACCGATTTGTGATCGGGTTGTTCATCGTACGGCACGACGGTCGATTGCGATTCGCCACGAAGGCGTCGTTGCAGATGTGTTCCGTGATCGCCAAGGCAGCGCACAATGCGCGCTTCGTCGCAATTGGCCAGATCGCCAATGGTGCGAATATCAAACCGGTGTAAACCCTTAAGCGTCGTCGGCCCGACTCCGCTGACCGATTCGACCGGCAAGTGGTAGAACATGTGCGGAATGTCGTCACGGCCGACCACGGTCAACCCATCGGGCTTGAACACACTCGACGCCAGCTTGGCCAGCAATTTATTTGGTGCGATTCCCAACGAACAGGTGAGATTGAATTCGCTGCGAATCCGTTCTTTCAGTTTTTGCCCCAATCCCACTTCACTACCGAACAGGCGATCCATGCCCGTTACATCCAAAAACGCTTCATCGACCGACACCGCTTCGACACGCGGCAAGAATTCACTGTAGATGTCGCGCAGTTGCCGCGAAATGTACCCGTAGTGCCAGCCATTGACCGGCACAAAGATCGCCTGCGGGCAGCGACGTTTGGCCAAGGCGGCCGACATGCCGGAATGGACACCATACGGGCGGCACTCGTACGATGCGGTCGTGACAATCCCGCGTCCGCCCGGCCCGCCGCCGACAATCACCGGCTGGCCGATCAGACGCGGGTTGACACTCTGCTCGACCGCCGCGAAAAACGCGTCCATGTCGATATGGAGGATCCGCGACTCCATCTCACTCCACCCAGACCTTCGTGATTGTCCAGTGGGTGTGACGTTCGTTGTAAGTCAGCTCGAAGAAATTCGCCCTCGTGTCGACGACGGCGTAGTGGCGAATCGACGATTCCCCGTCTTTCGACCGCCACGCGCCGGTCACCCGGGCAATTTTGTGTGTGTTGCCGTTCCAGCGAAACCGTACCGGCTTCAGCGTGTGCTTCTCGAAGACGGCAATCACATCGATCGGATCATCTAATGTCTGATACACCGTACCGCTTCACTTCGCCGCCACGTACCGGTGTTGATTGTCTCGCTATCGTGTCGGTGCGTTGAAGTGGCGTATTGTTTATGCTGAGTGAAGCCGAAGTGCATACGCCCTATCACTGTTGCGTTCACGGGCGAGGGCGTATGCAATACGCCCCTACGGCCGGTTCGTACTTTGGCTCCTGGCCCTGCACACCACACCGATAACCTTCATCCCCCATGTAATTCATCGATCTTGGCGGCCATAATGAAATCACTTTCTGTGAGTCCGTCGATTTTATGCGTCCACAATGTGACACCCGCCTTGCCGTAGGTCAGATAGATGTCCGGATGATGCCCCTGCTCCTCGGCGAGCGCGCCGACCTGGTTGACAAACTCCAGCGCCTTGACGAAGTCGGGAAAGGTGAAGTCCTTTTCGATGTGATGTTCATCGACCACCGACCAGTCCGACACCTGTGATTGCAGTTTGGTCAATTCCTCCCCCTTCAGCGGCGGCACACCACCTTTGCAGGGAACACATTCTTTCGCTGCCAAATCAGCCATAACGACTCCTTTCGGTCTGATTAACACTTCATGGCTTACCTTTTTGGCTGTCATCCCCGCGCAAGCGCGGAATCCAAGTTTTCGTTCAGTGACACACCAAAAAGTGGATTCCCTCTTCCGCGGGAATGACAGCACAGGGTGAACACCCCGTGAAACTGTTACGGAAACAAATTGGCCTTAACGATCAACTTCCCGAAGGCTCTTGCGGTACACGGACTTGGTTAATCCGGCAGGCAGCAATCGCCGCCCCGAAACCGTTGTCGATATTCACGACTGTCACACCCGGCGCACAGGAGGAGAGCATCCCCAACAACGCCGCCAAACCATTAAACGACGCTCCATACCCGATCGATGTCGGCACCGCAATCACCGGCCGTGAAATCAGTCCGCCGACAACCGACGGCAGCGCACCATCCATCCCGGCCACCACAATCACTGCCCCGCATTCTTCCAACTGATTGCGCACCGATGCCACGCGATGTAAACCCGCCACGCCGACATCGTAAAATCGCTGCAACGGATGACCGACAGTTTCGATTGTCAATGCCGCTTCTTCAGAAATGGGCAGATCGGATGTTCCGGCCGACACCACGGCGATCGGCGGAACATAATGGGTGCGAGCCGAATCCAGCCGGCGCAGCAGTTTCGGGACCGCATGATACTCGAGATCGCCGACAACCCGTTGTGCCGCCTCGGCATGAGCCGCCTCGGCGCGGGTGGCGAGCAATGCTTTGTGTGTGATTGACTGCCGTTCGAGAATCCCGGCTACTTGCTCGGGCGTTTTGCCGCCGCAGTACACGACCTCGACAAACCCGGTGCGCGACTCGCGGTGATTGTCGATCCGGGCAAAGCCCAGGTCGGCCGCGGGCCAGTCGGAGAGTTTCTGATGCGCGTCCGAGGCACTCAGCCGTCCGGCGGCAACGTCTTCGAGGATTGAGCGAATGTCCATCTACGTATTCTGCCCGGCCGGTTTGTACCCCGCCAGATCGACCGTCACGTGTTTGTACCCAAGCGACTTCAGCGAGGCCACCACACTGGCACGGATCTCCTCGTCACCCATGCGCGGCCAATCGTGGGGCTGCAACTCGATGCGTGCGATGTCATTATGATGACGTACCCGGTGCCCACTGAATCCGTAGGCCGTCAACGCCGCTTCAGCACGGTCCACTTGTCCCAATTCCGTCACGGTAATCCTCGTTCCGGTGGGAAAGCGTGATGCCAGGCAGGCCGCCTGCGGCTTGTCCCATGTCGGCAATCCGCGCCGCCTGGAGAGTTCCCGAATCTCATCTTTGCTCAAGCCGACATCGATCAACGGCGCCTGTGCACCATGTTCGTGCGCCGCCTGATGCCCGGGACGCACATCACCGAGATCTTCGGGAATCGCGCCGTAAAAAATCGCATCGAAGCCCTCGTGCGAGGCGATTTCTCCCAGCACATTGAACAGTTCACTCTTGCAGAAGAAGCAACGCTGCGAGTCATTGCTCAGCCACCGGTCATCGTCAGCTTCGTGTGTGCGGACAATGCGGAAATTCCAGCCACGCTCGGCGGCCAGACGATGCGCATCTTCGAACTCCGCTAAAGCCAATGAAGGCGACTGCGCGGTAGCAATCAGCGCCCGATCACCTAAGGCCTCGTGAGCCACCGCTGCCAGATACGTCGAGTCGACACCACCAGAGTACGCCACGATCACGGAGGCGAATGAACGGATCAGTGCAATGAGTTGCTGTTCTTTCTGCCCCGTGACAGATTGTTCTGTCCGGTTGGTTTGTGGTACTACGGTCACACTTTGCTCCCGGCTCTCACCCAAACAGGTACAACGCGCCGCCACTGGAATCATTTGCGGTACAATCGGCCGTGCTCAGATGGCATCAGGCGTTTCGATGATCACGGTCCTGATCGAATCCGAGTACGTCAATGACTGCGCAACATCAAGCCCATCAACGATTTTGGCGAATCGCGCGTAACGCCAGTCGAGATACGGCGAGCGTGACAGCACAATGCCGAAGGCCCCATGCCCCGAATCGCGTGAGTTGATCAACCACAGCACATCGCCGGCCCCAATCCGATCGGGCTGCAATTCGTCGCGCACTGTCTCACCCGGCAAGCCCCAACCATTGATCCTGCGATCACCGGTTTGGATAATGTTTCCCGGCTGGATATCGTTCATCTGGCAACGATCGTAGAGTCCGTCCCGGGCAATCGTAATGAATCGGCGCACGGCGCGCGGTGCACGGTCCTGCAACAGCTCAAGGGTAATCCGCCCGCGTGTCGTTTCCAATTGCGCAATGGGATTCGATGAATATGGATACAACAACTCGTCGACATTCTCGACTGTCAGATCGGTTTGATACGTACCCAGAAGATCGCGCTGATCTTCGCGGAACTTCTCCCACACGGCGATGCTGTACCATCGCACCAACCGATTGGGGTCATCGATCCCCCAGGTGAAAATTTCACGGCGCACCGGCGTCGGATGCACCGACGGTGACATGTTCGCCGTCGCCGCCAGAATGGCCCACTTCAACTCGGGACGCCACATATCGATGATCGCCTGATATCTCTCGTAGAGCGAATCCTGATATATCTGCAACCGGAAGGTACCGATGAGATTGATCGCCATTTGCTGGCAGTAGTGATCGGTGTCGTTATAAATGCGATTCAGATTCGCGGCGCTGTTCGTCCCATTTAACGTGAGATAGGTTTGCAAAGCCCGGGCCCGTACACGCGGTACCGAGTCGTAGGTCAACGAATCGGCATACGGCTGCAGCGGGGTGCGATCGAACTGGATGTATGTCGAGACGTTATCAATCGCCTCGCACCACGCCATTCGCACCAATGGTGAGGGATCGGTAACTGCCGGTGCGATGACATCGGCAAAATCACCGTCGAGACGCCGCACGGCCGTCTTCACCGCCTGCGCCCGCACACCGGGATCGTCGTGTGTCATCAATTCGCGCAGGTACGGCTCGATGGCGGGACGCCAATGATCACCCAGCGCTTTGAGCAGGTTCATCAGTACCAGTGGATTCTCTTCTGATTCGAGATACGGATAGGTTTTTACAATCGAGATGGTATCTACCTGCAAGGCAAATGCCTCGGCAGCCGACGCGCGAACTAAGGGATTCGGATCGTTCAGCCCCTGAAGAAGACTGTCTTTCAGACTCAGGTCGGGCGACGATCCCACAACCCGGTAGGCGAGACGACGGATTTCCACCGACGTGTCGCGCAGAAACGGCAGTGCCGCCGTCCCGCCGGCTTCGCTACGTGCGCCGAGGAGTGCGAATAATGCACACCACTGCACGGTCCGATCCGGATCCTCCAGCATACGAACAAGCGAGTCAACCTCATCCCACCGATTCAGTCCATTCAATGTGAGCAACGCCTGCGCGCGGACAGCGGGATCGTCGTGACGGAGAAACGGGAAGACCTTTTGGTAATCGTCGCGGGCATACACACGGATCATCGCCTGGAGCGTTTCGCGAATCACCTGTGGATCCTCGTCCCGCTCCAATGATTCCATGACGTGAGCGGCCCCCTTGCGCCACTGCCCCGCACCGTAAATAAACGCCGCCGTGGCGCGCACATCGGGATCGGAATCGTTGAGATACGCCAAACGCACCGAATCGATCGTCAGCGTATCATTGACACGGGCCATCGCGAGCGCAGCACGTGCACGCACCTCGTCGTTTCCTTCAAACATCAATTTCGTCAACTGCCCATCGGCAGTCCAACCCTGATCCTCCCAGACAGCAATCTGGTTCAATTGCTGTTCGGAGCTGTCACCACACCCTGCCAGTGCGGCGAGACCAATGATGATGCCAATACTGATAATCGTGTGATTGAATCGATTGCGTTTCACGGCCATCCTCATGTGTATCTATCGAAAGTTGTCGATCTCACCCGGCAGCCATGGTGAGATCGCGTGGGAATTCACTCTGTTTGAACCGCAATGACGGTGGAAATGACGGCAGCGATCGATCAGCCAGATAGGCTTCGATCCAGGTGATCCATTCGCTGGCATCAACGCCCCAGTGGCCAGCCGGATAGGGACGCAACTTGTCGCGACACTTCCCCCATTGGCTCTGCGCACCGCTCGTATTGCCGTTTTCATAATGATAAGCGCCCACCGCGAGATGGATCAGTGCCTGCAAGAACCGCCGATCCGGTCCCCGCAGCCGATGCCAAAATTCCTCCCACGTATCATGGGCTTCGAAATACAATCCCGCACCGAACTCGCGGAAGCCATCTTCAAAGAACTCAATCGGTGTCCGGTGATCGTCTTCTTCCTCGAATGGATCGGTCATAACTGACTACAGCAGTCGTGGTTCAATTGCAACGCGACAGGATACGCCAAAGGCGGCCATCAGGCAAGACGATGCGCTCAGCGTGACGATGTACGCTTGCGGGACTTGGTTCGATGTACGGCGCCGGATTGAGTTCGTCGCGAGGGCACATCAACAGGGAGATAATCGGCCGCAGTCGGGCAATCGGGCACCAACGGGCAGTCTTCGCATTTTGGCCGACGGGCCTGACAGAGCGCGCGTCCGTGCCAGATCATTCGATGGGAGAAGCCAATCCAGTCCTTCTCGGGAATGATAGTCATCAAATCCTGCTCAACATTGGCCGGATCGGTATGATGAGTAAACCGCAGGCGGCGGGACAACCGCCCGACGTGGGTGTCGACGACCACGCCGGTAGCGATTCCAAACGCGCTTCCCAGAACCACATTGGCGGTTTTCCGGCCGACACCGCGCAGCGTCAGCAATTCCTCTATCGAGTCCGGCACTTCGCCACCATACCGGTCCAGCACATCGCGGCTCAGCGCCATCAGGCTCTTGGCTTTCGACCGGAAAAAACCAGTCGGACGAATGATTGCCTCCAACTCCTCACGGTCTGCATGGGCCATTGCCTCGGGCGTATTGTAACGTGCGAACAGATGCGGCAGCACCTCATTGACCCGCACATCGGTGCACTGTGCCGACAAAATCGTCGCAGCCAGCAATTCAAACGGACTGGAGTGATTCAACGCGGTCTTCGCTGGATACATGCGCTTTAGTCGCCGGTCGATACGGACGGCTCGCTTCTTGCGTTCGACCAATGATTCACGCGGCATTCAACTCCTCACGTCTCCTGTGATAGCCATCACAGACAGAACCCTCGCGATGATACACGCGAGTGTTCCCGAAGGTCAATCGGCGTACTCGAATTTCGGCGGAATGAACTCGAGTGAGCGCTCGCGCATAGAAGAAATGACGACACTAGTAAGGAGTTCATCCTTGTCGGAGCACCACATGGCCTGTAGATTCGCCACGTCCGGAGTCAGGGCAACATCGATAAGCAGCCCCGGACAGATGGAGACGGCATTTGCATAAGACCTGGGTAGAAATCGACGCAGACAGTCTCCGGCACAACATTCGCAGCATTCGAGCGGCGATTGGCGAGGCGCGCGGTATTGTGCTGGTCGTCAAGTCCGATGCGTATGGCCATGGCGCACAATCGGTTGCAGGGATTGCCCTCGGGGAGGGGGTGGACCGCTTCGCCGTTGCGGCCGTAGCCGAGGGAGCGGAGTTGCGCCAAGCGGGCATTACCGGCGAGATCCTCCTGCTGCATCCTCCCCTCGACTTTGAAGTCGAGGCGTGCATTCAGGCCGGGCTATCTCCGACGGTGTCCAGTATTGCGAATGCACGACTAATCAGCGATCAAGCCGATCCGGGCACAGTGGGCGTGCATGTCGAAATCAATACCGGCATCAATCGCCTCGGTCTCGACTGGCAGACAGCGGCTTCCGAAGTGCAACAGATCGCCAGCCTGCCGCATATCGAGATTCGAGGCGTGTTCACCCATTTTCGCGGCATTGACCCCAGTGACTCGAGCAGCATCGATCAGCAGTTGCAGCGGTTCGAGAAGGTGGTGCAAGAGGTGCGCGATGCGGGAATCGAGCCCGGTCTTATCCACGCGGCCTCGAGTCATGCACTGTCACGCTTCACCCAGTCGCATTTAGGAGCAGTGCGTCCGGGTATGATCGTTTACTCCGGCCTCGATCCAAAGAGCCCGATCAGCGAATCCACCAACGGAGCGGCGACGTACATTCAATCGATGACCGGCGTCATGTCCGTCTATTCACACGTGCTGCATTGTCGCCACGTGGAAGCCGGTGAGTGGGTCCACTACGGCGAAACCTTTCAAGCCAAACGTCCCATGAATGTGGCGGTGGTTCCCATCGGCTACGGTATGGGGTATTCGCGGCACTTTTCGAACAACGCCGAGATGCTCATTCACGGACGCCGGGTTCCAATTGTCGGTGTCGTCGGGATGGACATGACTGTTGTCGACGTCGGCAATATCCCAGAGGTCGCCGTCGGTAACCGTGTAACGATCATGGGCCGCGACGGCACCGAGTACATCTCGGCGTTTGAACTCGCTGAACGATCCGGTACGATTCCGTATGAAGTCGTGTGTCGTTTGGGGAATGGGTTGCCGCGTGTACACGTGGATGCGAACGAGTCAGCGCCGCGTAGTCGTTCAGCATGGATGGCGGTCACTGAATCGGCGCATCGATGATTAGACCAATTATCACAAGTACTTTCCGTTTGAAGCCAACATGGTGGTCATATGTGGCGTCACCCGCCCTCGGGTGACACCTTGCCGGTTTGAGAGATAGCCGTCACGCGAAGGCGCGTGACGGCACTTTGGAATCGGACACTTCTTCTGACAATTGCTGGAGCAGATCAACCAATACTGCCCGGCCTACTTCACCAACTTCGCCAGATCGTTCAAACGCTCCCACGTGTAGAGACCCGTGTTGTGCCCATCGCTCCACTGTATCTGTATCGCATAGCGGCCCACCGGTGAAATCGATAATGGGTGAACATATTCCGGAACAGTCGACTCATCGAGGATCTTCTTGCCGGTCATTTCCTCGATACACCCCGCACACGGGCAGGCGAGACGCAGGAAGCGCGCCGGAAAGACCGTCTCGGTCCCGTCCTTCCATTTAACCAAGATATCATTCTCGTTGGCGCGTCCGATTTCGACCGGAACATTGCTTGTCGTGGCCATTCTGGTCCCTTCTTAAAATGTAATCTTCACCGGCTGATCCTGACCCTCACCCATATGCCGCACACTCACTTCGGCGGCCATGTTTTTGGCAATCGCCAGGAATGCATTCGACGATGGCGAGTCGGGATCGGCGATCACGATCGGTCGCCCGCTGTCCGACGTTTTGCGGATGTTGGTTGCGAGCGGAATGCCGCCGAGATAGGGAATCCCCAGACGCGCACTTGCTTTTTCCGCACCGCCGGTATCGAAAATGTACTCGCGTTCGCCGCAGTGAGGGCACTCGAAGAAACTCATGTTTTCAACCAGGCCGAGGACCGGACTCTTCAATTGGTTGAACATGATGATCGCCTTCTCGGCCACGCTGAGCGCAACATCCTGCGGTGTTGAAACAATCACTGCGCCGGTCAGCGGGAGTTTTTGGCACAAACTGAGCTGAATGTCGCCGGTGCCGGGCGGCAGATCGATGATCAGATAGTCAAGTTCACCCCATTCAACACCGCCCAAAAACTGATCGATCATCTTGGTGATCATCGGACCACGCCACACCACCGCCTGATCGGGTTTCAGGAAGAACCCCATCGACATCACTTTGACACCATGGGCTTCGGTTGGGACAATGCCCTTTTCTCCGGGTTGGGGCGGCGTACTCACACCCATAATCGTGGGAATGCTCGGGCCATAAACATCGGCATCCATTAAACCGACCTTCGCGCCGGTCTGGGCAAGGGCCACGGCGAGATTGGCGGACACCGTAGATTTCCCCACACCGCCTTTGCCGCTGCCCACGGGAATGATGTTGCGAATGCCCGGTAGTGCCATCTGGCCCATGCCCGGATGCGAACGCACGTTGGCGTCCATCTTGACGTTGACCTGATTGACACCATCGAGCGCCATCACCACGCGGCGCGCCTCTTCCTGTAACTGGTCCTTTACCGGACACGCGGGCGTGGTCAGTTCAAGCGTAAACGCCACAGCGCCATCGCAAATGCGAACATCTTTCACAAATCCCAGCGAGACAATATCACGATGAAGATCGGGATCCTGAACTTGTTTTAGTGCTTCCAGAACTTGAGACTCTGTCGCCACGTGTGGCTCCTTTCAAACGCCCTCTTTGGCGGTTCTGTCAACATCACGCCAATCAGAGGGATACGATTCCCAGACCGTTTCGATGGTCAGATTGGGAGTGTTCGAAAAACCAATGTCAGGGTCAGTGGATCATTGTCTTAAATGAGAAACCAGGCCTCATGGGGAGGCCTGGTTCATCGATTCCGAAACCCTGTCCACTGAATCTACTTCTTGAGATTCTTATTACCGTTGCCGCTCTCGCCGGCGGCGGCATCGTCGTCGACGGTCCACCGGAGTCCGCTGTAGATGAGATCTTTCAGCGATCCTTTGCCCTTTTTCTCAGTGGCATCGGCCACTTGGTGGGCAAGCAACCCATCGTACGTCGGACGCTCCACCGCACGGAAGACACCGACCGGGACCGGCGAATCTTCATGCTGTTGATGTGCCAGAAGATATGCCAAGGTCGAATCGGGAAGGTCTTCTTTGTGTACGATCAAATCGTCCTTATCAATTCCATCACCGAGTTTGACCACCTCAAGATTGTACCCGTTCAGGCACAGACCTTTGTCGTGGTCCTTGCCAAAGACAATCGGCTTGTCGTGTTCAAGACGAATGACCATGTCATCGCGCACGTCTTTGCCGGCGAAGTGCTCGAATGCACCATCATTGAAAATGTTGCAGTTCTGGAAGACTTCGACGAATGCCGTTCCCTTGTGTTCTGCGGCACGCTGAATCACATACTGCAAATGCTTGGTATCGGTATCGATGGCGCGAGCGACAAACGTCGCACCCGATGCCAGTGCAAACGACACCGGCTCAACCGGATGTTCGATCGATCCCATCGGCGTCGACTTGGTCACCTTACCCATTTCCGACGTCGGCGAGGTCTGCCCCTTGGTCAGACCGTAAATCCGATTGTTGAACAGAATGATTTTCAGATCGACGTTGCGGCGCAGCACGTGCAGCATGTGATTGCCGCCGATACTCAACCCGTCGCCGTCACCGGTGACAACCCAAACCGATAAGTCCGGATTGGCCGCTTTAATGCCGGTGGCAATCGCCGGTGCGCGTCCGTGGATGCTGTGGAAACCATACGTGTTCATGTAATACGGGAACCGGCTGGAGCAGCCGATGCCCGATACAAACACAATCTTCTCTTTCGGAATGCCCAGGTCGGGCATGCTCTTTTGCATCTGCGCCAGAATGCTGTAATCGCCGCATCCGGGACACCAACGCACTTCCTGATCGCTGGCAAAGTCCTTGCGCGTCAGCTTCTGTGGTGATTCGGGAGGTGTTGCTGTGGTGGCCATGTTAGATCAACTCCTCGATTTTGCGTTCGATCTCGCGGACCCGGAATGGGCGGCCCTCAATCTTGTTGAGCCCGGTGATCGGAAGTCCGTACTCACCACGCAGCAACAATCGTAACTGGCCCATATTCAGCTCGGGCACCAGCACGGTTTCGAAATTCTTGATGATCTGGCCGAGGTCATTCGGGAATGGGCTGATATGCCGCAGGTGGACGTAGGACACCTTCTTTCCCTTTGCCCACACCCGCTCCACGGCGGTCATGATCGCACCATAGGTGCTGCCCCAGCCGATGATCAGCAATTCACCCTGCTTCTCGCCATGGACCTCAGTCGGTGGAATGTCATTGGCAATGCGGCGGATTTTCTCCGCCCGTGTCCTCACCATATGCTCATGGTTGGCCGGATCGTAACTCACGTTGCCGGTCACATCCCACTTCTCCAAACCGCCGATACGGTGTTCCAAACCCAACGTGCCGGGAACCACCCAGGGTCGGGCCAGTGTTTTCTCATCACGCGTGTATGGATGGAACGACTCCGGATCGGCGGAATGATTGACTGCGAATGGCTGGAGGTCTTCGAGATTGGGAAGCCGCCACGGCTCGGAACCGTTGGTCAGGTACCCATCTGTCAGCATGATCACCGGCGTCATGTACTTCACGGCAATGCGGCACGCCTCAATGGCCGTCTCGAAACAATCGGCGGGCGTCGATGCCGCCAGCACCGCAACCGGGCACTCGCCGTTGCGGCCAACCGCTGCCTGGAGCAAGTCGGCCTGCTCGGTCTTCGTCGGCATTCCGGTGCTCGGGCCGGCGCGCTGGACGTTGAGCACCACCAGCGGAAGTTCTGTCATCACCGCCAGCCCGATCGCTTCCGACTTCAACGCCACACCCGGACCGCTGGTGCCTGTGATGGCGAGCGATCCGGCGAACGACGCACCGATCGAGGCACAGACCGCCGCGATCTCATCTTCCGCCTGAAATGTTTTCACGCCGAAATTCTTATGCTTGGCGAGTTCCTGAAGAACGTCGCTGGCTGGTGTAATCGGATAACTGCCGTAGAAGACATCGGTCTTCGACAGTTCGGATGCCGCGACAAAACCCAGAACCGTCGCTTCGGTGCCGGTGATATTGCGGTATTCACCGGGCGGAACCGGTGCCTTGCGGACCTTGTAGTGGCTGGTGAAAATCTCGGTGGTATTGGCGAAATTGAATCCGGCGCGCAATGCGGCCTGATTCGCCTCGATGAACTCGGGCTGCTTCTTGAATTTCTGCGCGATCCACTCGAGCGTCGGCTCCAGTGGCCGGTCATACATCCAGTACACCACTCCCAGCGCGTAGAAATTCTTGCAGCGCTCCCGCTCCTTCTTGTTCAGGGGCGAATTCTCCAGCGCTTTTGCATTAAGCGAGGTGATCGGCAATGGGATCAGGCGATACGCCTTCAGCGAGCCGTCCTTGAACGGATTCTCTTCATACCCTGCTTTTTTCAGGTTGAAGGGCACGAAGCTGTCCTCGTTGGCGATGATCGTACCGCCCTCATCCAGATCATTCAGGTTGACCTTGAGCGCCGCCGGGTTCATGGCGACCAGCACGTCGGGCGCATCGCCCGGTGTGTGGATCTTGAACTCGCCGAAACTGATCTGGAAATTCGAGACGCCCGGCAGTGAGCCCGCGGGGGCGCGAATCTCGGCCGGGAAGTCCGGCAGTGTCCCCAAGTCGTTGCCCGCGTAGGCGGTCGCCAAGGTGAACTGGTTCCCGGAGAGCTGGATACCGTCACCGGAATCACCGGCAAAGCGGATCGTCACCCGATCAACCGTTTCAACCCTTTTCTCTTCTGTACTCTTGGCTGAGTCAGCCACTTGGTCAGTCCTTTCGTTTAAAGCCGTGCCCCTTTGGTCACATACGGCACAAAATCGGGCTCGTTAAAACCTTTTCGATTCGGTAACAATTTGCCCTATCAATCAGCAACATTCGGGTGTTCCACCGCGCTGGATCAGAACAAACTGACTGACGGGACATCCACAAGCGCGGCGTCTGGCTACGTCGTCACGTTGCCTAAGGCAGTTGCCGCAAGACCTGCCCGATTACAGGGTGGGCTATGTCCACCTAATCGTCTTTCGAACCGCGAAACAGTGGTTTGATGGGCGACGCCCACCCTGAGGAGCCGGACCGTTGTTCTGACAATCGCGCCATCATCGAGGCGTGGATAAATTGGCGGGAATGCCCCTCGGGAAGGACTTCGGCGCGAACCGTGTTCGAACCGGAAGAATTTGATTTGCGATCTCGTTGGTCATCTCAGGAGTCTCTTATCTATCAATAAGATAGAGCCGCTCCGGGCGCGGTGCACAGGGACGGCTCTCTTTGATTTTACCTACACTACCAACTGGCGGTCAATTGGGGTAGTCATAGTGGTCGTAGCAGATGTCCGGCGGTGGTCCACTGAAATAAATGTGGCTGATAAAAATATTCAAGTCGGTCGCGTCCTCAGAGCCATCACAGTTGACATCCGATAGACCTGGAAATGGCCCCGGGGGACCATTGTGGAATATCCGGTTGACGATCAGATTCAGATCCAGCGCATCCAGGAAGCAGTCATTAGTTCAGATCGCCGCGGATGATGGAGAGCATGGCGCGGAAGGCGTTGGCGCGGCCGTGGCCGAATTGCGTGTCCCAACCGGTGGTACCCAGCTCTTCGGCGGATCCAGCCAGGATGTCCAGGATATCGGGGGTTGGATTGTAGACGTTGATGCTGTCATGGCCGCGCGCCATCAGAAGCGCGACGATTCCCGCAACTTGCGGACAGGCGCCGGAGGTGCCGCCCATCATGGCGGTGTAGTCGACGTCGTCGGTTTCTGCGGCGAGGCCACCCGTGACATTGGGATTCCACCCGTCATTGCCTTCCTGATCGATCGTCCACAAATTGCTTGCCTGATCGGAACTGCCATATGGGTCGCCGTCATATCCGCTGGGAGCAACCACGTCGAGTGCGGCACCATAGCAACTGTAATCCCACTTGCTGGCCTCGTTGTCAATGGCCCCCACCGCGATCACTTCTGGCATGTTTGCTGGGAACACGACAGGTTCAATGTGATACACGAAGGGCGGGATGTGTGGATTCTCCGCGTAGTTACCTGCTGCGAAGATCATTACGCATCCGTAAGTTCCTTGCGGCCCTTGTAGGCCTGCTCCCGCTCCATTTATGACATCGCGGATGGCATTGGCAACATCTGCAAACGGACTAATGCGGGCATAGCCCCAACTGTTCGATATTACGCGAGCCCGAGTTGCGGCGTAACGGATTGCTTTTGCCAAGTCCAACGTGTCCACCGATCCGCCTTGATCATTGAAAATCCGGACCGGGACAATGTGACTACTCCCCGCAACACCCACCACTCCAGTATCACCAAGTGTCGCTGCCAACAATCCCATGCATGCCATGCCATGGTTCTGATTAGTCGAAGGACTTGGATTAAAGTCACCATAATAGAAGTCGTAACCAGTCGAAAGACGTTCACTTGGAAGATCAAGATGCGTGGTGAACCCATCATCCAGTATAGCGACGTCGAACGACGAATCCGTAAGCGGGATAAGCCAGGCAGAATCCGCGTCGATATCATTGTCTGGTGTTCCCCCATTCTGACCTGTGTTCTTGAGGTGCCATTGATTCGCGAAGTAAGGATCCGGCGGATCGGATTGCAATTGGGGGCTGGCATATTGATGCGCGCAAGCCCATTCGGTCTCGTCGAGTGCGTGAAGCGCATTGCCGTAACGCAGCGGAGTCGTCCGGATGCTGTCATCCAGAGCGCATTTCCAGAGGTTGTGCCGGTATTCGGACGAATCAACAAAGTGCAGGCCATGAGCACTGAGGATGCTCATGCACGAATCCGTGGAGAGTTCCTCGTTGAATTGCACATCGATCAGGTCTGTCACTTTGAACTCGGCGCTGTCGATATCAGCCACGTACACCGGAACCACTTTTCGGATCAGGGTATCGGCCAGCAGGTCGGCTGCGGCAGCCGCGTAGCTGCATGGCGATGACACTCCGAAGACTAAGAACCCCCGGTGCAGATACGTGATCGTATCGCTGTCATCGAGGCACGGGTGATTCGAATAGAACTGGGTGATCTGCAGCTCGGCGTACGCCGAATCTGAATCAAATTGAATCGCGATCTTCTCCGATGACGGTGCAACGTACCATGCGGAATCCAAATCGTAGTAGAACTCTTGAGCCGCAGCGGAACTTGCAATCAGCACAAATCCCATCGCAGCGATCATCGATATGTATTTTGGCCAATTCATCTGCTCTTCCTCCTGAATTCAAACCCGTACCGTGGATTGCTATCCAACTGCTAGGCGGGCAAGTTTGATTGATCACTGGTTCGCAAATGCATTGAGAAACATGTTCGGCTATGGTCGTCGTCCGACCGCCATTGCTCCAAGTAACGGTTCCGGCAGGGGGAGTTGGACGGCACCAGTTGGTTGCACGCGCTCCGCATCCACCTTCACAATCGGATCCGTTGCATGGAAATAGTCGCCGACGCCGCATACGATCACGGACTTAGTATCTCCGACGATACCGACCTGGCCCCCTACGATCTCAACACGCCCTCGATAGCTCAGTGAATCGAGATCAAATACTGACAGCCCGCTGTTGATATCGCTGACGACAGCCAATGATCCGTCGGCGGTGAAGGCGCCTACACTATTGATGTTGTAGATTCGTTCGGTCAGCAGCACATTGCCGGTGTTCAGATTTCCAACAATCCCCCACGCGACGTTGGTCACAATCCCCGCGATGACCAGTACGGTTTCGCCATCGGGATGAAGCCGGGCAAACGTGGGACCAAGGAGCTGCCCCGATGGGAGTCGTGGGACCATCGCGCCATGTACCATGTCCGTCAGCACATCGACGGCGACCACTCGCGCATCTAACCCCGATCCGGCGATGGCTGCGACTTCTGTCCCCTCTACAGGTCCCTCTCCATACGTCAGAGAATCCGGAAGAGTTCTTATCTGCATGCCGGTCGTTGCATCAAGGAGCTCGATCCCGCCGGAGCAATCGAGGTAGCGTGATGCCCGCCGCAAAATGATGTTTCCGTTGTCTAGTAAAGTGATGCGGGTATCCCCACCGCTCGGAATCGCCCAGTCCACCCGCTTGTTCTTGATATCGATCCGGCGCAGACTGTCATTTGGGCACCCGCTGATGCTTCCCCGATGCACAAACGTGTACAACCACCGTCCATCGGGCGACACCTCCATGTCATGCAATGACCCAATCCGGGGAATCGAGTCGATGACCACCATGCTGTCGGCATCGATGATGTAAAGCGGATCGGTGGCGATACCGTCGACCCAATCCAGCGCGGCGACGTAGATGTTGTAGCGCACTTCGCCGGGCTTCGTCGGGCCGTCGTCATCGCATCCAGCACAACCGGCCAGCAACACCACACCGACACTTACGTTGATTATCCATTGCCGTAATGAATTCTTCATGGTCCCTCCCTGATGCCCGGCCCAGACGGGCACGCATGGTTGTCTCACGACCCTGTACGGTCTCTACATCTGGCGGCCTCCTTTCTTCCCATTGTCGATCTCAAGAGTTCCACAATCGGTTACCTCGGGTGTCCGGCGCGCGTACACGCCACACGGCGAGATCACAGGGACTCTTCAATTGTGCCATTCAAGATGTTAATGCCCGGTGTACGACCAATCCCAACACGAGCCACATTGCCACAGCCACATTCAGGCCACACGGCGGCATTCCGTCAGGATAATGGGAAGCTAGCAGGGGGGGCGACAGTTGTCAAACGGCATAGTGCAGAACTAATAATGCCGACAATAATGATTCAGAATTGGGATGCGTTTACAAATGCGCCTGCGCCCTGTGTCCCACAACTCTGTTTACGGTGAGCGCAGTCGAACCGCTGTGGGATTCTCACCGCTAACGAATGCGCGTTTCAGTGAGTCGAACAAGCCCCTCTGCAACAAAGGTTTCCCACAGTAGAACTGTGGGGCACCCGGCAACCTGCTAGGAGGCCGGGACCGCTTGGCGATGCTTGTCGATCCAAAAAGCCCCGATAACCAGCAACCACTGCGCCTGCCCGACCCAGGCGATTGCGGTTTCACTTGGCGGGGGTTCACCGAAGGCATTGGCGACGTGGATCACCACCAGGAAGGCGACCAGTCCCCATAGGCTGTAGGTGCCGATGCGGTCGCGGGGCCGCGTTGCTCGTAGGTACAGGAACACTCCGATCGCGAAGATCGCGCCCTCCACGGCAAGCGTTCCAGCGACGGATTCCCAGAGCCCAAATCCAAGCATGGGCGAATGACCCGGCCACAGGGGCAGATCGGGCACATGCACGATCAAATCAAGCAGCCAGTGACTGAGCACGAGAATACCCAGGAGCAGCGCGCCGCGCACATTCTTACACGCCAGGGCGTACACCCCGCCGACAACGACGCTCCAGATGACGACAAAGAGAAGACTGTGCGAAATCGGATAGTGGGTGAATTCGAGGGGAGTCACCGCACTGGCGGCGGGGACGATGCGGACCGTCTCGACGCCCAGCAACAGCAGTGTCGGCCAGAGGAGGTCAACAAACTGCGCGGCGATGAACAGCACACCGAGCGATATCTCAGGTGTGAGCTTCTTCGCGCCGAACCCGACGCCGAAGTGTCCGATGAACATCTCGTGAAACTACTATCTGGACCGGGCCCAGTCAACGCGCTTGTTCTTGATGTCGATGCGTCGTAAGCTGCCGTTGGGACGTCCGGCGATGCTCCCGCGATGGACAAACGTATACAGCCAACGTCCATCGGGCGACACCTCCATGTCATGCAATGACCCAATCCGGGGAATCGAGTCGATGACCACCATGCTGTCGGCATCGATGATGTAAAGCGGATCGGTGGCGATACCGTCGACCCAATCCAGCGCGGCGACGTAGATGTTGTAGCGCACTTCGCCGGGCTTCGTCGGGCCGTCGTCATCGCATCCAGCACAACCGGCCAGCAACACCACACCGACACTTACGTTGATTATCCATTGCCGTAATGAATTCTTCATGGTCCCTCCCTGATGCCCGGCCCAGACGGGCACGCATGGTTGTCTCACGACCCTGTACGGTATCTACATCTGGCGGCCTCCTTTCTTCCCGCCCCGGCTGAAGGACGAATCCTGCGTGGGGGTAGTCCGGCTCCTTCCATAGAACCCATTAACTGCGAACGCCCAACGGCTACCGGGCGTGGTGGATGGTTTCACGACCCCACACGCTTGCCGCAGATACGCCCGCGCCACACCGCTGGCGGTGAACGTCTATCGACTGGTTTTGCAACGGTTCATACGATCCCGTTCACACGGCGACCCGGCCGTGCGTGCGTTGCCCAACTGCCCTATCCACTAATCAATCTAGGGAAGTGAGGTCAGTTATCAAGTTGTCCAACTGTCCTATCCACTAATCAATTTAAGAAAGTGGAGTCAGTTATCAAGCGGTAAAAAGAGACTCTTCGATTCGGCGGCGGGATGATATTGAGTCGCCGTGAGCAACGCACAGGATCCCACAGTTGAGCTGTGAACCATCCGGTCGGTAACATCTGAGAGAAGGGCATTCCCAGCGTGTCACAACAGTCTATCGCCGCAACCGCAGCACCAGATACACCCACGGACGAATCATCGACCACCAACCGGTGATCGCGCGGATCTTGGAGTAGTTTTTCATGTCGGGAGGATACGTCATCGAGACCGGCGCCTCGGTGATCCGGTATCCCAGCTTGATGGCGTAGTAGTGGATATAGTATTCCATTTCGTAACGGTCGAGCCACTCTTGATTGATGTCGATCTTGGGATGCTTGACAATCTCCAGACGGTACGCCCGCATGCCACAAGTCACGTCGGTCCCCTGGTAGCCGACAAACACCCGCACGAACCAGGTGAACAGCGGAATCATGATTTTGCGGAACAGCGGCAGATTCTCTGAGCGGCTGCCGCTGAGGTAGCGCGATCCCTGCACATAATCGTACCCATCTTCGAGGATCGGCTTGAGGAGGTTGGGAATGTCTGAGGGATGCATCTTGGCGTTGCCCGCCATCACCACGATGATGTCGTACCCGCGCTCCTCGGCATAACGGAAAACCGTCCGCAGCGAGGCTCCAACACCGCTGTTGACCTCGTGCCGGAGATAGGCAAACGGGAACTGCGATGCGACATCTTTGACCCCGTCTGAAGAGCCATCGTCCATCACGACCACATCGTACGGTGGGTCCTCCGGGAAGCGCTGCAGTGTGGTCCGCAGTTTCTCACCTTCGTTGAAGACGATTACCGTGGCCAGGACGCGTTGCTCTTTGTGGTTACTGACCATGAAGTTAGACAAATCTGACAGGCTGAATCGTCGCTAACAGTCGCTGCACGAAGCCGCCAATTTAGACCGTCACACCCGGTGAAACCAGCATTAATCTCCCCCGAATGCCGCCTGATTAACCGACGCGGGACAGAAATCGCGAGAACGAATTGTGTAAGTGGTCCCGACTCCTGATATTGCCGTTGCGACCAGCCACTCAATGCGCTTGATCACAAACGTCGGACGAGGACTCCCATGCCGCCAGCAGAACCATACACAATCACCAACTGCCAAATCGACCCCTCAGCCACGATCATCTCGCCGGTCAACCTCTACGGCTGCACGATCGGCAAAGACTGCATGATCGGCCCGTTCACGGAGATCCAAAAGGGCGCGGTCATCGGCGACCGGACCCGTGTCCAGTCCCACAGCTTCATCTGCGAACTGGTCACCATCGAGGAAGACTGCTTCATCAGCCACGGTGTGATGTTCACCAACGACCGCATGCCCCCGCAGAAAGCCGAGGATTGGGAGAAGACCATTGTGAAGCGCAAGGCGATGATCGGCACCGGTGCGGTCCTGCTCCCGGTCACCATCGGCGAAGGTGCGGTCGTCGGCGCCGGGGCGGTGGTGACCAAGGATGTGCCCGATTACGCCGTGGTCGTGGGGAATCCGGCGCGAGTGATTCGAATGCGGGAGTAGGATCCCTGGGAGCGCCGAGCACCAGCTCGGCGTGGGTGTATTGAGCAATAGAGGGTGCCGCGATCTGTGATCAATTTTGCGCCGAGCTGGGATTCGATCCGCTCATCCTGAAGGTCTCGGTGCTCTAAGAATCGTGGCCCTAGTGGCGGCTTTTTGCCATCAGGGCGCAGCGTAACTCACGATGGATTGCGCCACCTGCCCTGACGTTGTCGGCGGGTGCGCGGACGGTAATGATGGGATGGTGGTTTACCACTTCGTGCACAGATGAGTGCATGTGATGGGGAGCGTACGACGCACCCGTCCTATGGCATATCGTGTCGAAACGTTGCACGGAGAAATGGTCGTCCCGCTTCGCGGGGCCGCGATCAGAGCTCGCTGCTACCCAAATAAATAGGGCGCATTCACCTCGACTAAGCTCGGTGTCAACAATGCGCCCCGACAAGTATCTCTTCTTCAGTTCAACTACTACACATTGATCGTCTCCAGCGCCTGCCCCCGCTCGGTGAGCACTTTTTGCCCGTATTCATACCCGCGCGACAGTGCATCGAGGTTCATCGCTTCGGTGCCGGCGGGGATGGAGGCGCGTACGGCCTTTTCAACCGACTCGAGTGTCAGCGCGCCGGTGACCGCGGCGAAGAAGCCAACCATCACCACATTGAGCACAATCGTGCGGCCGACCTCTTCGGCAATGCGCGTTGCGGGAACCCCGAACATGCGCTCGGGCGGCAGGGAGATGCCCTTCGGCTCGACGATGTCTTCTTCATAGATCAGAATGCCGTCCTCGGGCAGATGTGCAGCGAACAGCTTGAATGCATCCTGGTTCATGGTGACCAGGATTTTCGGCGCTTTGACATACGGATAGGCAATCGGTTCGCGATCCAAAATGACCTGCGCCGAGCAGGCCGAACCGCGTGCCTCGGGCCCGAATGACTGGATCATCGTCGCATACTGCTCGTCGTAAATCGACGCCGCCTTGCCGATGATCATCCCGGCCATGATCACACCCTGGCCGCCAAACCCTGTGATCTTGATATCAATTCGACTCATGAGAGCACATCCTGCCATGTTTCGGGAATCCGGTACTGGTCACCCAGTTTTCGCTGCATTTGCTCAACAGCGGTTCTGATGTAGTTCTGCCGGTTGGTGTCGACAAACTTGCCGCAAATAATCGGCTGGTCGGGCATCAAGTCGACCTCGCGCGCATCGATCCCGTGCTTGATCACACTGCGTTCTTTGTAGTCTTGCAATACGGCTAAGCTACCGCCGAGCTTATTACGCCTGACAAACAACGTCGGGCACGGCGACAGCACCTCGATAAACGTGAACCCCGTCTTCAGCATCGCTTCTTTGATGGCTTTCTGAAGCTGACGCACATGAAACACGGTCCACCGTGCGACATACACCGCCCCGCATGATTGCGCAAGATACGGCAGATTGAAGGGCAGCTCGGTCGAGCCAAACGGCGCTGTCGACGCGGCATAGAACTCGGGTGTTGTCGGCGCGAGTTGGCCGCCGGTCATACCGTAGTTGAAGTTGTTCACGCAAATCACGGTCATGTCGACATTGCGCCGCGCCGCGTGGATGAAGTGATTCCCGCCAATGGCAAACAAGTCACCGTCGCCCGAGTAGACGACGACCGTCGTTTTCGGATGTGCGAGTTTCAGCCCGGTGGCAAAGGCGATCGCACGCCCGTGGGTCGTGTGAAACGAATCGAGCCGCAGGTACCCGGCGACCCGTCCGGTACAACCGATGCCCGAAATGATCGTGATATCCTCACGCTTCAATTTTGAGTCTTCGACCGCCCGGGTGAAACAATTGACCGATGTCCCAATACCGCATCCGGGACACCAGATATGCGGCATGCGCTCTTCACGCAGCCAATCCATCGTGGGATGCGCTTCGACAACGTCTTCAAGGCCGGTTTCGGCAACTAACACGTCAGTCTCTGTATGGTTGTTCATTCGACTGCCTCCCGCATCGCTGCGAGGATGTCCTCGGGATCGTGAACACCACCGCCGGTGTGACCAACCAAATGAACCGAGGCCTTTCCGCCGGCACACCGTTCCACCTCACGTACCATCTGTCCCAGATTCATTTCGACAACAACAAATGCTTCGACCGATTGGGCCAATTCGCGGATGCGTTGTTCAGGGAATGGCCATACCGTAATCAAACGGAGAAATCCGACACGCAGCCCCTCTTTGCGTGCACGGACAATCGCCGGATGACAGACACGCGAGGAAATACCGTATGAAATCACGATCACGTCGGCGTTCTCGGTGTCGGTCTCTTCGAACATGATGATGTCGTCGACGTTCTGTTTGATCTTGTTGGTCAGCCGCCGCATCAGGTTGTTCTGTGCCGCAACCGTCATGCTCGGATAGCCCCGATCATCGTGGGTCAAACCGGTGACGTGCGGGTAGTGCCCCATGCCCACCTTGGTCATCGGCGGGATCATGCACCCGTTGCCGCATTCTTCGGTGCTGTACGGCTTGTATTCGGCGCCGAACGGCTTTTGGGTCATGTGACGCGGCTGAATGTGAATCGAATCCGGCTCGGGAATGATGACGCGTTCGAGCATATGACCGACGCATTCGTCCATCATTAAAAGCACCGGCACCCGGTACTTTTCCGACAGATTGAAGCACTTGATGGCAAAATCGAAACACTCCTGCGGCGATGACGGTGCCAGTGCGATGATTTCGTAATCGCCGTGGCTGCCCCATTTGGCCTGCATGATGTCGGCCTGGGCCGGCATCGTCGGCAGTCCGGTCGATGGCCCACCGCGCTGGACATTAACCAGCACAAATGGCGTTTCGGTCATAATCCCGTAGCCGAGATGCTCCATCATCAGCGAGAATCCCGGTCCGGAGGTGACGGTGATTGCCTTGGCGCCGCCCCACACGGCCCCTTGGATGGCAATCGAGGCGGCCAGTTCATCTTCCATCTGGATGAACACGCCACCGGTAGTGGGAAACCGGGCCGCGAGTCGTTCGACGACCTCAGTCGACGGTGTGATGGGATATCCGGCGGCAAAATTCGCTCCCGCCGCCAGTGCTCCCTCGGCCGCCGCATGGTCACCGTCGATAAAGTGCGCCCCGGTGAGTACGTGGGGAGTGTCTGTGGGTGGCATGATTACGCCTTCTTGGGTGTGTCTTTGACGCCATAGATTGCGAAGTCCGGACAGTACATTCCACACAAATCGCAACCCGAGCATTTCGACGAATTGATGACAACCGGAGGATGATACCCCTTCAGATTGAATCCTTTACTCATGCTTAAAACGCCCGTAGGGCAAAATTCCGCGCAGAACCCGCATCCCTTGCAGCGCTCCACATCGATAACGACGTGGCCGCGCGGCTTCTTATCAGCAGTGGGTTTGGGCTTATCGGAAACAGTTGGAGAAGACATGGTTGACATGGACCTTTCGCAGATGAGTACAAATGACGCCGCTGATGCGTGACTCTCCCCCCGCATACTTTGCGTTATACGCACACCAGCCGTTGCAATCTATGCGATTATCGACGATGTCCAACCGTGTTCAAGGGGTTTTTGACAAAAAGACAAATTCAGGGGAGTTTTATCGGACCGCCGAGCCCCAGCTCGGCGTATGTCAGGAATTGTACTACGGGCACCCTCATTCACAGTGAGCCGTGCCGAACTGCCCGTAAAGCATGGCGGGATCGATCTCGATGACCGTTCCACGCCCCGCCTCCGGGAGCACTTTTTGACTCAAGACAAAGCCCGCGAACTGGGGTGCTCGCGGGCTTCAGAGTCGGGTCAATGTGACTGCTCTATGGACAGCTTGTCGGATACGGATCGCATGTACACGGATCGCACGGCGCGGGCCCATTGAAGTAGATGTGATTCGACAGATAATTAACATCCACCGCATCGTCGAAACCGTCACAGTTCACGTCCCCTCGATCAATGTGAGGACAAGTTGGGTCTGTTGGCGGCGGGCCGTGGTTGTAGAAGACTTTTGAGGAGAGTGTTGATGTCTCTTGGGGTGATCAAAGCGGGCTCTGAGCGGTTACTCCGACTGTGGAGTTCCCACAGTAGAACTGTGGGGCACCCGGCCTCGGGAGACTGGGGCGAAGTCTGCGTGGAAGACTGGGATGCCAACGAGTTGGCTCTCCAGAACGGTACAAGGCTGCTCTCGACCTACACATCGACCGCGGGGATCAAGTTTTGGATTATCACCGAGTGGGATCGCTCAATCACGACGATCTTGCTTCCGGAGGATTACTGATCGCCGGAGAAACCTCGAATCGGGATAGGGGCCTCAGAATGATTTCTGAGGACCCCTCCCACACCACCCGG